>CAZGQY010000039.1:0-25625 GCA_964528035.1 uncultured Methylococcaceae bacterium | reverse complement strand
AGACGGACAATAAGACAAGTCAAGATTCGTATATTATTGAATCCTCGCTCCTTATAACCAATGGTTTTACTAACAATTATCCTGCAACACTGACTCAAAGATAGCTTTTCAAAAAATAACGATTCAGTACGCAACCCTCTGAGAATGTATGTCATTGATCGTTTTAGCCTCTTCAACAGAAAAATTGCAGCAGAGATTAGCCGGATGGTTTCACACTTTCTGAACAATCAATAGCTTACATCCCAACCTCGCAATTTACTGTGTAGGATCCTATTGTCGCTGTTTATACCGAATGCCGCAAATAACACTTGCGCTCAACTGCCGACGAAAGAGGCGCAGCTTTCGCGTAAGCAAAAGGTGTGACGATTTTGGTGGTCTGATCGAAGGTGATCCTTCGTAGTCGAATCTTGCCAGTTTGGACATGGAGAGGAGTTCATATTTAGTGATCCATATAGACAAATATGATTGCCTCCTTATCTCACATCATATTTTTCTTGCAATACGCGAGGCGAACCATATAAGTTACGAATCTGGATTTATTGAACCTCGACTGCGAGTATTCCTGTAACATATTGGCTAATTATAATGTTACTCAACCCTGTAGCTCTGAAAGAGCTTGAGTTTTATTAAACTATCAATTTTAAAACAAGTGGAGACTGCTCAAATGAATCCAAAGCGGACACGCCAATATCCAGTTTCTATTTTGATAATATTGACCGCCTTTACTGGTCTATCCACAGCAAGCGCAAATCAGGCTGTACTCGACAAAATTCAGGTGCCAGAGGGCTTCCACATCGATTATTTTTCAGACTCCGTGCCTAATGCACGCTCTATGGCCCTGGGAAATGACGGTACCGTATATGTGGGTACTCGAACTGAAGGTAAAGTCTACGCGCTGCCCGACCTTAATAATGATGGAAAAGCCGACAAGGTCGTTACAATTGCATCTGGCTTAACCATGCCAAATGGGGTTGAAGTTATCTCAGGTGATTTATATGTCGCTGAGGTATCTCGTTTAATTCGATTTAGTAAAATTGCATCCCAATTGGAAAATCCACCGGACGCTGAAGTAATCTTTGACTGGTTACCTACAAAAATCCATCACGGGTGGAAATATCTTCGCCAGGGACCTGATGGGAAGCTATATCTTCCAGTCGGTGCGCCGTGTAATGTTTGTCGGTCTGCAAAAGAAATTTTTGCAACCATTGTTCGAATCAATACAGACGGAAGCGATTATGCAATCTATGCCCGTGGCGTGAGAAACAGCGTAGGATTCGATTGGCATCCAATAACTAAACATCTGTACTTTAACGACAATGGGCGTGACATGATGGGTGACGACATACCACCAGACGAACTGAATCATGCGGCGAAACCCGGCTTGCATTTTGGTTATCCTTTTTGTCATGGAAACAAGGTACTGGATCCACAGTTTGGCGGCGATGACTCGTGTACAAATTATCAGATACCCGCCTGGAATTATCCGGCCCACGTGACACCTTTAGGCATGCGATTTTATACCGGCAACCAATTCCCGGAAAACTATAAAAATCAGCTGTTCGTTGCTCAACATGGCTCATGGAACCGAAAAAAACCACGGGGCTATCGAGTTATATTAGTAAAATTCAAGAATAACCTGCCGGCATCTTCCAGCGTATTCGCGGACGGTTGGCTTGATCCCAGCGGACGTACTCTCGGACGACCTGTGGATGTTCTGCAGCTCAAGGACGGCAGCTTACTGATTTCGGACGACAAACGGGGGGCAATATATAGAATCCATTACGAAACAAACAATATTGCGGATACAAACTCAAAAAAGTGAAATCAGACCCGAATGTCACAGACAGGCGCTTTTTTCTTTTTAGCTGCAGAAAGGCTATTCAGACATCGAAAACAGGCTGTTTAAATCGGAATTTAATGCCATTATCAACTATGACTAACTGGAGAAATACATGAACTGGAAAACCTATCTGTCAGGTGAAATACATTCAGATTGGCGTCAAAAAATAGAAGCAGGCACTCAGCAGCTAGGCTTGGATATAAGCTTTTTTTCACCCGTTACCGACCATGAATCCAGCGATGATTGTGGTGAAAACATTTTGGGAAAAGAAGATCTGGCATTTTGGAAAGACCATAAAGCTTCTAAAATCAACTCGATTAGAACCAGAACCTTGATTGATAAAGCAGATGTAGTGGTAGTGCGCTTTGGTGACAAATACAAACAATGGAATGCTGCTTTCGATGCTGGCTATGCTGCTGCATTGGGTAAACCCATCATCACCCTGCATGACCCAGGCCTGACTCATGCCTTGAAAGAAGTCGATGCGGCAGCATTGGCGGTTGCGGAAACACCGGAACAAGTTGTCGGGATATTGCGGTACGTGATTCAAGGCTGATGAGTCAGATTTCCTGCTACTCACTGTAATCATAAGCCAAATATTCATTCTATGCTGGAATTCAACTCCAGTCACAAACAGAAGTTTGATACTAATTTTTCTTCGAAGTCTGTGCATTTGTGGCTATGTGGCATAGACATCAGTAAGCGTGAGTATGAGGGATTGTGGACCATACTTGATGAGGATGAGCAGGGTCGGGCATTGCGCTTTCGAACTCACGAATTAAAAATGGGTTTTGTCGCATGCAGAGGATGGCTGAAATTACTGCTCGCCTATTATCGATCTGTACCACCGACATCAATCCGTTTTACAATCGGCGATCACGGCAAACCAAGACTATACGGTAATCAGCCTGATCTAGGGTTAGTATTTAATATTTCGCATAGTAAAAAACAATTAGCGATTACAGTCGGATCGGATTGTAAGTTAGGCGTTGATGTGGAATGCTGGCGACCCGTACACAACCTGCCAGGTATGGTGGATCGTTGTTTTTCCGAATCAGAAAAGCTCTATTGGCATAACCTGGCAAAAACCGATCAAGAACAGGCATTTTTTGCTTTCTGGACACTAAAAGAGGCCATATCAAAAGCATGTGGTCGCGGCTTGTCCCTGGGAATGCATCGCTGTGAATTTTCTATCCAACCCACGCCAGATATATTATCTCTGCCGAGTTGTTGCGGAGATATAGACCAGTGGACACTACACAGATTTAATTGTGGTGATAAACACAGTGGTGCCTTGACTGTCGGCGACACAAACATACAGGTTTGTTATCGACCACTGCCTACAAAGTGGCTTTTTGACCTGTATCTGTGAAAGTCGGTCGGCTAAAATGGCCAGTTCATGATTTCCTGTTGGAACCCGATTTCAAGATGCAAGCGCCTATTGGCATACAGCCAACCTTTATTCGGTACTAAAATCAAGTATGAAACAGCACTGCAAACCACGTGATTTTGTGTACCATGATTCTATCCAACAATGTAGCTAAAACTGCCTAAAACCTGAGTTTGGCAAAACTAAATTAACCAAGTCCGATATTCGATGAACAATATTGCAGCAAAAACCCTTGTACAAGCATTGCAGAGTACCGCCTCGGATAACAAATCGATCACCTATATTAATGGAAAAGATGACGAAACGATCATTAGCAATAAGGATTTGCAGGCCCGCGCAATCAGATTATTGGGTTATTTCCAAAAACAGCAAGTTTCCTCAGGATCAGAAATAATTTTGTTCGTGGATAACAACGAACAATTTGTTGAAGCATTCTGGGCAGCAATTTTCGGCAATATTGTTGCGGTACCCTTGGCGATCGGCGCCAGCGATATGCACTATCAAAAATTGATCAATGTGTTTCGAAAATTAAATCGGCCGATATTGTACACCACGGAACATAACCTTAAACGTTTGGAAAAATACTCTATTATCAATGGGCTGGAGAAAGAATATCAGTCTATTCGCTCGCAGACCATTGTAGTGGTAGAACACACAAATTTAACTACGGATGGAATTGTCTATCCGGTGGAACCAGAAAATACAGCATTTATACAATTTTCATCGGGATCAACAGGGTACCCCAAAGGCGTTGTGCTATCTCATAGAAACGTGATGAGTAATGTACGTGCCATTCTACAAGGCATGAATTTTCGCGATGATGACATCAGCCTCAGTTGGATGCCATTAACGCACGATATGGGAATCATCGGCTTTCTTCTTGCACCCCTGGTTGGCAATGCACCAATATACCTTATGCCTACCGAGCTGTTTGTTCGCCGACCGATGCTCTGGTTACAGAAAGTTACCGAAAAACGAGTCACTATTACATCTTCGCCAAATTTTGGTTATACACACTTATTAAGACGATTCAAGGCAAAACCAGGTGAATTGGATCTTTCCTCTGTTCGTTTGATTTTTAACGGCGCTGAACCAGTTTCGGCAGAAATTTGCCGAAATTTCGCTAACACTCTATCACCATTTGGCTATTCGGATAACGCAATGTTTCCAGTATATGGACTGGCCGAAGCCAGTCTGGCGGTCAGCTTCCCTCAACCGGATGATACGATATCCAGTGTCTTTGCAAAGCGTACATCTTTGGGTCTGGGCCAATCCGTCGAATTACAACCAGAAATGACTCCGGACTGCCTGGAGTTGGTCAGACTTGGATCATCGATCCAGGATTGCGAAATCAGAGTTGCCAGCAGCGACGGCGCACCATTACCTGAAAATAAAATTGGTCATATTTTAATCCGGGGAGAAAATGTAACCAGTGGTTACTACGGTGATGAAGCATTAAATTTACAGACATTTAATATAGATGGCTGGCTGGACACCGGAGATCTTGGTTTTTTTAACCAGAACCAACTTTTGATAGCGGGCCGAGAAAAAGATTTGATTATTATTAATGGGCAAAACTATCACCCCCATGACCTGGAAAATATTTGTAGTAAGATACCTGGACTGGAACTTGGTAAAGTCGTGACACTTGGCGTGCAAAGCGCATCAGATGAAGGAGAATTGCTGGTCGTTTTTGTGTTATTTCGTGGATCAATGGAAGATTTTATTCCTTATATAAAACAAGTAAAACAGATTCTGGCTCGGAGCGCAGGAATTGATGTAAATCAGGTGGTACCCGTTCGAGCCATGCCAAAAACAACAAGTGGAAAAATTCAAAGGTATTTACTCGCAGATCAATATATATGTGGTGATTTCAAACCGATTATTGATGAACTAAACGCCTGCCTGACCCCTGGCGTGGTAACTATGGAAACAGGCGCTGATATCGAGCAGGTACTTTTGAGCATCTGTAACTCTGCAATCGATGATAGAAATATTGGCCTGGATGACAATTTATTCGAGATTGGGGCCTCTTCCATGAAGCTTACTCAAATACACGAACAGATTGAAAGCTGTTTTCCCGGAATGCTGGATCTAACTGATTTATTCGAATATCCTACTGTTAAACAACTCGCCGTTGAATTGGAAAAGAAAAAACAATCGGGTAGTCGATAACCACTATTGTCTTGCCGACTACTGACAATCGGTTATTTGGTTTTATCAAAAAAAATAAACATCGCTACTCTATTTTGCTAATCAGCGCCTTACAAATCAAACGCTCTATTTGTTGAATAAGTACTAATGGAAAATTGGATAACTCGGGTACAGCAATATGCCAAAAATTTGAGTGCTTATTTAATTTATATCGCATACCAGGCATTAATGCGTAGCTACCGAATTGAAGACGTCATTGGACACTCACATATTGATCAACTACTGGCTGAAAAAAAAGTATTTTTACCCTGTTACTGGCATCAGCGCATCGGATTCTGCGTTAAATTTCTTGTCAATTTAATTCATCGTGACCTTGATCTTGCTTTTCTGATTAGTCCTTCTCAAGACGGAGAAATTGGCGCAAAACTTTTCCACTGGATGGGAGTGCGTTATATCCGCGGATCATCGAGTTCCACTGGCGCGCAAAGCTTACGGGATATATATCTGGCTGTTAAACGTGAAAAACTATCTGTTGCCTCGACTCCGGACGGTCCTCGGGGTCCGGCGTTTCAATTTAAGCAAGGCTGGGTAAATCTGTCTCGGATGACCGATGCCCCTATGTTGCCCCTCGCCTATGCCGCAGATCGTTTTTGGACCCTGAAAACCTGGGATAGCCTTATAGTTCCCAAGCCTTTCGCAAAAATTGTCGTGGCAATTGGGGAACCCTGTTACGCGAACAAGGATTTAGATGAGCTGGAAATGGAAGTTCTTCAACATCAAATGGAAGACGAATTGAACCGCTTAGGCAAATTAGCCGGTAAACGGCTGTCTAAAAATTGAAGTCATGACAAAAAATAGCCTTGAGCCAGCAATTCAATCAATATTTTTCCGAGGACGAAATTCATTGATTGTTGTGCATTTTCAACAGCGACACTGCTGCGAAACAAAAATCGACGCGGACTTCCCGAACAATCAGTGGCCTGCATTCTAACCACCCGCCAGGCTAAGCGAAAAAGTTCTGGTTAATTGCCAACAACCCAGATCAAATGTATTACACCCATTCTGTTATGAAAACCAAACACTGGGCACAACAAACTGTAAAACTGCGAGAAAACCTAACAATACTGTAAGTAACCGGGCTAAACCATTATAATACGCGCCCCCCAACCATGTTCGCATACAAACTAAGCGGCGGTGAAACCAGTACCGGAGGTATTGGCATTATTATGGCTACAAGCAAAGGGAAAAAATCTAATTTTTGCCTGTATCCAGGAAACACCCATCGGAACAGTGTCTCCAAATAGAGTCTGCTACAGTTACGGTATTTCCATTTATACTTAACTATAGCCTAAACCCGATTCCATGCTACGGAGCACCTCATGCCTTCTAATGATTCATCCCCATTGACGTTTAGCGATCTGGCACTTAGCCCAGCCGTATTGAATGCCATTACCGCCGCAGGCTATGAAACACCCACCCCTATACAGGCAGAAGCGATTCCGCATCTACTCGCCGGTGAAGATGTTCTCGGGCAAGCCCAGACAGGTACAGGAAAAACCGCCGCATTCGCCTGCCCTTTGTTGTCCCGCATCGATCTAAATAAAACCAAACCTCAGGTTCTCGTTCTGACTCCAACTCGTGAATTAGCGATACAGGTTGCCGAAGCATTCCAGCATTACGCAGCAAAGATGAAAAAATTCCATGTTCTTCCAATCTATGGCGGCCAGGACTATCGAACCCAGATTCGCCAGCTAAAAAGAGGCGTACATGTTGTCGTTGGAACACCGGGCCGGGTAATGGACCACATGCGTAGAGGAACTTTGGTTTTGGACTCATTAACCTGCCTGATCCTCGATGAGGCTGATGAAATGCTGCGTATGGGATTTATCGATGATGTGGAATGGATTCTGGAACAGACACCGTCAACCCGGCAAACTGGCCTGTTTTCCGCAACCATGCCGGATGCGATTCGAAAAATCGCCGGAAAACACTTAAAGGAACCAAAAACCATTACCATCAAGGTTAAGACCAGTACAGCGGAAACCATCCGTCAGAGATACTGGATGGTTAGTGGAGTTCATAAGCTGGATGCCTTGACTCGAATTCTGGAAGCAGAAACATTTGATGGCATGATTGTTTTCGTGCGGACTAAAACCGCAACCACGGAATTGGCCGAAAAACTGGCGGCCAGAGGCTATGCCACTGCTCCGCTAAACGGAGATATTGCCCAGAAGCAACGCGAACAAACAGTAGAAAAATTAAAATCCGGTTCATTGGACATTCTTGTTGCGACCGATGTCGCAGCCCGTGGTCTGGATGTGAATCGCATCAGCCATGTTGTGAATTACGACATACCTTATGATCCCGAAGCCTATATCCATAGAATTGGTCGTACCGGTCGTGCAGGTAGAAGTGGCGAAGCAATCCTGTTCGTTGCTCCACGTGAGAAGCGAATGCTAAAACTGATAGAACGAGCCACTCGAAAAAGCATCGAAATGATGGAGTTACCCTCCACCGAAGTCATTAATGACAAGCGGATTGCTCAATTTTCACAACGAATCACAGATACTCTGGGTAGCGAAGAATTAGAATTCTATCAAAATCTACTCGAACAATATCAACTTGAGCATAACATTCCAGCCATAGAGATCGCAGCCGCACTGGCCAAACTGTTACAAGGGGGACGCTCGTTATTACTTAAACCCAAACCGGAAAAATCGCGCGGACCAAAATCCAGAGGGAAAGATTCATCTGAGAGTAATCGCCCACCAAGAGAAAAGCCAGCTGTATCGCGACGTCGATCATCCGAACCCCAACCAGGAACTGAACGCTTTCGTATCGAAGTTGGTAAAAGCCACGGGGTCAAACCAGGAAATATCGTTGGTGCTATCGCCAATGAAGCCGGACTAGACAGTCAGTTTATCGGGCGCATCGATATCCACGATGATTTCAGTGTTGTAGATCTGCCAGAGGGTATGCCACGGGAAGTATTCAGAGATTTAAAAAAAGTGTGGGTATCCGGTCAACTACTGAAAATTTCAAAAATGAATTCGAATAAAACCGAGCCCAAGAAAACCGCTAAAGTCACTAAACAAAAAAAATCAAAGCCAAAACCTTAGTTTTCATCTGTTGGCTAACTAATTATTAATAATGAAACTGATACTGCGTATTACTTTGGTTGTATTGATAGTAACTACGTTCTCGTTACTAGGAGTATTCTGCTTAGCCTTATCAGAGTCACGGTCTGTTGCAGAACAGACGCCTTTGTCGCACCGTGACATACGCCAGGTCCAACAGCTCATCCGATTTCACGACCCCCGCAAACATCCGCCGGGTAGTCAACAAACCATTAGGATTCCACAAAATCACATCAATATTGCTGTAAACTATTTTGCCCAACGCAAAGGCGGTGCAGCGACAATCAAAGTACTGCCCAGTGCGGCTCGATTAACAGCAACAGTTCCCATTCCAATATCAAGAATTACCAAGAAGCGTTTTTTGAATTTCCAGTCGACACTGTTAGCAACCAATAACACAATATCTTTGACAAATGTTTCTCTGGGTTCAATTGAAATAACAGATTGGCTTTCCAATTACTTGTTCAAACTAGCTGTGTTAATTTTAAAACAGACTGAACAATATCAAATTTACAGGAATATCGTTCAATCAATAAATTTTAACAATCGCCACATTGCAATAGACTATTTATGGCTCCCGGAATTGATCGCCCAAACGCGGGAACAAATGTTCACAAAACCCGAGCAGGATTCCTTTCTGGCATACTACGAAGAAATCTTTAACCTGCAACATAACAAAAGCAAAAAGACGTTAGCAGACCTTTTGCTACCTATGTTTCAATTGGCTTCTGAGCGCAGTCGAAACCACGATCCAGTAAAAGAAAATCGATCATTGTTAATTGTTCTCGGAGCATGGGCGTCCGGCCACGGAATGAATCAACTGATTCCCAAAAGATCACGACTTGGCAGACTGAGGGCGTTTCACTTTTTGTTGAACGCTCGCTATGACTATGCCCAGCATTTTCTAGTATCCGCAGCATTAACTGCTGGCGGTGACGCTTTACTTTCAGATGCTGTTGGCCTTTTTAAAGAACTTCAGGATTCGCACACGGGTGGCAGTGGCTTTAGCTTTGCAGATTTGCTTGCTGATCGAGCCGGAATTCGTTTTGCAGAATCAGCGATTAAATCACCGCAATCCGCATTGATACTGCAGCGAAAATTAACCAACGGCATTCGCGACAAAGACATTATGCCTAGCGTGAAAGGATTACCGGGTCATATGGATGCAGCGACATTTAAGCGGCGCTTTGGTAACGTAAACAGCAACGCTTATCAAAAAATCAACAGAGAAATTGACCGGCGTATCGGTGCCCAGCCTCTTTACAATGAAAATATTTGACAGGCAAAGAGACAACTGCGAATTTGATTCTAAAAATCCTGCACTTCATCAAAATTACCTGACCAGTGCAGTCGCCCATGACCAGAGTCCTTGCCCACCAGTGAAATGGTTCTTCTGAGACCTGAAGGGTGACTATGCACGTATTACATAGTCACACTTTAGCTGTTATTCGCTTCCTAATTTAGTGACTCTAAATAAACCAATCTATATTCCGGCTTATTGGCTTTTTTCAAAAATTTCTTATGTTAACCCGGGAATGTGCGATAGAATTCCAATCAAAGGCTAAGTGTTTACTCTAAATTTAGATATTAATATCTATTAAAAGTATTTATTCTATATGTAGACAAAACCTGATCTAAGAAAACAACAATAATTACTGACCCGATTCGTTCAATTCTGTCGGAGTCATCTGATTGGGAAGACAAAAATGCAACATAATAAAAGTTTCATCTGGACCTTACTTACTGTACTGGGCATTTCCGTGGCTTCGGCGCGAGACCTGGTTGATATTATTCCCGGCTTATACGGGGGTGATGGAATTCAGGTCGATACAGTTAGTGGCGCAGGATTTCCAAGCCATCGAGAGCAATTTGTGCTGTCATCTCAATCAATGTTGTCGAAATTGAATCGATTAATCGCTTCAGAATTTCAGCCAATCCCAGTAGCCGCATCGGCCGGTGGCCCGACCTTCAAATTCAACCCCACCACCGGGAGTTATTCGGAAACCTCTACGACGTTGGGGCCAATATTAGCAGAACGACCGCAAACATTAGGTAAAGGAAAATTTAGTACCTCATTCGCCTTCAGTTACTACCAATACGACACCCTGGAAGGTAGAGATCTAAGCAAACTGACACAATTCGCGCCCCATCGCTCCAATACCCTCGGCGACCCGATTATCAGAGAGAGCTTTGAAAATGACTCGATACAAATCGTCTCGGACACCGATATTGACATCGCGTCCATTCTTTTTTCAGGGGCCTACGGTGTAACTGATAAGTTGGATTTGGGAATTAGCGTGCCACTGGTGCGCGTCAGTATGGACATTACCGCCAACGCCACGGTTATCTCATCACCGCAAAACCCATTTTCGCGCATTGACCCGGCAACTGGAAGACGATTTACCCCATTTCACCAGCTAGGTGGTACGGGCGACTCCCCAACAGACTCAGCAAGCGACAGTGCCGTCGGCTTTGGTGACATTCTGTTGTCGGCCAAATATTACGCACTGGACGCTGAACAATTTGATTTGGCAGGTGCCCTCCAGGTCAAGCTTCAAAATGGTGATCAAGACAATTTCCTTGGAACTGGCAGCACCACCATTCGGCCATTCCTGATTAGTTCTGCAGATCTTGGTGAATGGGTTCGCATCCATTTAAATCTGGGTTATCGATTTGACCTCGGTGATCGTAAGCGAGACAATCTAAATTATACTGCGGGTTTCGAGGTGGGCAACCAGACCCTTACGGGTATCTTCGATTTTGTCGGCCGCAACGAACTGGGTGGTGATGGCGTCGGCGACGAGATATATGACGCAGCCATTGGCGTCAAATGGAGAGCAGTTGATAATTTGATTGTTGCCGGCAATGTATTGGTACCATTAAATAGAAAAGGCTTGCGCTCCGATATTATTGGTCTGATAAGCCTGGAATATAGAAACTGGAAACCCTAGTGCTCCTCAATCTTGTATTTCAGCCATTTGGACGCGCAAGTCTTCAGCAATTCTAATATTGACTTACAGACATACTACTGTAGGTTGTAGTTAAAGCACGAAACCCAACATACGGAAAGGTTATTCTCCACAATTAAAATTGCTGGCAAGTCTTTGATATTCTAAACGTACCCCTGTAAGGTCTGCTCTGCTGCAATATCCCTGTTGCAGTAACCTAATATATCCAAGACTACTACGGTAAGCTGTTACAAAACACTTCATAAACGTAACGGGCTGAATTTGGACGATTCACGTTATTCAGATTTATACCGGCGTTGCAGCGTGTTTTGAATGGATGTACGAATCTCCTGCTCTTGTTCGTCCAACCTGTCTTCTTCAGATACATAGCGGCGGAGCAGGATAGTCTGAACGGATTCCCGCTTCCTCTGCTCCTGCTCCTCCAGCTTTTTTTCAATTTTGTTGAGCGCTGCGACTTTTTCGCGAAGTTCTGATTGTGCAGGAGCTATGCGCCTCTGCTGCGCTTTTTTCGCATTGAGCGAAGCTTGCGCATTGGATTGTATTCGCTGTAATCCAGCGTGATCCGGCAGAACTTTCAAGCCTCTACGTGTTGTATTCAGGCTGGCCCGAAATGCACCGCTTGACAATTGATCCGCAGCTCGCTTTTCATAATAACTGGCAATACGCTGCATGCCGTCTTTAGCCTGGCGATTCTGCTGATCATGCTCGAGAACGCGAAGAAAAGAGGTATAGGCATTATCATGAGCTGGCCTGGTCAATCGCGACGCGTCCATGTGGCGCTCCGCCGCCTCCAATAAGCCAGCAATATCAACCGTTAGGCTTTGTTCATTATTCAACTTTTTTTCTGTATCGATCTGAACAGCGGGAGGTTGGTGGTCATCATCCGTTTCATTCTTCATCATGATACTCACTTCGGAACCAGGTACTTTGTTTTCCAGAATCACCGCTACATCGTCCGCTTGATCAGTGGATAACAAATATTCTTTATCCAACTCTTTTTCAATATCGATTTGAACAGTCTGGAGTGGGAGTGCATCCTCGGGTTCTTTCTTGACTGTGGCTTCCATTTTGAGTGGAGGTAATTTTTTTTCCAAAATCATCGCTACATCGTCCGTTTGATGAGCGGATAACATGTGTTCTTTATCCAACGCTTCTTCTATATCGGTTTGAACAACCTGAAAGGGGCGCATACCTTCGAATTCCTTCTGAATAGCCGCCTCCACTGGAGGAGAAGATACCTTTTTTTCTAAAAATATCGGTACATCATCCGTTTTATCAACAATTTCGTAATCGGATCCTCGTGCCTGCATCAGGCGAACTATTTCCATATGGCGGTTTGCCTTCGCCAACATCAGTGGTGTCCAACCATAATCGTTCCGAAAATTAACATTAACGCCTCTCGACAACAATTCCCGCACGATGCCGATATGTCCGCTTGAAGCAGCCAACATTAATGCTGTTGAACCGCTGGCATCACGCGCGTCAATATCGGCACCCGCCTCGATAGTACTCTTTAGCCATGGCAAATCCCCGGAGTGGGCCGCCCGCATTAAATCGTAACTGGCTTGTGCAAATGCGGCCTGTCCTGTCAACAATACCAATAGGGTTGTTATCAGCACCAATAAGACGAGTCGGGGAATAAAATTAAATGGATTCATGATCTGCCAATCAAGCTGTTGCACAGCCCTGTACCTACCAAAACCATACTAACGCATGGATGACTCAGCCAGTTCCGCAGCAAGAGCCGTTTGTAAAGTTAGCAAATGGGTGTGCTTCGGTCTGATCATCAATCCTTGTTCGATCAGCGCCAAACTTTCCTCTAAATTTCCGGCTGCCAACGACTCCTGCGCGGCATTCTCAAATACCGTCGCCATGGAGTTTAATCCATCCACCGCGACCGAGTTATGCGAATCCAGGCGAAGAATTTCCTTATAGGTTTCTACTGCATTATTTCTTAGTGGGAGTATAAAACGTGAAGCCTTTATGTGCTCATCCGCATCCTTTACCAACCTGGCTATCGCTTTAACCACCGAATTGTCCAATGCTTTTTTCGTCGCAGGATTTTGTATTTTATTTCGCAAACTTAACAGTCGCTTATGTTTCGGAACACTGTTTAAACCGCGTTCAAGCAATTCATTGGCGAACTGCTTATCGCCAGTTTCCAGAACCTTATGAATCAATTGCAGGTATTTGTCACCGATCTCTTGTAAGCCTCGTTGTGCAGCGCTGTTTTTCGGATCAACAGACAATAACTTGAAATATGCCGCGGCAACTTCATCCATAGAGACAAGCGGTTCGAGCCATTGTTCCTCCACAGGACGAGATTTATCGAAACGGTGTAAATCCGTATTAGTTGCGATGTAATCTGACAATTCCTGTACTTCAAAAAGGGCAAAGTCAACGCCCTCTTTTCCAGATTCCGAATCTTTTAAATATCGATCCGCACCTTGAATTTTCTCGCTATCCACAGAACTCAAGCCATACATTCCAGCTAACCCCAGCATTACAACAATCAACAAAACGCTTGTCCGCTGAAGCAACGGTATAACCGAAGGCGTATTCAATTCCGCAAGAAACTTTTCTATGCTGGGCCTTTGAGTTGGATCCGAGGCAAGCGCTTTGCTTAAAGCCTGAAGCTGCCACCGCTTAACTCTATTCTGGCCAATCACTATTGCATCGTACCTGGATTCCAAAGGCTCATTATCCATAGCGGGTCGAATCCCGGTTAATAGCTCACACGCAATTCGACCCAGGGCATATACATCCTGTTTCTCACTAGTCGACTGTTGGCATTTCTCCGCCCCATTAGGTTCGTTTGTTTCCCTTGCTGCAACTGTTATCGCCTGCAATGCGGGATACCCCATAACTAATTGGTCGATTATATCTATATCAGCTATATCTCTTGATGAATGAAAACCTGATAGCCTTTTATTGTGACATTTGACTATTTCACCACTATCTTGTTTACTCGATTCAATTAACCCTAAGCCTATTTCAGTAATTAGCTGTAAAGATAACTGAGTCGGTAGTTTCTTGGCAGATCTTTTACGAATATAATTAACAACTGATTGAGATTCAGGCTGATGCATAATATAGATATACAATTCTTAATTTTTTATTTTTATTTGGCCTGATTTCAATATCACTGTCAAGTCAGCTGCAATAAGTTAAAAATAAACCTGAGCGAAATTCATAATGTCTCTTTTTCGCGCTTACGACATACTGTTCATATGAACTTATTTCCAGCTACGATTAATCCAAATGAATAAACAAAATGACTTATGGTCAGATACGCAGGATAACAATTCTGAAGAGAGGACCACCGGCATTCAAAACTACCGATCATCGGACGATGAATTTATCGGAAACGTTCTGAACAATCTGAGATCTGAGCAGCTAAAACACTATGTTGTTTCCGGAGAAAGCGGTTTTGGTAAAACCAGTTTGTTACGACGTTTAGCCGATGCAGCCGACCAGAACCCGGAAACCATCCGACAATATGCAAGAGTCAGTTTTCTGGAAGATTATTTCAGTATCACCAATGCCGAAGATTTTTGGATCTCCACTCTAAACGCTCTTCCCGATTCATCGCCCCAGATGATTGAAACACACTTGATCACTAAGGTTAAAAATCCGACCATCTGCACCACAAAAAATGCTATTGGTTCAACTCTAAGTCCGCTAATTGATCGCTTACGCCTGAACAATCAACGGCTTCTGCTGTTGCTCGACAATCTGAATCTACTGCTGCAACGAATTGACCCCGACTTATCAACATTCCTGGATGTTTTGTATACAAATCCAAATATTCGAGTAATCGGGACTTGTTTGCCAGGTACAGAGCGCGTTGCTCTAAATAACCAAATTAACAACGATTTGATCGAGGTATATACATTAAGGAAGTTTTCGGAATCCGAATGCCATGCAACGATTAAACAACTCGCCAGGAATCAGCGCGCCTATCAATTAATGCCATTTTTTAACGAGTGGCCACAACGCAAAAAACGTTTGTACGCACTCACTAACGGCAACCCCAGAACCACGGCGACAATATACAATATGATCTCTTTAGGGGTCGATTCCGATATTCGGCGCAAACTGGAACAAACACTTGATAATACTTCACCGTGGTACCAGGCACGTACAGAATCACTGTCTCCCAACAGCCGAAAAGTACTAGATATCATTGCAATAAATTGGGATCCAATTAACAAAAACCAAATTGCAAAGAAGCTCGATCTACCTTTGGATATCGTATCAAAAGAACTAAAGTCTCTCGATCATATACTCGCCGATAGCGTAAATTCGAAACGAGGAAAAAATTCGGCATATTTTATTAGTGAACGACTATTCAATATTTGGTTTTTACAACGCAGGAATCCGATCACGCAAAAAAAACTGATTTGGTTAGTGCGCTTCCTGAAACTAATTTTCAGTAACAAAGAACTGCAATTCCGCGCCAGATTACATCTGGTAACACCCCCGTCTGACCTACGGGAAGCGGAATTTAGCCTGGCGTTAGCACAGACAATCAACATCCCAGCACTTCAGCATGCGCTGGAATTCCAGGTGTTGCAGTCATCAGTCATTACCGATATAAGTCCAGGGTCATTTTCCCAATTGTGTTCTATTAGTACCTTTCCTGAGGGGATGCAGACAAAAATACAACATATCAGGACACGCAGAAATTTTCGACTCAATATAATGCGGGAGTTAGCAAATACCAACATTGTGTTGGATTCTTTTACGGATTGCTTGCTTGGTTCTCCCTGTTTGAGCGAACAAGAAAAACAATTTATAGAAGACCAGGCACAAGAATTTAGTGAAAACAAATGGAAAATGCTTGAACAATTTCTTTTTGACGAAGCAAATAAATGGAGGCAACTGTTAAAAACTCATTCCAGTACTTTATACCAGGCTATAGGATCCGGGGAAATGACATCACTCAGTGATACCTCAGGCGTCGAATCTGCAACAGAACACTGGCAGGATCCGGTTCTGGCAGCAATCAGTTGGGACGCGTGGCTGATCATCAACCCCTCGCCCAAAAAAGCCGAAATTAAACAGGCTGAGAACATATTCAGAACCGCCATCTCCGCAGAACCCAATCTGGCGATCTTACAAATTAATCTGGGCAAATTGCTGGAAATTCATAGTAAGAAATTCAACGAAGCCGAACAGGCTTACCGCAATGCGATTAACATTGATTCCAAATTGGCGCTACCCTGAAATCATCTGGGTGACTTACTCAGAGCCCAGACAAAACGTTACGCCGACGTTGAAAATGCTTTCCGATGTGGAATTAAAGCTGAGCCCTCAGATCCCACCGCTTATAATAATCTCGCCTGGTTTTTGTATACACGTAAGGGTAATTTCAATGAAGCTGTAAAATTTGCTCAAAAAGCCATAAAACTAAATCCAAACAACATTTGCTATACGCATACCCTGGCAACGCTGTTGGCTGCCAATGAGAGGTGGACAGCCGCTTTACCATTGGTTCAACGTTTCATAGAGAACGCAAACCATCAAAATCAATCGAATATCGACGATGATGGAATTATGTTGTTTCAGGAAATAGCGGACAAAGGCCGGGCAACTGAGGTAGCATCACTGCTAAGTGATATTTCGAACAAGAATGCCTATTGGCAAGGTATGCAGCACGCGTTGGATACGATCGGATCAAAAAACCCGGAGCGCATCAATGCAATTATGGCGGACAGTCAGCATCCAGCGCATTCAATTTTTAACCACTTAAGTGTGAATTTTTAAAACCCTGTCAAAAATGAAGCTAGTCGGATCATTCATCCTTAAATCGTCGAGCCACCTCCGCAAAATCACCCTGAATTTCTTCAAAGGCTACGACAAGTTCAGGATCGAAATGATCGCCCTTCTGACTCAATATATATTCCACTGCTTCTTCATGCGGGAAAGCAGGCTTATACACCCGTATTGAAATCAGGGCATCGTACACATCTGCAACCGCCATAAGTCGGCCGGATAATGGAATGGCTTCAGCCTTTAAGCCCAGCGGATAACCACTACCGTTCCATTTTTCATGGTGAGTACCGACAATCTCTTTCGCCAGATTGAGAAAATGGGTACTCCCGTACTCGCCTTCTGCACGTTCTATAGCGGCCACACCATAGTCCGTATGACGCTTCATTTCCTCCCAGTCTTCACCGTGCAGCGGCCCCGGGTGCAATAATATGCGGTCAGCAACACCCACCTTTCCGATGTCATGCAAGGGCGCCGATTTGAACAACAGGTTTATATATCGATCATTTAATAGATCCAAATGAACACCACTGGCACACAAATAATCCGCCAATAACTTTACGTAATGCTGAGTACGGCGTATGTGATAGCCTGTTTCATTGTCGCGGGTTTCCGCCAAAGACGCCATACAGAGAATCGCCACATCCTGAGTAAGGCCGATTTCCTGAGTTCGTTCTTCAATCATTACTTCCAACTGACTGTTATGCTGAGCCAATTGTTTTTGTGACTGCCTCAATGCAAGTTGTGTTGATACCCGTGCCAGTACGATCGATGCATTCACCGGTTTGGTGATGTAATCCACTGCACCCAATTCAAAACCCTTAAGTTCGTAATCAACCTCAGCTTTAATTGTCAGGTAGATAATAGGAATACCAACAGTCCGTTGATCCGCTTTAAGTAAGCGACAGACCTCATAGCCATCCATTTTCGGCATTAATATATCAAGTAGAATTAAATCCGGAGGAAATTCTGATTGTGCTTGACGAAGGGCTTCTTCACCACCACTAGCCACTGAAATTTCATAATCATTTCTGAGCATCTCGACAAGAACATTAATATAAAAACGCTCGTCATCAACAATCAAAATCCTTTCTCTATTCTCACTCATCCAATCACCCTTTCTGACTTATATGTAATTCCTTCAGAATAGCCACTACCGAACGCGCATTTTGAAAATCATATACATCCACGTACCGATTTAATAAAGAGATCTTATCCTCAACTTCAACTGACAAACCAGTCGTCTCCAAACGCGCTAACAATTCGCCAACATAAGGACTGCCTCTGACCAATAGTTTATCGAGTTCCGCAATAAATTCAATATCATACTGAACCGTATACTTGGGCACGACCTTAGAATCGGATACTGAACCCAGCTCTAACCAGCTTGATATATTTGTCGCCGTTTGGCTAAATGCCGTTCGGAATTCCTCATATTTGCTTTGGATCGATGCGCCCTGGATAGACAGAGCATGTTCCAAAGAACCTGCTGCCCTCTGCAGGTCACGTGCGCCAATATGCCCCGCAACACCGTGAATAGTGTGCACATTGAGTTCCGCGAGCGCATATTCTCCTCGTCCAATCACAAGGCCGATATTATCAATATCATTGCCATGATCCTGGAGAAAATCACCCAGCAATTTGCGAAAAAGTTTTCGACTTCCGCCCACACGCTGGATGCCAATATCAATTTCCATTCCAGGTAACGTTTTTATCTGACTCGGTGTTGGTTTTTCTGGCCGGGACTGCAATCGATTCCCGGAATTTTTATATGGCAACCACTCAGCCAATGCTGTATACAAACGTTGCGGATCTATCGGTTTTGCAACATGATCATCCATACCCGCGGCCAAACATTTATCCCGCTCTCCGACCATCGTATGTGCCGTCATCGCAAGCACAGGCAAATCACACCACGATGGGTTTTCGCGGATTTTCCTGGTTGTTTCAAAGCCATCCATACCCGGCATCTGTATATCCATCAGTACCAAATCAAATGCACCATCACCAATCGCAGCAAGTCCTGCGTCCCCATCGTCGGCGACATCGACGGACAGACCAAAACCTTGAAGTACCTCCTTAGCAACCATTTGATTTATTTTATTGTCTTCGACGACCAATACTCGCCCCATTAATTCGGATAAAAACCAGTCAGCAGGCGATTTTCCCGTTAGAGCATATCCTCCCTCAAGAACCCGATTAATCTCAGTGATTAGTGTAGCCGGGGCAAATGGTTTTTCCAGACAACCCTCCAATCCTGCCTGCTCAGCCTGGCTTTTGATCTCACCTCGATCGCAACTCTGTGACATTATTATGATCGGTATAGTTGGAAGTTTTTTGGTCGCACGCAGAGTATTCGACGCCGCAACGCCATTTACTCCTGGCATCTGCCAATCCATTAGTATCAAATCAAATAATTTTTCGTTTGCTTCAAACATTTTCTCGATTCGCTGAATAGCATCCGCACCGGACACTGCCAGGCTGACATCGTATTGGCTAGACTCAAGTTGTTCGCTCAAGATCCGCCTTGCTGTTGGATTATCATCTACGATTAAAATATGAGATTTTGCATGATCAACGACGGTTTCGCGAACACTCGAATCGGTCGCTGGTAACGCAAAAGATAGTTGAAACGAAAAGCGACTTCCCTGACCCTCAGTGCTCATCACTCCAATCTTGGAACCTCCCATCAAATCAACCAGTAAATGACTCACTGCCAAGCCCAGACCCGTACCCCCATAGTGCCGGGAATGTGACTCATCTGCCTGGGAAAATGCTAGAAATAACCGATCGACCTGTTCCTGAGCAATACCTATCCCAGTATCTATAACGGAAAAACATAAAGTGACACTGTTGGAATTCTGTTCGACGCATTCAATACGAAGTACTATCTCACCCTGTTCTGTAAACTTAACCGCATTTGCAATCAAATTGATTAGTACCTGTCCCAGGCGCAAAGGATCCCCCATCAAATTTTCAGGGACATTATTTGCTATAGAATAAATCAGTTCCAAGCCCTTATCCTGGGCCCTCATCGCCAACATCGAAGATAATTTATCCAATACATCACCCAGACAAAATTCGACACTTTCAATATCCAGCTTGCCCGCTTCAATTTTGGATACATCCAGAATATCATTGATCAGGCCCAACAGCGCTTCGGCTGAACTGTGTATTTTTTCGATATAGTTACGCTGGCGTGTCGTCAAGTCGGTTTTTAGCGCCAAATAGCCCAATCCCAATATGGCATTCATTGGCGTGCGAATTTCATGGCTCATATTGGCAAGAAAACTACTCTTAAATCGATTCGCTTCTTCAGCCGCTTCTTTTGCTTCGGCGAGACTTTCCTCCATTTCGATGCGATCGGTGATATTCACCATGACACCCAGAAATGCGGGCCGTCCCTTAAATCGGATGGGGATAATCGACAACAAACTATCAATCCGGGTGTTGTCATCCATTTTGTATTTCACGGGCAGGCGTGTCACATTGCCCTCTCGGCTGAGAATTTCTAAAAGCCGATCCCGTTCCCCAGGGTCCGCGTAAAATTCTACGGTATTGCGACCCACCAGATTGTCTGCGCTTTTGTATTCCCGAGCCGCCTCGGGATTATGAAGTAATATTTTCCCTGCTGTATCGGCAACCACCACCGAGGCGGGCAAGGCATTGATCAGCAATTTGAATTGTTCCTCGGCTTCTTTCTGGACCGTAATATCTCTAATGGTACCGACCCGTTTAATGGTATTTCCAGATTTATCCCGTTCAGTGACTTTCCCCCCCGCCACAACATGTGCATAACCACGATCTGCCCTGCGAACTCGATAACTCAGTTCGATGCGCTCATCTCGATTCAAAGGATCTCGTTCCTGGGCAGCCAATTTAACTTTTCGCTCTGAACGATCATCCGGATGTATCATCGCAAGCCAGTCATCATTGGTCGTGGGTATTTCTTCCTCTTTATAGCCTAGTTCGAGAAACAGACTGGGAGTAAAGTGTCTTTCGCCGGTAATGCAATTCCATTCCCAAATACTCTGCGCTACCGCGAACATTGCAAGTTCAAATCGACTCTCACTCGCCTGCAGCATTCGGGTGTGACGACGTACCTGAAACAACCACAGTATGGCCAGCGCAAGTAAAACTATGGATACACCGACGACTCGCCAAACCAATGAATAGTCAACATCCACATCGTATTGAATCGCAAGCCATCGTTTACGAATAGCTATTTTTTCCTGTTCAGTAATGGCATCCAGACCCAGTTGAATAATCGGAACCAATTCCGGCCAGTCTTTTCGCACCGCCATAGCAATGTCGTAGCTATAAGGCGAAGGCGCAGCGACTTTCAAATTGGTTAAGCCATTTTTCTTAATCAAATAACTACCGACCGCAAGCCCTCCTACATAGGCATCCGCTTCACCCTGCGAAAGTTTTGTCAGTGCCTGCTTGGTTTCGTCGACCAAAATCAGCTGAATTTTTGGGTAATCGCGTCGCAAATGGTCCTCGGTTACGTAACCTTTTTCTACTATAACCCTCTTGTCTGACAATTCATCAAGGCCACCAATAAATTCGGCTTGATTGCTGGTAAAAACGACCATTGGGTGACTAATATAAGGTTTGGTAAAATTCAGAAATTGCTCTCTGTGTTTGCTATAGGCAACAGCCGGCAGCAAATCAACCTCACCCAATTTCACGCGCGCGATGACTTGCTGCCAGCTTAAATCAGAGACAGGTACCATTTCCAGGCCCAATAACCCCGACAACAAGTGCACATAATCCGAGGATATTCCCTGATACTTCCCCAGATCATTAATGAACTCAATCGGCGGCCACTTGGGATCCACACCAAGACGAACAGCACCGACCTGATTCATCCATCGACGCTGCTTAGGGGTCAGAATGCTTAGGGGTCAGGTCTAGTTTTAATGCAATTTCGCTATCTTCTGTTCTTATCCAGCTTTGTGTAATACTCCGACGTTCCTTGTCAGTAATACTTGCAAGCACCTTATTGAGTATCTCTACAAAGGGCAACCAATGCTGCTCACGATACACTGCAAAGCGTTGCAAAGAGGGGGAAAGACCGGTGCCGCCAGAGATTTTTAGATTGCTAAGCTGCTCTTGCTGGATCAACCAATGGATCACCAGTTGATTTCCCACATATGCATCAGCCTGCTCCCAGGACACTGCTTTGAGCGCATCCAAGGTCGAATCGAAATATATCAGCTTAATTTCAGGATAAGATGAACTGAGTTGTTTGGCAGTTGAAAAATCCGTTTCGATAGCAACAGTCTTTCCGGATAATTCTTTTATTGTTTGATATTGGTATGCATTGCGTCGTGCAACGATCACACGACGGGCTTCGAAAAACGATTTGCTAAAAACAAGATCTTTAGCCCTTTCTTCGTTTTCAACAATGGTAGCACCGACCTTGAGATGGCCCGCACGAACTTTTTCAAGCATCCCCTTGAAAGTAGGCCCGGGATGGATCTTGAACCGTATATTAAGCCGTTCTTCGATCAGACGAATATAGCTGGCCGCAATACCACTATGTCTGCCACTATTGTCGATAAAGTCAATCGGTGGCCAACCACCATCGACACCGATATCAATGACCGGGTGTTGGGTAACCCAGGCAGTTTCATCCGCAGTAAGTTGTAAATCCAGTTGACCAGAATACCGGGGATGTCTCAGTGGATCAGAATAGTCCTCAGAATTTTCTTCAGTGGCGAAGCAAACAAACGCAACGAGAAACAAAAAAACAAAAGCAGCAACGCGTCGACAATGACTTACAATCCATACACAACTACGCCTGGCTATCGAAAAAGCAAAGACATTCCACCACCTAATCCAACTGGAGGCTAAGTATATGTTTTTTTGGATATTGGGCCAAACCCTAACCACCAACAACGCTCCATATTGTTCGTCACATCATTTGCGTATTGGGGATCACCGGCAAAATTTCTTTATTTAAACGGGAACCAGAGTCAGTTCAGCCCGTATACATCAGAATCTCACCTTTATTCAGCTCCAGTGAATCGCCACTCCAGCGCTCATAACTGCCGTTAATACTCTCGTCGCTAACTGACAACCCCATTTTTCGCAAATGAAACAGATAAAACCGGATGAAATCCGGCTGAATGGTTGAGTTATAGGTAAATGTAGGCAAAAGTTCGGTTTTCTGCATAGAGATAATCGACCCACGTTTCATACCTGCACCTGGCCGCATCCCCAATTTCCCCAATACCACAATGGTACCGGCCAGCATATTGGCTCCAGCAAAATCGTAGGCATCCCCACCAATAGCAATCAGTCCTCGGCGCATTCCGTTGCCAACTTCATTTAATGCGTTACCGTGGATAATAATTTCGCCACCCTGGACACCGACTGAACTGCCACGAACCGCACTGCCAACCATATGCCCGGCGTTGCCAGTAATGACAATACGACCACCTGACATCTCCCGACCTACCCAGTCACCTGCATTTCCATCCAGCGAAATTTCTCCCCCAGACATATTGGCCCCCAAATGAGCGCCAACATCGCCGACAATAACCAAGCGACCGGTGGACATGGCATACCCCAACAGCTTTACCCTGGATAAATCACCTTCGATTTCCACCAGGCCGTCTGACGAATCAACTGTTCCAGAGACTGTAAAAAATTCACCCAGCGGTACTTTTCGATTGCCATGATAAATAGACAAAGCAGCCACCTCAGATTCTGACAAACCCTGCAGTTTATCCGGTGAGATCACTTCCGCTTCTAAAGGTACTTCTGGTAATGTGTGTAAGCTAAGTTTCATACTCACCCCTGTACTAATTCGTTTAATCGAATTTTAAACTGACCCAATCCACCGCCGTAGTTTCCGGCCGATATTTGTACAATACCTTCTTGGGCAGCTGCTCTAATCCCCTGCTTCATGGACTCCTTAACCGCGTTCTCGTCCAATCCATCGATAACCACTTCCAAAACACAGGCAACTTCATCCGGTAGACTGGTTTGCGGTGCGCAGCCTCGAAGGCTGGGACAATATTCATCGTTTGTCGAAGCAGGCAGTTCTTTATATTTCGATCCCGGTTTACTGCCACTACGAACCACGCCATCCGGAAACGGCAAAATAACCCCAGGAATGCGCATCGCTTCTGCCGCCGCTTCCGCCGCTTTAAGAGTCACCGCAGGGTTCTTGCCCAAAATCAGTATGTTTCCGCCACCCACTGCAGGCTGAACACCAAATGATTCATCGATTAAAAATTCTCCTTCCATCACAGGAATTCGCCATAGCCGACGATCACCCACCAGTTTGCTCGACTGGTAACCATCACCGAAATAGCGCAGCTTACCGCCGACAACAACCATTTTGTCAGCGTCCAAGCCGTTATAGCATGCGGTCGTTGGACACGTCATAACACACTGACCTATTCGCTCTACAAGGCGTTTGCCCAAACCATCGGCGCTAAATCCAAACAACAATACACTGACACCGGGGCGGCCATCGGGTGTTTCCTCTGGAGAAAGCTGGCATTCTATTCCGGCTTCACACTTACAACCGATCACCGAAGTCGCAAAGCCGGTCACCGCTCGACCAGAGGCCATTGCCCATTTTTCGCTTTCTGCTGTAATTACAAACCGAGCCCCCCACATTTTGAAAGCTTCGGCAAATGTATCGATAATTTCGGTGGATTGAATATACATTATTTATTCGCTACGTTTGTTGATTTTCTTACGTTAACCGACAGTTTAAAGTTTCCGAAGGAACGCTGATATCAGGAAGTTGGAATGATTTGATGCTCTCCCAGAGACCAATCTTCCACGGCATAGTTATCAAACTGAATAGAGTAATAATCCTCAAAAAATGGCCGTATCTTGCCTTCGATATCTTGATCATACTGTGGCGCAACATGAAACATTCGGCCATGCTGATCACCACGGAATTCATGATTATCGATAAAGATCTCGCCACTTTTTATGACATAACGGGCGGCATTAAACATGGCTTCCCGATCATCATTTTCGTCGTAAATTGTAATATCCGCATCCGCCCCGACACCCAAATGACCTTTCTGTGTCAAGCCCAGAAGTTTAGCAGGCCCCGCACGAGTAATAATCGCTATTTCCTGCATTGTCATTTCACGATCAATGTCCATCAAACCGGTTTTCGCCAAAGCTTTTTGATTGACATTTTTGGCCTGCTCCCGACGAAACTCCTTATCCATTAACAGGCGAATGAGCATGGGATAATTCTCAAATGACCCGCCATTCGGATGATCGGTCGATAACACCATTCGCCAGGGATCTTTGGACAGTAAAAATAACTCCAAGCCAACCGCCCATTGTAATGCATGCGTATAGATATGGCCTTGATA
>CAZGQY010000038.1:0-25781 GCA_964528035.1 uncultured Methylococcaceae bacterium | reverse complement strand
ATCGCCGATCTCGGCCAGCCGGTCGCCAAATTCCAGGCGGCGTGGCGGTTCTGTGGCAGGGTCTTTGATCTCTTTTAGCAATAGGTCTATTTTGTTTTCAGGTGTATCGCCGGTGTGGATATTTTCCTCAGATTCATCTAACGGAATATCGTTAGTTTTTGCGCTAATCTTCGGATTGGCCAGAAAATGATTCACTGCCTCCAGTAGATTTTTGACAGCTCCTTTGTCTTGTTTTTTTTTCCAGTCCGAAAGCTCGTACACCTGAGCCGCTGTCATGCCTTTAAGCAGAGGTGCACTTGGTTCTGTACGCAAAATCAATCCTTGCCCACCTATCCATGGTGTTTGTTGTGATATTCTTTGCCAATAATCCGCTGCGGTACGGGTCCAGAGGCGTAAAATTTGTGTATTATCAGCGGCTGAAGAATCAGCCGGTTTTTCCGCATGCTCTTCAAGCAGTTTAACTTTGATATTGTGCTTTTTCAGAAAAGCAACGAGTTCTCGGGCGATTTTTTCGTCGGGGGACATATAGACCAACACAACATTATCTGCTGGCGGGTTTGTTGATTTAGAATCTGTTTTCTGATCGTGTTTTACGGTAATGCGGATCCTTTCGCCGGTTAGTGTTTGCAGTGTCAAGATTTTAAGGCGATTTGCTACTTTGATTCTGCGCCCCGGCCAAAAACCTTCCCATCGAGATTTTCCGCTGTCTTCTGCAATGAGTATCGGTGTGGGTAATGGTAGTGAAAGTGCCAGTTCATGATACGGCAGATCATCCTTCTTCTTTAGACATTCGAGAACGCCAGGACGAAGGCGAAGGTAAAGATTTTGTCCTTTAACCTTTGGTAGGGCATGTAACAGCCATTCGGGTATTGGCTCTACGGCCGCATTTCGGTTCAGAATTTGTCCAGATGAACCCAGGGCCGCAGCGATATATTGCTGTAACCAGGCGAGTTCTTGGCTGTGTTGCCCCTCTGAAATTAATCCCGACAGGCTACCCTTGACCCACCGCGCGCATTCGCGGCGTTCATCGTCATTCGTGGTTTGTTGCAGGGTTTTAAGCATTTGTTCGAAACCGGCCGTCAACACATTCTGTTCATTCTTTGCAGCCGCCAGGCGGAGTCTTTGTTCCAGGCGATCGGTTTCCGGCCAATGACGGGTGTGTTGTTCCACGAACTGCCAGGCAGTTTGATATTCATCCGGAATTGTTGCCAGATCGTCTATAAGCGTTCTCGCTGTACCTTCGCGCATTACCGCAAATTTGGAATTACGCGCACGCATTAATGACGAAAACCAAATGTCGGTTTCCCATTCGGTATCACTACGCGGTGCAAACCGTAGGCGGGCATTACGCAATAGCAGCGGGTCAATCCTTAAAGCAAGAGCCAGAACCTGGATTAGTCGGTATCGATGCTTTTCAGAGATATTCTGATTGGTGAGCGGGCGGTAATCATGCGCCAGTTTTGTTTCATCTACAGAAGGCTCTATCCAGCTCATAATATTCTCAACGGATATCAACAAGGAGACGGTGTACACTTGCAGCATCGGTCGCCGGATTCCAGTGGATCAATTTTATCAGACGATTCAGATCTTTTGGCCAGTGGTGCGGTTCAGCGGGTACTAACGCGATCAACGGTACCTGATGATTTGCGCAATGTCGGGCGAATTGACGCCATATATCTGTACCAGGTCGGTAGCTCTCAGTTCTGACCGAAACCAATCCCAGATCTGTGGCAACGACTACAGGAATACCTTTAATCGGCTTCCAGGCTTTTTCTTCCTGAGCGGTCCAACACATTGCGTTGGCTGGATCGCCTTCAAATTCGTATACCGGGCTGGCTTCTTTTCCAAGAATCGACTGTAGTTGATGCATCAAATCCTGCATATCTGGCCACCAGGGGGTAAGCTGGTCGCTGAAGTCCAGTAACAAATGACAGCCGTTTCGAGTTGTGTATCGGCTTTTGGTGGGTAAACACTGCAAAGGTTGACAACGAACAAGCGTGTCGACAATTTTAACAATATCAAGATCTTCTCCAAACACAGGTTGGGCTACTGCCGGTACCAAAACGCCTCGGGTAGTATTTTTGGAAAAAAGGCTATGTCGTTGTAGTGGCAGGAGGGTTTCATTTTGCAACGACGAATGCTTATCGATGTTAGGGGGAATCGACACTTCGTTGGAATCGAAACTATTGAGTATCTCGATCTCAGTGTCTAGAATTGTTTCCGGCAGGCCCGGCGGTATTTCAGGAACGGGTGGCATGCTGGGGTTTGGTGAAATAGACGGCTGGTTTTCTGCTGTAGGTAATGGTTGTTTCCCAAACCGTTGCCGGTTAAATGCGCCACGGATAGCCTGTGTACCGTACTCTTCCCCGGTAGATGAGGAATGAAATACAAAACCCAGGCTTTTGGCGACTCGATGCAAATCTTCATCGGCCAGCGGTTGCAGTCGCTTTATCGCACGAACCAGATCACCCAGTCCGATAGCGCCACTTTTTAAATCGGAGTTGACCATTTAGGTACTGGAGGCTTTGTCCAGAGTCGCTTTTTCAATCTGTTTCCAAACAGGGCTGTCCGGTGTCACATCCAGTTCCAGACAAGCGCGAACCGCATCCAGATATTCACTGGTTCCGGGTGGTCTTCGGTCTTGATCGCGTGCTGTCTGGTAAATCGCCATAGTTTTACTGGCAACGCTTTGATACAGTGATTTTTTTCGACGCGCAATCTTACGGAAATGATAGTCCGCTATCCTGATCAGAGATTTATCGTCTGGTTGTTCGAGTTCAAGGCTTACACAGCGTCTTAAAAACGCTGACGGTAATCCACGTTCTCCGTTCGTGGTAATGACAAGTAGTAATTTAAGCTTTTTTGGCGCCTTGACCGGCTGACCGTCGGGACGACTGAAACCGCGTTGATCCAGTGGTTCCAGTAGATCGTTCGGAAGATCTGGCTCGGCTTTGTCAATTTCGTCGAGCAGAAGCACTGCTTCGAGTGGTTTTGTTTCTATCAAATAGCCTGGTATTACAGGCTTTTTAAATCGTGGGCCAAGACCTTCTATATTGTTACCACCTCTTTTTTGTGCCGTATCTGATTCAAAAGCCCACCAGAATAACCCCGGCTTTTGGTAGGCCCAATCCGGTAGAAGATCCACGTCTTTTTTTGCTGCGGCCTGGGCATCGTGAAGCCTTTGCAGTTGATCCACATCACCCGTCAGATCCTCAATACGGCTGCGTGAGGTCAGCGTATGCGTTAAAAAGCTGCATTCCTGTATGCCCGCAATAGCCCGAGCAAGTGTTGATTTTCCACTACCGGGCGGACCCGATATCAATAATGGGCGCTTGGTTGCAAATGCAACATCCACGGCAATCGCGATATCCTGAGTAAATAAATACGGTGGTGATTGGTCATTACCCTGCCAGATACCATCATCGGACAGGCTATAGAAGACAGGGGAGTAGTTCATGATAATTAACCTGCAGGTTGAGATTCACTAATATATTCGAATAGATCACAATGTAGATCGAATTGGTCGAGTTCCCTGCCTTCTGCGATCTGTGGAATAACAGGTTCCAGGTATTGCAGATTGTTGGGCATCTGTACTCCAGTGGAAACAACAACTGTGACATTTGGGTGGGTCTGTATAATTTTGCCAACCAAATCGGCGTCTGGATATGGGTCTGATGTCTCGGTTTCAGATTCGCTTGAAAATGGAAATACCAAAAACAAGGGTTGTTTATATTTCTGCAGACGACGCTGAGCATGGTGTTCACCGGCGGTCTTGGAAAATGGTGCCAAAAGGATTGTCGTGATTTCTTTTAGACTTCGACATTTATCGGCAGACAGTAGTTTATAATCCTCAGGAAAAGGCCAGGAACGTCGAATATAGCTTTGCCCTGTGAAGTCGTGTACGACTTCACCATTGATCATCGCCGCTTTGCTGTTTTCGCGAATCCAGGCAAGGGTGCTTGCAGCTTCAGCATTGACCCAAAGGCCTTTAACCAATTCCAGCATTTTCATGGCTTTGTCTTTGTTCAGAACATTTGCAAGTTGTTCGACGATTATTCTCATATTCGAAACTGAGATTTCAGGTTCTCTGAACAAAAGGCGCGCAAGCGACTCAGAGAAATCCAATTCAGGTTCCCAGTGCGGTTTGTCAATGCCTTGCAGATGGTCCCAGGTGCGCTTAAGCGCATCATCCTGGATCGTGGCCAAAATTTCCCGCATTAATGTACTCAGGTGTTCAAACGGTGACTCTGGGGGTTCATTAAGATCGCCAAAGGCTTTTTTTAGTTCAGATAGAATGGCCTGTTCGTTTTCGCAATCTCGTACAAATTGAAAATCACTGATTCGGATGACTTTAAAAAAAACATCGGTGTCGAATTCTGTCGGGTTGACATCGTCGAGCAAGACTCCAACCAACTTGAATTTTGGTTGAATACGTTTGCGCCAGGACAAAATGGCGGCTTCCGCGCGTACCCATTCGGATTCTTCGAAGGCTGCACGAGAAAATAGAATGACTGCCGCGTCGCATTCAGCCATCCATTCGGACAGATAGCGAAACCATTCCTCTCCAGCGGGTATTTTGCCGCTTTGATCGACCAGTACATGAAACCCGGTATCTTGTTCTCCAAGTGTCTGGCAGACGCGTTCTAAAAAAGCGACATTCTGTACCGTTTTTGAACTATGACTCACAAATAGTTTCAGTTTTGACATCCGTTTACTATTCTTTTTTTGCTGAAAAAAGCTCCAGTCACGATTGTACTCGAATGTGGGTTTTACCGGTAATATTTGCTGGAGTGATGCAATTCCGCTAAAGGAGGATCTTGTACTAAAAATTTTGATTTCTTGTGAATTATGGGCGTGATCGGAAATAGATTGGAGTTGGATATTTTCCCTGCGAACCAGCAAATAACCTCAATTTATCAACAGCGAAAACCAGGAACGAGTTTATTGCTAAGATGTTTCAGTGCAATATTAATTATATTTGTTAGAGATATTTTATAAAGAATTGAAAATATAGGAAAAAATATGAACCAGACGGTTTGGTTAAAATCTGGTCGATTTAATCAAATACTCGAAAAATCCTGGCTTTAGGGCTATGTGGGTTATTGTTATCCACAAGTGTATCCACAGAATCTGTGCATAAAATAGTCTGATATATTTAATTCTTTTATTAACTGTAACTTACAGCCTTTATTTACAGTAAGTTTTCATATTCGATCATTCAGGCGGTTGAATCGATATTGGCCAGAATATTTTTAAGCACAGGTCTGTGGATCCGGCGTAGAGTGATTTTGCCTCTATACTTCCGTTCGTTAAATCCTGTGTGACCTGAGTTAACCCAGGATTGAGGATGCCGCCTTTTGATCTGCAAACGAATGAGGTTTGCCCTCCCTGTCGCCCGTCAGCGCGTTTCGGGGTTGAATATTTCTGGAAGTATGCTGATCAATAACCACCAGGTCTGGTTCCACGCTGGCCAGTTATACTTTTGAATATGACTCAGGCGATACCATTGGTAATCGTGTCTATTTCAGTGTTTCAACCGATAAAGCGAATGCCTCGATGTAGCGGGCATTTACTTTTTCACCAATTTTGAGTTCATCGAATTTTTTAATCCGGTCTGGCACAATCAGCGTGACCGGATTTTCAAATGGTCCCTGAACGGTGACTTCGCGCTTTTCTCTGTCTATTTTACTTATTTCCGCCAACAGTTCGACTACGTCAACATTAACGACTTTGGGTTCTTTATCCGTTCCCCCTACTTTAACAATGGTGGCTGCAGCATCGTCAAATTCCTGTCCAGGTTTTGCTAACTGCATAGCTAGGCTGGTGTACACTTCAAGGGCGACTTCGTCGCCGGGTTTGATGTTGTCGAAATTTTCAACGTCATCAGTTAACTCTATTTGCTGAATTTTACCCGCTGTATTACGGATTGATATACTCCGGTCTGTTTTGTCAACGGATATTACAGTTGCTTTTACTTTAACGGATTGCTGGATTAATACTCCCTTGCCTTCCTCAATGGTTGCATCTGACGCGTATTTAATCGCGGCTGTGTTCGCGGTATCAATGTTCTCAGTTTGATGGGTGGGGGAAGATGCGCATGCTGCCATAAATATAATAAAAATTATCGAGCAGAAAATTTTGTTCATTAACTTTATCTCCATTATTTAAATTGAAAACAAGATTTTGGACGGTTTTTCCATCGTTAACAGTATTACTAACGATCTTGTGCTTGAACTGTATACACTAAACAATGATGATTGGCTATTTTACGTAGGCTGTGGGTTTCGTTCCTCAACACCAGCCTATGCAATTTGATTTGATATCACTAATTTTCCGTACGATCAGGAGTTCTGAAGCTATGATTCAACGTAACGCGACTACTTTTTGGCGATTTTTTCGCAGTACCTGGAAGTCTCTTCTTTTTCTGGCAACAATTGCTGTAGTCGCTGAGTTTATTTATAAAAAAATCAATATACAGATTATCCCAATGCCACTGGATCAGGTTGGCCTGTTTGTTACGGCAATGTCTATATTCCTGGTATTCCGTGTCAATGAATCCTACGAACGTTGGTGGGAAGCCCGAAAACTCTGGGGTCAACTGGTCAATACCAGTCGAAGTTTTGGGAGACAAGTGATTACACTGATAGAAGCCGGGCCATTAGTTCATCAACAATTAATATACCGTCAGATTGCTTACGTAAATGCGCTCAGGATAGCTCTGCGTTATAGCCCACGATGGAATGATGCTCCAGAAAAATGGTCAGAGATTGTTGCGTTTGTTGAAGAAAACGAACTCGATGGGCTTAAAAAAGCTGCAAATATTCCCTGTCAGCTAGTCAGGTTGCATGCTCAACAATTACGCCAAATATTTCCGGCTACGAGTGTCGATCATCTGCTTCTTTGCCAAATGGATACATCCCTGAACACCCTTTATGATATCCAGGGTGGATGTGAACGAATTAAAAATACAGTATTTCCTGATAGAGTTGCTCAATTTACCCGTACTTGTATTTGGATATTGGCCGCTGCACTTCCTTTTATCATTCTTGATGCAAGTCTTGATGCCAGACAAATCATGGAGATCATACTGGTGACCTTCATGTCGTATGTTTTGGTCACAATTGAAAGGCTGGGGCGTGAATTGAAAAACCCTTTTCACAATAAGTCTAATGACACGCCTATGACTGCCTTATGTCGAACCATAGAAATTGATCTCCGCCAATTCCTTGGAGAAACTGATTTACCTTCGCCTATAGAGGGAGTAGATGGGGTGTTGATGTAGATGGTGTTAATGATGCAATGGAACTTCTTTATTTTGTTAGTAACAGAGCTTCATCGTACAGGATTCGGAACAGGCTTCCTTTTGGTATCGGTTGCAGCGCAACCAATGGTTGCGCTGCAAAAAAATCTCCGGCCAGAGAAATTGTCAAAGTGCCGATTTCCGCTTCAGCGTTAATCGGTGCGATGATTTTTTCATCAATCTCAAGATTTGCTTTGAGATCCTGGTAATGACGACGGGGAATTGTGACGTAAAAATCATTTTTTAAGCCTACTGAAAGTTTTTTGTTGTCACCTTTCCATACGCGTACCTGGGTTAAAGACTTGTTGGCCTTGTATAGCAGGTGGGTTTCAAAAAAACGAAAGCCATAGTTGAGTAAGGCCAGATTCTGGTTGGCTCGGGCGCTAGTGCTTTTTGTACCCATAACCACAGATATAAGGCGCATTTCTTCCCGTTTAGCCGAAGCAACCAGGCAATAACCGGCTTCTTCAGTATGTCCTGTTTTTACACCATCAATTGAGGTATCACGCCATAACAGATTGTTGCGATTGTGCTGGGTGATTTTGTTGTAGCTAAATTCCTTTTGCGCATGCCATTTGTAGTACTCTGGAAATTCCTGAATCAGTTTACGTGTCAGCAACGCCAGGTCACGTGCTGTGGTTGTGTGATTCGGGTCAGGTAATCCCATACTGTTGGTAAAATGGGTATTGAGCAAACCCAGGCGTTTAGCATGTTGATTCATAAGTTGCGAGAAGGTGTTTTCATCGCCGGCGATATGTTCGGCCAGTGCGACGCTGGCATCATTGCCTGAAGAGATGATAATACCTTTTAAAAGGTCTTCAACAGATACCTGTGAGTTAACCTCGATAAACATTCGGGATCCTGAAGTTTTCCAGGCTTTTTTGCTGACGGTGACTTTATCTGTAAGCGCAAGGTTCTGGTTTTGTAATTCCCGAAATGCAACGTATACCGTCATGATTTTTGTCAGACTCGCGGGCGGGATTTTTTGATCTGCATTTTTTTCCACCAGTATTTTGCCGCTATCTGCATCTTGAAGAATATAGGCGCGAGCTGACAGAGTTGGTCCAGATGGAATCGATATTTTTGACTCACTGTGCACAGTCGTTGACAACAGGCCAATCAACAGACCCAATGCAAGCAATTGGTGTGTTTTGCTGTCGGTCATGAGAGACGCTCTTAAGCGGTTCATAAATTGATATTTAATCATTGCAATAGGGTGCCGGACTGGTCAGTCCGTTCAGTAATTAAGCGAGTGGTGGTGATTCCCAATTTGCCTAATTGATCAATGACCGTATGGGCTTCTCCAATCGTGGCAATAGGGCCTAACTGTACCCGATACAATGGTAATAGTGATTGTGGTTCTGTTCGAATCCGCGAGTTTGGGAATTTGGGTCGATTGACTCGATTGGCCAGGTTATTGGCGTTAGCCCGGTTGGCGAAAGCACCAATCTGAACATAAATAGTATTCGCTGCTTTGTGTTTGCTATTAACGGTCGGTGTGGCGGTTTCAACTGGACTGATATCCTGAATTTCCACGTACCCGGTACCGGTTCGGATAATGTCGAGTTTTTTTGCTGCGCTGTAGGAAAGGTCGACTATGCGATTTTTATGAAACGGTCCGCGGTCATTGACCCTGACGACGACTGATTTTCCATTGCGTAGATTGGTAACCCGTAAATAGGAAGGTAATGGCAGGGATTTATGGGCCGCAGTCATCGCGTACATATTGTAGATTTCTCCGTTAGAGGTGCGACGGCCATGAAATTTCTTTCCATACCAGGATGCCATGCCACGCTGAACAAAGTTCTTGCTGTTTTTCATCACGTTATATCGTTTCCCCCATACGACGTAAGATGGCGCGTTTCCCCGTTTACCTCGAGGTTCATATTTTGGAACTGCGTCGGGAACTTTACTCACATCGACGGGCTGACTGGGTCCACTGTCCATTAGGCTGGACCCTTGTTTAGCTTTATTGCTCGTGCCTGAGCAACCGTAAACAGAAAGAATAGTGATCAGCAGGCACAAAAGCTTAGAATGGTCGATACGAAATAAGCGCTTCAAGTCGAATTGATTTATAGCCATGTCGATGTTTAAGTGAGTCTGGAGGTATAGATGCCAGTGTTTAAATTTCATACGAAGGTTTATTTGGCGACTAATCTGCTGTCTAAAATTTCCTGGCTGAGTTGATAAACAGCCATAGCGTAGAGGGTGCTGTGATTGTAGCGTGTGATTACATAAAAATTGTGAAGCGTCAGCCAATAGTTTGATCCCCATTGGTTTTCCAACTTAATCAACCTGGCTTTGTCGTCGATACCGATATCGGCTGGAATAGTTATACCGGCTGATTTCATTTCTGCTACAGTCTTTTCCGGTTTTAAATCCTTAGTAATAAGCGTGTCGTAGTTAACACCCGCTGCTGTAACGGGAAATGCGACCGTTGCAGTTGTTCGCCAGCCATGCTTCTGAAAATAGTAGGCTACACTGGCGATCACGTCACCGCGGTTGTGCCAAATATCGCGTTTACCATCCTGATCCAGATCCTGAGCATACTTTCGAAAGCTGCTTGGCATGAACTGAGGTAAGCCCATAGCGCCGGCGTATGACCCTATTGGTTTAAGAGGGTCTATATTTTCTTCTCTACATAAAATGAGAAACTGTTCGAGTTCTTTGCTGAAAAACTGACTACGTCTGGGATAATTGAACGCCAGGGTAGCTAAAGCATCGATGACTCGAAATGATCCGGTGTTTTCTCCATAGCCTGTTTCCACACCGATAATAGCTACGATAATTTGTGCGGCTACGCCGTATTGTTTCTCGACTTTTGACAATAATGTTTGGTTTTCTTTCCAGAATTTAACTCCACCCCGGATTCTTTTTTCGGTAACAAAAATTTTTCTGTAATCATACCAGGGCTTTGATTCAGCGGGACGATTCATCGCCCGAATGATGCTTTTTTTAATGCGAACCTGCTTGAATAATTTTTCTAATTGCGGACGTTGGAAGCCATGTTGTTCCACTAATTGACCTATGAATGCTTTAGTATTCGATTGATCTCGTGGATCTTCCGCACTGAACGAGGTCTGCGAGTAGACGAGAATGCTAAAGCAAAATAGAAAAATTGATTTCATTTTTTATGCAGGTTGATTGGCTATACAACGAAACTTTACAGTCATAGGGTAGCTACTGGCGAAAGTATTGTTTCGACGGTCTCAAGCTAAATTAAATAATTTTTAAGCTTGTCTTAATCAGCGTCTGATACCCATGCCCATAGTTAAAATAATAGATTAAAAACTATTTGTAACACAATGTCTATGTTGGTAATAATTTTCTGTGCGTATGAATAGACATAAGAATACCGAATCCTGCCAACAGTGTCACCATTGAAGTGCCACCATAACTTACCAGAGGTAACGGTACCCCGACAACAGGAAGTATTCCGATGACCATGCCTATATTTACAAATACATAGACAAAAAAAGTAATTGAGAGGCTGCCTGCCAGCAAGCGGCTGAAAGAATCCTGGGCCTGAATGGCAATATAGAAACAACGGCTAATGATGATCAAATACACGATGAGTAACCCAATACAGCCCAACAGTCCGAATTCTTCAGCAAATACGGCAAAAATAAAATCGGTTGAACGTTCGGGTAAAAAATCCAGGTGAGCCTGAGTACCGTTTAGCCAGCCCTTGCCATGAAGTCCGCCAGAGCCTATTGCTATTTTCGACTGTATAATGTGATAACCGGTTCCCAGCGGGTCTGCTTCCGGATTTAGTAAAGTCCGTACCCGATTGCGCTGGTATTCTTTCATAAAATGCCAGATCAGGGGTGTCATTGCTGCAAAACTAATGCAGACTTTTAGCAGGAAGAACCATGAAATTCCAGATACGAACAGTACTGCTGCACCTGAGGTGGCGACCAGAATGGAAGTGCCCAGATCAGGCTGTTTGGCAATCAATAGTACCGGGATTAATATTTGTACGCCCGCTACTGCGATGTGCTTCAATTTTGGTGGTAATGGATGTTCTGCAAGATACCAGGCAATCATCATGGGCGTCGAAATTTTGATCATTTCAGAGGGTTGAAAACGAAAAAAACCGAGATTCAGCCAGCGCTGTGCGCCTCCCCCGGTTTCTCCAGCGATCAAAACGGCGATAAGCAGGACAACACCGATGAGAAAAAGGATAGGTGAATGAAACTGCAGGTGACGCGGGTGCAGTTGAGCAATAACAAACATAGTTGCATAGGCAATGCCCAATCGGGTGGCCTGGCGGATCAACAGGTCTGTTTGTTGTCCCCCGGCACTATAGAGGATGATAAATCCGATTATCGATAGTAATACCAGGCCCATGAACAGCGGCATATCGATGTGGGCCTTGTATAAAATACCGCCCGAGGGTCTATCAGGAAGTGGGAATCGTTGATGAGGGGACGCGTCGTTCATAATCTGCCTTCGAGGTATTTGGCCATTACGACACCCGCTATTGGTGCTGCGACAGAGCCACCATGACCACCGTTTTCTACGACTACCGAAATGGCAATCTGTGGATCATCTGCAGGAGCAAATGCTATAAATAATGCATGGTCTCGTAGTTTTTTAGCGACCTGTTTTTCGTTATAACTCTCTTCCTGTTTTACAGTGAATACCTGGGCCGTTCCTGTTTTTCCGGCGATTTTATAAGAAATGCCTTTGCTAATTCTTCGCGCCGTGCCTCGTGAGCCGTGTACCACGTTTGTCATGGATTCTATAATAAAATTAAGGTTTTTTTCACTAAGAGCCAAATTTGATAATGGGGTATGGTCGGGTACGATTATTTCGTTGGGAGTGACTATTTTACTAACCAGGTGTGGATGCACTTGTTTACCTCGATTGGCTAAAATTGCAGTTGCTTTAGCCAATTGTAAAGGAGTAATCTGAAAGAATCCCTGTCCAATACCGGTGATCAGGGTTTCACCCGGATACCAGGGTTTCTTGCGTACTTTCTGTTTCCATTCTCTTGATGGTAATAATCCTGATTTTTCACCAACCAGGTCGATTTGGGTCTTATTGCCAAAACCGAATTTTCTTAAGAATGTTGATAGGCGATTAATGCCCAGTGTATGAGCCAGGTCGTAGAAATATACATCGCATGACTGGGTGATAGCAGCTTTCATATTGATGCGGCCGTGGCCCCATTTTTTCCAGTCTCTGTATTTATGATTGACACCGGCCAGTTGATAATAACCTGGACAGTATGTTTGACGATAAGGGTCTGTAACGCCAGTTTCCAATCCCGCCAGGCCAACGAAGGGTTTGATCGTCGAGCCGGGCGGGTATCTTCCACGAAGAACGCGATTAAACAGGGGTATATCGACTGAGGATTGCAGTGCAGAATAATTTTTCTGTGATATTCCGTAGACGAACGGGTTGGGGTTGAATCCAGGGTTGCTGACGAATACAAGGACATTTCCGGTTTTTGGTTCAATGGCGACAACTGCGCCGGTTTGGCTGCCAAGGCCATCTGCAGCCAATTGTTGCAATTCGATATCCAGTGTCAGGTGAAGATCAGCGCCGGGAGAGGGAGGAAAGTTTCCAATGATATTGATTCGTCGTCCTTGTGCATTGGTTTCAAGCTCTTCATATCCGGCCTTGCCATGTAGTGTTTTTTCATAGGATTTTTCTATACCAATTTTTCCAATATGGTTGGTACCACGATATTTGGCTTTATCCAGTGTGCGCAGTTCTTTTTCGTTAATTCGGCCCACATATCCGACCACATGAGCTGCAAGTTCGTTATACGGATAGTTGCGAACCAGTCTGGCATGAATATCAACCCCTGGAAATTGCAGGCGTCTTACAGCAAATCGAGCCAGTGCTGTTTCATCCATGCGCAGGCGCAACGGTATGCTGGTGAAACTTTTGTAGCGTTTTCGAATTTTGTGGAAATGTTCTATTTCTTCGTCTGTGATTTTCACAAGACGCTGCAGTTCACTTAAGATTTGTTCCAGGTTATCAGTCTGTTCCGGGATCAGTTCCAGGCTGTATGTGGCTACATTTTCTGCAAGTATTTTACCGTTTCGGTCGAATATGAGTCCACGTGTAGGTGGTAGCGGTGAAATTTTGACCCGGTTATTTTTCGAAAGTGAGGCGTAATGTTCATGTCCGGCAATCTGAAGATAGGCTAATCGGCTTGTCAGAATGCATAGCAGAATAATAATCATCCCAAATGCTGTGACCACACGGTTGAGGAAAAGGCGATTTTCACCGTAAGCGTCTTTAATCGCGAAATGGCGAGCCATAATAACGGATTGGAGTCCTGAAGCTGAGCGGAAAATTAGTAAGGCAACTGCCGTACTATGGGTTGTTTAGCCAAATTAGGGTTAACGGATATTGGATTTATGATGAATGCCACCCAGTAAAACAAATACAAACGGCCATAACAATGCGCCTGTATACGAAGGTATCCAATAGGTCCAGTTAATTACAATCGAGCTTTGTATGTTTTTTATCCAAAAAATAACCAGTTGTGACAATAGCAACATACACAGGATTATAAGTATTTGTTGTGAAATGGGAAATACACGTATCCGTTTATGTAGCCGGACCGTAATATAGGCGATTATTGAATAGGTCAATGCATATTGCCCGAGTAATTGTCCTGTCAGGGTATCGGTCAGTAAACCGACACACCAGGTAGAGCCAATATTGAAGCGTTCGGGGGCTATCAGGCACCAGTATATTACGATCAGGAGGATCCAGTCTGGATTGTATACATAATATTCTCGGGACCAGGGTAATATGCGAAGAGCCATTGCAAGGACAATGCTGACTATTATGCGTGTATTTCCCTGATTAGTGCTGAACCTCATTGTTCGTTGGTTCTTTGTCTTTGGTTTGTTTATCGGGAGGAGAGAATATTATAGGATCTTTGTTACTCCAGACCAATAAAAGTTCCCTGCTGCGGTCCAAATGTGCTGCAGGTTGAGCAGTTACTCGGGAAAAAGGCTGTTCGGTTTGAGGTGCAACTCCATTAATTGTTCCCACCGGGTAGCCTTGTGGGAAGATCCCTCCCAATCCGGATGTAATGATTGAGTCGCCTACTTTTATATCGCCATTGTTGGGAAGAAAAGGTAGAGAGAGTTCGTTTATTTTGCCATTTCCAACAGCTATAGTACGCAGTCCATTGCGGGTAATTTCCACTGGAATGGCGTGGCTGGGGTCTGAAATTAAAACGATCTCAGAATTTAAAGGGTTTGATCTGAATACCTGCCCAACAACGCCGTTTGCATCAATCACTGGCTGGCCTACGAAGACTCCGAACCGACTGCCTTTGTCGACAAGAACGGTGTGTTTATACGGGTCAAGATTCACGGACAATAGTTCTCCGATTAATACCTGCTCACCGAGCTTATAGGAGCTATCCAGTAATTTTCTTAGTTCAAAGTTTTCTTTTTCCAGCGAGAAAAGTTTTAATAGCTTGACGTCATTGATAATTTGTTCTTTTCTTAGGTGTTCGTTTTCCTTAATTAATGCGCTGTATCCACCTGTCATATCCATAATGGCGTGCCCGAACCTTGTTGGTAAAGTGACCAGGTACTGGATGGGGTAAACCGCCATAGATAATATTGCTCTTAACGGCTGTAGATTGGTATTCCGCTGGTCAACTGCGATGAATACAAGCGATATAAATATCGCTGCCATCAAACGGGTATTTATGGATGGCCCTTTGGAAAAGATGGGTTTAATTGTAATTACCTTCGATTTTTAAGATTAAAATTTAGATGACTTGAGGGTTAAAGATTTAGCAATTTTTAAGGGATTCTGTTTAATTGTTGTATTTTGTAAACCGCCCAAGAATTGATTTGTCAGCGACTAATCGGACTATCGATCTATTCCAGTGAAAAAGTTGCGATGCCTTTTTCATCGAGAATTTCGAGAATGCTGCCTCCGCCTCTGGCGACACAGGTCATGGGATCTTCAGCGACGATAACGGGAAGGCCAGTTTCTTCCGAGATCAATCGGTCAATATCTTTCAGCAATGCCCCGCCGCCTGTTAGCACAATACCGCTGTTGGCTACATCCGCACCCAGTTCTGGTGGAGTTTGTTCCAGTGCCACTTTGACTGAGCCGACAATGCCACTGAGCGGTTCCTGTAATGCCTCGAGAATTTCATTGCTATTCAAGGTGAAACTTCGAGGTACACCTTCGGCCAGATTACGTCCTTTGACTTCCAGTTCTTTAACTTCACTGCCCGGGTAGGCAGTACCAATTTCATGTTTGATTTTCTCTGAAGTGGATTCACCAATTAAAGTGCCATAATTTCGCCGCACATAATTAATGATCGCTTCGTCAAAACGATCCCCGCCAATTCGCACGGAGGCAGAATATACGATTCCGTTTAATGAAATTACCGCGACTTCTGAAGTTCCCCCTCCAATATCAAGAACCATGGATCCACGTGCCTCATCGACGGGCAAATTCGCGCCGACGGCTGCCGCCATGGGTTCTTCTATCAGATAGACTTCTCTGGCTCCGGCTCCGGCTGCAGATTCTTTAATTGCCCGTCGTTCGACCTGGGTTGAGCCACAGGGAACACAGATAAGGACTCGAGGACTGGGCCGTAGAATCTTACTTTCATGTACTTTATGAATAAAATACTGAAGCATTTTTTCGGTTACGGTGAAATCGGCTATAACGCCATCTTTGAGTGGTCGTATCGCAGTAATATTACCGGGTGTGCGCCCCAACATCATTTTTGCATCGGCACCGACTGCTGCGATGCTTTTTGCGCCCCGTAATCTATCTTCGCGAATGGCTACAACGGACGGTTCATTAAGAACTATACCCTGGCCAGGGATATAAATAAGTGTATTGGCTGTCCCTAGGTCAATTGATAAATCATTTGAAAAAAGTCCGCGAAGTCGTTTGAACATATTTTAAATTCCTGCAAGAAAGCTGTGTACTTTAACAATCGAGTGGGGTTTTGGGCAAGATATCGGTTATGATAGATTGTTTCCTGCTAACTGTAACTATTTACATATTATTTTATTTTGATTGTCTGGTTTCTGTAAACTGATTGGTTCTTAATTTGATTTTTTAATATTAGTTCAGACATTCATCGGGTAGGGTGTGGGTTATTGTTGGTGATGCGTGAAATTCTGCAGACGCCTTTTATTGATACATCCAGAAAGAAATCTGAACAATCAACGATTGTTTTTCTGTCTATTTATGTTAATAATTTTCACTTGTTTATCGTCGCTGGCAGCCAATTTGGCTGCTGTGTATTTTAATCTGGAGAAAACACAATGTCTCTAAGTATCGACGATGTCGAGAAGATGTCAAAGTTAGCCCGAATCGAAATTCGGGAATCCGATATTAATGGCTATGCCCGGGATTTGTCCGGGATATTGGATCTGGTTGATCAGTTGAATGCGACTGAAACAACTAAAATCAAACCTATGGCACATCCTCTGGATCAAACCCAGCGATTACGTTCCGATATTGTAACAGAGGAAGATCAGAGAGAATTGTTTCAATCCCAGGCGCCCCAGGTTGAATCCGGACTCTATCTGGTACCGAAAGTGATTGAGTAGATTGCCTGAGCAAGCAGATAACCATAATTTTCGATAATACCTTCGTCTCATGTATAACAAAACTATTGCAGAAATATCGGCTGGGCTGCAAAAACGCGATTTTAGCAGTGAGGAAATCACTCAGGCGTATTTGTCCAGGATTAAACAGCATGATGAGCAGCTAAATTGTTTTATTTCTATCACCGAAGAGTTCGCCCTGGCTGCTGCAAAAAATGCTGATCAACGTCTGGCCAAGGGTGAAAGCGGTGGTTTAATCGGAGTACCCATTGCCCACAAGGATATATTTTGCACTCGCGATGTAAAAACCAGTTGTGCTTCGAAAATGCTGGACAATTTTTATGCGCCTTATGATGCAACGGTTGTTGAGCAAATGAATCAAGCCGGGTGCGTTATGCTTGGCAAGTTGAATATGGATGAATTTGCGATGGGTTCATCCAATGAGACCAGTTTTTACGGGCCGGTCAGAAACCCGTGGGATCAGGGCTGCGTTCCCGGTGGTTCATCCGGAGGTTCCGCAGCTGCAGTCTCTGCACGATTAATACCGGCAGCCACCGGAACTGATACGGGTGGTTCAATCCGTCAACCCGCCGCTTTTTGCGGGGTAACCGGTCTAAAGCCAACCTACGGTCGTGTTTCGCGCTATGGAATGATTGCATTCGCATCCAGTCTTGATCAAGGTGGTCCACTGACTCGAACTGCGCAAGATGCAGCAATTATGTTGCAGGCAATGGCTGGATTTGATACCCGGGACTCCACCAGTGTCGATCATCCGGTCGATGATTATGTTTCGACATTGAATCGGAGTCTTGATGGTTTGAAAATAGGGCTTCCGAAAGAATATTTTGATGACAGGCTGGATACCGATATTCGCAGATGCGTTGATGAAGCCATACATGAATTTACAAAGCTGGGTGCTCATGTAAGGGAAGTGTCATTGCCCAATATTAATCTTTCGGTACCTGTTTATTATGTAGTCGCTTCTGCTGAATGCTCTGCGAATTTATCCAGATTTGACGGTGTGCGCTATGGTTATCGATGCGAAAATCCTTTTGATTTAGATGATTTGTATAGCCGTTCTCGAGGCGAAGCTTTTGGTGCGGAGGTTAAGCGGCGGATATTAATGGGAACCTACGCATTATCCACTGGTTATTACGATGCCTATTATTTAAAAGCGCAAAAAGTACGGCGACTGATCAGCGAGGATTTTCGTCAAGTATTCGCTGATGTTGACATTCTTGCGGCTCCGACTGCACCGTCAACAGCATTCCCGATTGGCGCTAAAACAAATGATCCAATTAGTATGTATCTTTCTGACATTTATACGATTGCTGTGAATCTTGCAGGCATTCCAGCAGTATCGCTTCCAGTAGGGTGCGTGAATAATAAACCGGTGGGTATGCAACTCATCGGTAATTTTTTCTCTGAAGAGCGTTTATTGAATGCTGCACACCAATATCAAAGTGTGACCGATTGGCACATGCGACTTCCACAGGGTTTTGAATAATTCAGGTGAATTTATGCAGTGGGAAACAGTAATTGGCTTGGAAATACACGCCCAGTTAGCGACAAAATCGAAGATATTTTCGGGTGCATCGACGGCTTACGGAGCTATTGCCAATACACAGGCCTGTGCGGTTGACCTGGGTTTGCCAGGTGTGCTGCCGGTGTTAAATCAGGAAGCCGTACACATGGCGGTAAAATTTGGTCTGGCTATTGATGCCGAGATTGCTCCGGTATCAGTGTTTGCGCGCAAGAATTATTTTTATCCGGATTTACCGAAGGGTTATCAAATCAGCCAATTCGAGTTACCCGTTGTAGGTTGTGGACACCTGGATATAGTTGCTAATGATCAAGTAAAAAGAGTGGCTATTACACGTGCCCACCTGGAGGAGGATGCTGGTAAGTCTTTGCATGAGGATTTTCAGGGATTGTCAGGAATTGATCTTAATCGTGCCGGCACACCACTGTTGGAAATAGTATCTGAGCCGGATATGCGTTCTGCCGAAGAAGCGGTGGCCTATATGCGCAAGATTCATTCACTGGTTCGTTATCTGGAAATCTGTGATGGCAATATGCAGGAAGGCTCGTTTCGGTGTGATGCCAATGTTTCTGTTCGACCGAAAGGCCAGAAGGAGTTTGGTACCCGTGCTGAGATCAAAAACCTTAATTCGTTTCGATTTGTTGAAAAAGCAATCAATCATGAAGTTGACCGACAGATAGATCTATTGGAAAGTGGCGGGACGGTGGTGCAGGAAACCCGACTTTATGATTCGAACTCTGATCAGACGCGGCCAATGCGAAGTAAGGAAGAATCGAACGACTATCGATATTTTCCTGATCCGGATTTGTTGCCTTTGGAGATTGAACCGGGATTTCTGGTTGAAGTTCGCGATCAACTCCCGGAATTACCAGATCAGAAATGCGATCGCTTTATACAGCAATATGCTTTAACTGACGATGATGCATCTGTGCTTACCGCTACGCGTGAGATGGCCGATTATTACGAATTAACTGTATCTACTCTGGGCGGCGAAGCAAAGCTTTGTGCTAACTGGGTGATGGGTGATTTAGCCGGGGCATTAAACAAGATGAACCTGGATGTAAAACAGAGTCCGATTGATGGGTTACTGTTGGGTGGCTTGTTAAAACGAATCGTTGACAAAACTATTTCCGGAAAAATAGCTAAACAGGTATTCGATGAAATGTGGCAGACCGGAGCGGCGGCTGACAAAATCATCGAAGATAAAGGGTTAAAACAGATTACCGACAGTGGTGCAATCGAGCAAATAATTGACCGGATCATTGCAGACAATCCCGTTCAGCTTGAACAGTACCGCAGTGGCAAAGATAAATTACTGGGCTATTTCGTCGGTCAGGTCATGAAAGCCACTCAGGGAAAAGCGAATCCGGGTGAAGTGAATAAATTATTGATACCTAAATTGAAGGGATAGTGTGCTCGGCTTTGTCGGGGTTTTATTTTGTGGGGTTCTATTATTTTGTATCGTACATAGTAAAATATGCTTTACCCCTTTGACCTCGCTTGACCCCTTTGACCTTGACCCCTTTGACTCTTCTGGAGTTAAGAATGCTTTGGAGCTAATAAAATAGATATGCAAACCCAACAAAGCCATACACCCGACCGCTACAGTCGCTACCGCTCCTTTCGCGTCGGGTGATGGCAAGCGTTAGCGGTAATATAGCAATATAGGGGTCAGTCATATTTAACTATAAACTAATGAATTTTTAAGACTTTAGTATTTATTAGTTCTGATTGCACTGGTTGATATACGAGTTACTAAATAAGGTACTTAATTTTCTAGTGGAATTAACCAATCATGTCTATTATTGTAGTGAAGTCATATGAATGATTGTCATGGCCTGTTCGCTTGAGGTACTCTAAGGGTAAGCAAAGTCGATAGCGCTGTATTTGGTGCTTCGTTCTCTGACCGTTTCAAGGTGCCTAAACGGGCAAATGGAAAAGGAATCAATTCAATGATCTTGTTGTTGGTTGTTCTCGTTGGTTTATGGATGTTGGCCTACTATCGTATTAATCTGTGGGCCGCAATCTCTCTGTTGGTTATTGCTTTGGTTGTGTCTGTCGGGACAGTTTCTGGCGGCTTTCTATCTATAAGTCTGTGGTTGATATTTATATTGGCCGTAGTTGTTCTAAAGCTTCCTGTGATCCGCCGTCGTTTAATCAGTGCGACAGTTTTTAAGGTCATGCGGAAAACAATTCCGCCGATATCTCAGACCGAACGTGAGGCGCTTGAAGCGGGTAGTGTTTGGTGGGACGCAGAGCTTTTTTCCGGAAATCCTGACTGGAATAAACTGAAAAATCTTCCCTCACCACAATTAACCGATGAGGAGTGTGCTTTTCTCGACGGGCCTGTGGAAGAATTGTGTGCAATGCTGGACGACTGGGATGTCACTCACAATCGACATGATTTATCTCCCGACGTTTGGGAGTTTATTAAGCACAACAAGTTTTTCAGCATGATCATTCCTCGCAAATACGGTGGATTGGAATTCTCCGTATTGGCTCATTCTGAAGTGGTCATGAAAGTAGCCAGTCGTAGTATTACGGCGGGTGTGACCATCATGGTGCCAAATTCTCTGGGTCCCGGGAAATTATTGCTTGAATACGGTACCGATGAGCAAAAAGAATATTATATGCCGCGTCTTGCCAGTGGACAGGAAGTACCCTGTTTTGCTTTAACCGGACCGGAAGCAGGCAGTGATGCCAGCAGTATGCCGGATCAGGGTATCGTTTGCAGGCAGGATTTCGAATCTGAAAAAGACGTGTTGGGTATCCGTTTGAACTGGGAAAAACGATACATCACTCTGGGTCCGGTAGCGACTGTACTGGGCTTGGCTTTCAAGCTTTATGATCCGGATGGCTTGATCGGTGAAAAGCAGGATATTGGTATTACTGTCGCATTGATTCCGACAGATACCCCCGGAGTTTCAATAGGTAATCGGCATTTTCCGCTGAACTCCGCATTTCAGAACGGTCCAAATCGTGGTGAAAATGTCTTTATTCCGATGGATTGGGTGATTGGTGGCTGCGACCAGGTGGGTAATGGCTGGCGTATGTTGGTCGAGTGTCTTGCCGAAGGGCGGGGTGTATCGTTACCCGCATTGAGTGCTGGCGCGGGTAAGGTGACCAGTCGATTTACCGGTGCTTATGCGCGGGTTCGAAAGCAGTTTAACGTAGCTATCGGTCAATTCGAAGGGATTGAAGAGCCTTTGGCCAGGATTGCTGGAGAAGCCTATGTTATGGATGCTGCGCGCCGTGTTACTGCGGCGGCGCTGGATCAAGGGGACAAACCCTCGGTTGTATCTGCCATTATTAAATACGAACTGACCGAACGAATGCGTCAATCAGTCAATGATGCCATGGACATTCATGCCGGATCCGGTATCTGTCTTGGGCCGAAAAATTATATTGGTCGGATTTATCAGGTGATTCCCGTCAGTATTACTGTAGAGGGTGCAAATATACTGACCCGTAGCCTGATCATATTTGGGCAGGGGGCTGTGCGTTGCCATCCTTTTATTCAGACCGAAATGAAAGCTCTGGCAATGGAGGATACGGCGGCGGGCATTGAATTGTTTGACGATGCTTTGTTTGGCCATATTGGATTCTTACTGGGAAATCTGGCGAGAGCCGCATGGCTGGGTCTCAGCAATGCGCGTTTTGTAGACGTACCCGGTGATTCGGAGACTAAACAGTATTATCAACAAATTGCCAGACTCAGTGCCGGGTTTGCATTGATCGCGGATATTGCATTGATGACTTTAGGCGGTGCACTGAAGCGGAAAGAGCGATTATCGGGTCGATTTGCTGATGTTTTGAGTAATTTGTATCTGTGTTCCGCAGTTCTCAAGCATTATCAGGATCAGGGGTTTCAGAATGAGGATTTGCCGTTACTTCATTGGGCTTGCCGCAATACAATTCATCGTGCTCAGCAGTCGCTGTTGGCTGTATTCTGGAACATGCCTAACAAAATGCTGGCATACCTGGTAAGGGCTTTGATCTTTCCAAACGGAAAACCCTATGCACCTCCTGATGATGGTGTGATAAAAAATGCGGCCAGTATTTTACTCAAGGATTCGGCCAGCCGTGATCGTCTGACCCATGGTATCTATATTAATGATTTGCCCGATGATCCCACTGGTCGAATAGAACGGGCTTTTTACGCGGTTATTAAAGCTGAATCAGCTGAATCCAAGGTAAATCAAGCCAGACGGAGCGGCCAGCTTTCGGTGAGCAGAAAATCGGAAATGATCGATAATGCGCTGGAATTGCAAATTATTGATGCAGCCGAAGCGAAGCTGCTTAGAGCAGCCGAGCAGGCGACTCAGGAAGCAATCAGTGTGGATGAGTTTCCCGCCGAATATTTATCGTCAGAGTAATCATCAAAAAATTGAGATCCAATATGGCAAATGTAACAAGTGAAACTCCCCAGGGCGGTCGGGCGGTATATATCGTCGATGGGAGCCGTACGCCGTTTTTAAAAATGCGTGGAGTACCTGGGCCATTTAAAGCGTCCGATTTAGCAGTTGCGGCTGCCCGTCCCTTACTGTTGCGTCAAGGTATAGAAGCCGAGATCGATGAGTTGATCATGGGCTGTATTACTCCCGCGCCTGATGAAATCAATATTGCCAGGTTATTGGCTTTGCGTCTCGGGCTGGGCCACAAAGTACCGGCATGGACTGTACAGAGAAACTGTGCATCCGGTATGCAGGCGATTGAATCGGCATGGCGTAATATCAGGCATGGCTATGCGGATTTGATTCTGGCCGGGGGTGTGGAATCCATGAGTCATGCGCCTCTCCTTTGGAGTGAGCAAATGGTTCGTTGGCTGAGTCTGTTGCAAGCTGCAAAAACACCAGGCCAGAGGTTTAAGTCGATTCGGAGTTTCAGGCCAGCGTTACTGACACCAGTCATTGGTTTGTTGAAAGGTTTGACTGATCCCACAAATGGGCTTTCTATGGGGCAGACTGCGGAAAACCTGGCAACAAGGTTCAATATTAGCCGAGAGCAAATGGATGCCTATGCAGTTGATAGCCACAAACGCCTGGCCAACGCACAAGAAAACGGTTTTTTAGATGAAGTCGAAGCGATATATGACAAGGGTGGAAAGTATTACGATATCGACGACGGTGTGCGAGTGGATAGTTCGGTGCAGGCTCTGGCTAAATTAAAACCGGTGTTTGATCGTGGTTTCGGCAACGTCACGGCGGGCAACAGCGCTCAGATTACTGATGGGGCTGCCTGGGTTTTGCTGGCCAGCGAATCGGCGCTTAAAAAACATAATTTAACACCGATCGGACGAATACTGGATACCCAGTGGGCGGCACTGAATCCGGCGGAGATGGGACTGGGTCCGGTTCACGCAGTGGTTCCAATGCTGAATCGTAATGGTATTAAAGCCAATCAGGTCGATTACTGGGAATTGAACGAAGCCTTTGCGGCTCAGGTCTTGGCTTGTGTCAGTGCCTGGGCCGATCCTGTTTATTGTCAGCAGGAATTTGGTCTGGATCAGGAATTTGGTGTTGTGCCGCACGAACGACTTAATGTAGATGGAGGCGGGATTAGCCTGGGTCACCCTGTCGGTGCCAGTGGTGCGCGAATAGTGTTGCATCTGTTAAAGGTATTGGCAAGAAATAAGGCGAAAACAGGGGTCGCATCTATTTGCATCGGTGGTGGTCAGGGCGGTGCTATGTTGCTGGAAAATACAGCGAGTTAAATGATGAATAATTTTACACATTTCAAGGTATCTACCGACGAACAAGGGCTGTGTTTTTTGACAATCGACATGGCTGATAGTGAAACCAATGTATTGGCGACAGGTGTTCTGGAAGAATTGCGAGCCGTGTTATCATCGATTGCCGCCGAAAAACCCGCTGGCCTGGCAATCGTTTCGGCCAAAGGTAATGGATTTATTGCCGGCGCAGATGTTAAAGAGTTTACGGCGATAAAATCTTTTGACGATGCATTTCAGTTGATCCGTCGTGGTCAGGAAGTGGCCGATCAAATTGAAGCGCTGGCGTTTCCAACTGTCGCGGTGATTCATGGTTTTTGTCTCGGTGGAGGATTGGAACTGGCGCTGGCCTGTAATTACCGCATTGCTTTGGATGACCCGCAAACACGTATTGGGCTGCCGGAAATCAAGCTGGGAATTCATCCGGGCTTTGGAGGCAGTGTACGAGCCATTCGTGTACTCGGACCCATGGCAGCGATGGGGCTGATGCTTACGGGCAGAACATTGGCGGCGCAGCAGGCAAGAAAAATGGGTCTGGTCGATCAGGCGGTACCAAAACGCCTGTTACAGCAAGCAGCGGTTAAAGTGTTGCAGACAAGGCCAAAACAACAGCGTCCTAAACCCTGGGTTCAACTATTGAACCGCCAACCGTTTCGTCATTTAGTTGCACAACAAATGGTGAAACAAGTTTCGGGTAAGGCAAATAAATTACACTATCCTGCGCCCTATGCATTGATCGAGTTATGGCGCAAATACGGTGGAAACGAAAAAACACATCTATTGGAAGAGGCGAATTCTGTTGCCAGCTTGAGTAACAATCATACAGCAGGTAATTTGGTTCGAGTGTTTTTGCTGCAGGATGCTTTGAAAGCCAGTGCTGATAAGTCACTGATAGATCCCCATCATGTGCATGTGATCGGTGCGGGGGTGATGGGTGGAGATATCGCTGCATGGTGCGCGCTGCGTGGTTTCAGAGTCACTGTGCAGGATACTCACAAAGCTGGTCTGGCCAAAACCATGCAGCGGGCGCACAAGCTTTTTAGTAAGCGCTTCAGAGCTAAAACACATATGGTGAATGCCTGTATGGATCGGCTGATTGCTGATGATAAAGGTTATGGCGTGAGTCAGGCGGACGTTTTAATCGAAGCGATATTTGAAGATGCTGATGCAAAACGAACGCTGTACAAGGAGCTTGAAAGAAAAATAAAACCGCAGGCATTGTTGGCTACAAATACATCTAGCATTCGCTTGGAAGCCTTGTCCTCCGCGCTATCTGATCCTACACGACTGGTCGGCCTGCATTTTTTTAATCCTGTAGCTAAAATGCCTTTGGTTGAAATCGTAAAAGGGGAACAAACCAGTCCCGATGTGGTTGCGAAAGCAATGGCCTTTGCTCGCCATATTGATAAATTACCGATAACTGTACAGAGCTCACCGGGGTTTTTAGTTAATCGTGTGCTGGTGCCGTATTTAATTGAAGCTGTTTCTTTGCTGGAGCAGGGTGTGCCTAAGCAAATAATTGATCAGGCGGCGACTGATTTTGGTATGCCTATGGGACCCATACAACTGGCCGATACTGTCGGGCTTGATGTCTGTCTGTTCGTGGCGGGAATATTATCTAAGGATCTCGGATTTAGCGTT
>CAZGQY010000037.1:0-26195 GCA_964528035.1 uncultured Methylococcaceae bacterium | reverse complement strand
GCGCCTGTTGCTTCGCCTTGAAGACAAACAATTATCCTGCGTCAATCTTTCGCATTTTATTAAAACCTCGCTCCTAAATACGTTCTAATATCAATCTTGATTGGACCGTTTGAACGCTATGACTCTAGTTTCTACCCGAACGATCTGGCCTGTCCGGTCGATCTGCGCGGTCTGGCCTGTCGGGTCTATCCACGCGGTCCGGCCTGTCCGGACGGTTGACCCGCTCGGGTCTTTCTGGACGATTGGCACGTTCTGGTCTTTCTGGACGATTGGGGCGCTCGGGTCGTTCCGGACGATTGGGGCGTTCCGGTCTGTCCACTCGATTAGGCCGTTCACTCCTTTCATTTCTTTCTGACCGCTCAGTTCTCTGTGTTCGTTCTGTGCGACTCGAACGCCCGGTTTTATCTTCGCGATTCGACGTTTCAGATTCATTCGAATTGCGATCACTGGCCCCAGGTTGTGTTGAGGTAGAAGCGCCCCGAGAACGATCGATACGGCCTTCAAATATCACTTCATCCACATCAATCCGACCTTGTTTGGTCACCTGACCGAGCACCGTGGCACGTCGACCGTTCAAGACCTGCGATTTATCACCCTGTCTGAAAATAGTCTTTTCGGAAATTGACAAATCAGTACGCCCTATTCGCAAGGATTTATTATCCGCCGCACGCTGCAGAAATCCTTCTACGTTTATTCTGGAGATTGCACCACCAAAAGGAATTGGGCTCTCTACGGTCGCCACGCCACCGGTGAATTTATCATGTTGCAATGTACCCTGCACAGCTACGAAATCACCTTGTCGGATACTTTGCGCACGATGCAAGCGGACAGTTAAGCCTTTTATCGAAATGAGCGCTCCCTTCCGTCCCAAAACTTTGCCACTAATACGAACCCTGCCAGATCTCGCCGCACCTTCAATACGCGAGGCGGCAATATTGCCATTCGGACGACGCAATCCACTGATTTTTACATACTGTCCTTTTCGAAGCGTTTCAATACTGCGCGGACTCTTACGGAACCCATCCGAAATAATACTTCTCCGACCAATTTCAACAGTTTGCCCAAGAACCTGGATACGCCCCTTATCGTGGTTTACTGATGAAATTGGGCCAGAAATCGGGTGATCGACCTGAATACTCTGTGCCACCATTCGATTACCAACATTTTTCGCAACAACCTTTACCACCTGACCAATCGCAAGCGCTTTGTGGGTAACACTTTTACCGTCTACCTTAACTGGTGTATCCGGATTATAGTGAACCTCCACACCATTAACGCAAACACTCGCAAATTCGTTGATTGTCCCAATAATTCCTATCGTTTCTCCTTCCGCCAAATCGCCGGTTCCACCAATCCCACCGTCTTTGCCACTATGTCCAGTACCGCCAATGCCACCGTCCTGGTCCGTTATACCGGTGCCACCTATACCACCGCCGGTTTCGTGTCCGGTACCTCCTATACCGCCATCTTCTTTGGTGTGACCGGTTCCACCGATTCCTCCTGATTGGGATCGACAGCCATCCGCAGATACCGCGCCAACGGCCAAGACCAGTATCAGAAATACACAAGACCCAAAATATGATATAAATTTATTTTCTTTTAGGGTCACTATTGATTGGTTCCCGTAAACACGGTTCGCTGTAAAAATAGATTCCAAAATTCATTCTGTAATCCGATTCCTCCCCGTTCATCTCTGGTTTATCCAGAGAATTGGCTTTTCGGTTCAATTCCTGAAGTAATGACATTCCTTTTTTTTTTGCCATTTCGTTCATTTCGTTGATTGCATCAAAGGACAAATGATTGTAATAGACGCTACGTTCCAGAAAAGCAGGGGTCTGACCCAACATATTACAGACGCCCGCCGCAATGTGGTCGTGTAGATTTTGTCCAAAATAAAAAGCCATTTCTTCATATCCCTTTTCCGGAACAAAGGCATTCGTATTCAAAATCACCTGATCGCAATTATCCAAATGGGCCACACCCAACCTTATCCATTCATCTAAAACGACTCGAGAACGGATATCTTTACTCACTGACATAACCAAGGCTTCAAATGACAAATCCCCACCATCCTTGATAAATCGAGATAAAGGAACAGGCTGTTGATTTCCATCCTGATATTCGGGCAGACTGGTCCATTTCGCGACGAGTTGAGCCCCTAAAGAAATAGAACTTGGTGCGGCGTAATCTTGTCGAACCCGTTCCCTTAAACGCTTAACGTCCTTCCTGTGCACACCGGTAAGTAAGGAAATTCGACTCACTGACTGTTCTCTACCTTCAATCAGGAACTCATCTGAGGCAGTTTCAACATAAAGAGTTTTTACCAAGTCACAAAAAGTTGAATAGACTATACCCTGTGTAATCAACAGTTTTATCAGTGGACGAACCAATCTCTTGATCGCGTTTATCAGCGAAGAAGGCGGAGTGCCAACGGATTGGATAGTTTTCGACATGCTAAAAGGCTCACATGATCTGTGGGAATATTTACCACAATATTATCAGAATTCACGATAAGTGAACAATTTCGGCGGTCGAAGCTATTGCCTGACCTAAATCTAGCGAACAGTTGTTAGTTAATATTTTGTAATTACCCACCGTATTTAAATTAAAAGGGTGCGAGTCGTTGATTATTCGGGCTTCTGCAACAGGAATGTTGCAGCAGAGCTTACAGGGAAGTATTCACGCGTCCAGAATAATCAGTGGTTTGCGCCCTATCCACCAAACTTGCTGAGTAGATACAATAATTTAACCAATTATTTTCCACATTACACACGAATATCTGACGGCAAATGCAAACTTTAATTAATTTGGCTAAATTTAATTCACGCTGCTTCGGTACGCACGCAACCGCCTGGTTGACCCGCTCTTCACAAACCCAAACTCTATGTCCATTTCGATCAACAATAAAATATTTAACAAAAAACAACGTGTCATCCTCAGATTTTCGTATATAATACTAATAGTCAGGAGAACGACTGATCCAAACATACTGTCTTGGACAATCTCTCCTGCATTACCAATTGGTTGCACGTCCTCATTAAAGTCTACTCAGAAACCCCATCCCGGTATCTCCTGTAATCCCTTATATAGATCTGCAATTAATTATTATGTTTATATTTTGTAACTATTCACAATATTCTTTTACAGAGGGTGAAGGCTGTTGACTTATCGGGCTTCCGCAACAGGGCGTGGCAACGCGTACTTACTGGACGGTTTCACGCGCCCCTATAAATCAATGGCCTTCAGACAGGCTGAATAGATACTATTTTTTTTAAAAGGTAATTTACATGACTACAGGTACCGTAAAATGGTTCAACGAATCCAAAGGCTTTGGCTTTATCTCTCCGTCTGATGGCAGCGCCGATGTATTCGTACATTTTTCCGCCATTCAAGGCAGTGGTTTTAAAGTACTGGCAGAAGGACAATCTGTCACATTTGACGTAGAAAAAGGCCCTAAGGGCTTACAGGCTGCAAACGTCTCTCCTGCATAGGGGTAAGTCTGCCAACACTGGACCAAAGAACCCCGCTTGCGGGGTTCTTTTTTCCCTTCAGCCGGCAACGACTACCCGGCGCTACCGAGATACGCAAATGAAAAAGCTGTTTGTTAGCAATCTTCCTCATGACGCTACTGAAGATTCCGTCCGCGCATTATTTTCCGAATTTGGAACAGTGCGCACAATTACCATAGCCTCAGATATCTTTACTGGCAGGTGCAAGGGTTTTGGCTTCATAGAAATGGAAGGACACGAGGCTCGCGCCGCGCAAACGGGACTTGATGGAAACATGGTCAGCGGCACCGATAAATCCCTGCGCGTACGCTTTGAAGACCCGCGTGCCGCCCGACGTAAGCGTCGTTAAATATTATTGCGCTAGTACACGAAATACGCCGGAACCAGCAGAGAAAAACAAAGGTTTTATTCTGTCACGGCCGGCAGTGTCTACTTCCTTACCGACATCTCCCAAAATCTTCCTGATAAGCCGACCATTATCAACGCTTGTAATCTCAATAAATATACCTTTCACGTTCAAGAATGCCCGTTTTGAGTGCGTGGATTTTCGTGAAGGGCTAGGCGTAGAATCGCAGGAATAGTCATCTCTTTCAAGGTTCTACAACAACGCCCTTCGCGAAAAGATGCGTGCTATAAGTGGGTATTCTTGAACGCGAATGGTATACATTACAAAAAAGCTTGGGGACTGCTTAGGATACAAAGGTTCCTGGCCCCTTATTCAAGATAGATAAAATCTGGTAATTCAGCCGATGACCTGTTGAAAATAAACATAATTTGTTTTCGCATCGGTAGATGTACACATTCGAGAAGCATGCACTTAGCATACGTTATTCGACGGCCTATTTTCAAAAAATCCAAATGCTTCCTAAAATTGCATCCAAGGCTCTCACTATTGCGACTGGCTCGCTCTTTTCGCAATACTTTTGCAAAAATAAACTCACAATCCTCATGTATCATGGCGTCGTAAAAGAGCCACTCAGGATTCAGGACTGGTGCTTTATTGATCAGCAAAATTTTACCCGGCAAATGCAATATATAAAGGCAAATTATGATATTTTACCTTTGTCGCAAGCAGTAAAAAAACTCCATCAAAGAGAGATCACAGAGCCAACAATGTCCGTCACATTTGATGATGGCTTCCTAAATAATTACGAAGTGGCCTATCCGATCACTTGTGCATTCGAAATACCCATTACAATCTATATTTCAACAGACTTTGTCGATAGCAACGACACATTGTGGTATTGCCGACTTAACCAGGCTCTATCGCAAACAAAAAATAAGATTTTTAAGTGGCAGGATAAAAATGTTTGTATAGAAAACAATGCTCAGAAATCGAAATTATCGTCGGTTTTACAACGAGAACTAAAGAAACTCCCTCACAACGATTTGCTCAGGGAGCTGGATATTATAATTGAGAAACTAGGACTGGATCCGCGAACTGGACTTGATCGGGACTCACCTTTTCGAGTGCTGGATTCAAATACAATCAAATTAATGAGTCAATCAAAAAATGTTGAGATAGGCGCCCATACTCATTCACACTCGATACTCTCAAAACTTTCTCTCAATCAAAAACGTAAAGAAATAGAAACTTCTATACAACTAATCGAGCAGTGGACAAATTCCGCTTGTCGGACATTTGCATACCCAAATGGTCGTACTGAAGATTACGACACTGAGTGCATTGACCTGTTGCAAACCTGTAATATTGAAACTGCAGTAACTGCCAATATACATACAAATGTCCCGAGCACATCTCAACTTGAGTTAGGACGATACGGAATCGGGTCTAGTACAGATTTTAATTCCTTTAAACTCATTGCTCACGGTGTCTCCCCTTTATTGAAAACCTACCGATCTAAAAATCACTAAAAGAATTGGAAATCGGTAAAAATGAGGAGCCCATTCAAAATAATTGTGTGTCAAGACCGTGAGTTAGATCACGCTATTGTCGAGATGTACAAAGAGTTCGATTACAACCTTAAACAATCCGAATGGATTGACTGGAAATACCGGAAAAATCCTTATGGTGAACCTATTTTGGTCATTGCGGAATCGAACGGAAAAATCGCTGGCATGCAGGCCCTGATTCCACGCCTTTATTATTCGAACAACAATCCGATTCAAACAGTCGAAGCTGTAGATGCCTTTGTTCGGCCATCGTTTCGGCGTGACGGAATCTATCAACATATCTGGATTAAAACCTTGCAGATCGTAAAAGCCAGAAATCTGGTTTTGACAACATTCCCATCAACAAAAAGCCAGTCAATCGGAGCAATGCGTAAAGAAGGTTTAAAAACCCTTGGGGCTCTCAACACTTATCTCAACATATTACGACCAGCGGCTTTATTAGAAAGAAAAAATCTGCACCGACTCAGTTGGGTTTATAAAAACGTTTTTGAGCCTTTTCACAGGGTAAATCGAACTCCGGACAATTTATCGGTTGATGTTCTGGAAATAACTGAATTTCAGCGCTCAGAGCAACCTGAGAACATGATGATCGTTGGCGGCAGAAGCCAAGAATATTTAAATTGGAAATTTTGCGATAGCCCCATGAACGACTACACCAGCGTCTTATTTTCAGAAGCAAGCGAGAACATCGGATTCGCTGCATTTAGGATTGCATCTGATAAAGCCACCCTCACAGTGCACGATTATGTCATTAACAGCAATTTATCAGGCTGTATCGATTCATTGAAAAAACATATCTGGGACAACTATCCGGAAATTGGTGCAATTCTTTTCACCGAACTCGAATCGGGTCCACTTGCCTCTACACTCAAAAATTCTGGATTTTTCGTTAAACCATCAAATCAGGTTTTAATGCTGGACAACATTGACGAATCAGTACTACCACTTGACCCAGAGCAATGGCTAATTACCCGGGGGGATTCAGATTGGTAGCGCATTTAATTGGATTTATACCTTTCACGTTCAAGAATGCCCGTTTTGAGTGCGTGGATCTTCGTGAAGGGCTAGGCGTAGAATCGCAGGAATAGTCATCTCTTTCAAGGTTCTACAACAACGCCCTTCGCGAAAAGATGCGTGCTATAAGTGGGTATTCTTGAACGCGAATGGTATATATTCTACCCGCAATGGATTCTTTCATTTCCTCTAGCGTAACGGTGTTTTCCTGTAATGGAACGATTCCTGTTAATTTTCGCACATCACTTTTAACGGGTCACAGAGTCACACTGATGTGTCAACACTTTTCCAGACATTCAAGACTACCTTACTTTATGCTGTAGCAGAAACACTATCTTCATAATTAAATCTGATTATTCCATCAATGAACATCGGAATTGACAAATTACGGACCCTTCAGTCCAATCCAATATGATCAAAAAGGGCGTTTATCTTTCTTATTCTCAGCGGCTGGAGCAAATCCCTTATAGACGACATGCTTAGGAGCGAGGTTTTAATAATATGCGAAAGATTGACGCAGGATTATTGTTTGTCTTCAAAGCGTAGCAACAGGCGCATAGCAGGGCTACGCAACTGTTGCTACAACGCAGAAGACGGACAATAAGACAAGTCAGGATTCGTATATTATTGAATCCTCGCTCCTTATGTAAATAATCCCCGGCGAAAACTGTCTATCGATCAGAAACGGGATCCTGCAGGTCGATTCCCTTTTGATTCGTCCCACGCTTACAGATAAGAACACGCCGTCAGAATAAAGCAATCCCCCAGGGTCCGACCGACCCAAGGGGATCGTTGTTCATTTGCCAGACCTACTATTAAAACTCAGCCTTAAGCTCCTTTAACAACGCAACAGCCTCTTCCAGAGCTTTAACGCTATCTTCTACCGGTTTCCCTTTCTTTATGTCCCTACGGGCAATTTTCAACCGAGTAACCGCTTTCTCCAAAGCCGCCCCGTTCGCCACTTCGATTTTGCCAGTCGCTTTCACGGCAATTTTGATATTTTCCAGCGCCGCATCCACCTGCCCCTCGCTGGCTGCCTTGGTCGCCTCCTCGCCATGCGTGATGGCCAGGTTCATAGCTTCAAGATTACCTTCTCCACTCGCGATGGTTCGGGTTGCAGCCAGTACATTGTTTCCAAAAAGGCCAAAAACGCAAATGAATACAACTAAACAGAAGCGTGTTGTTTTTCTTACTACATTATTGTTCATCTATAGATTCCTATTTCCTCAACATTGAAGCAACCTTAAAAAGGCTGTGAATTAGCGGTGGGATTGTTCGACTGCCAGCAGCTCGGCCCGGATGCAACATAAGCACGTTAGCCACTCCAACTACTGTTCGCACTAACAGAGAGTGCTGTTCCCTGAACGCTCATCAAAAGCCCGTCGCTTTACAGATAGTATCATACTATTTGGGACTGTTCTTCCACAGACGCCCTTAATATGGGCCCAGGTGCTGTTTGCAAATAATATGAGCTCATTGTCACTTAAATAGGGTTTGATGACAGCGGATATTATCAGGATCCTTTCCTTTTTAAGGATTTTTGTTTTCCTGTAACTTATAGCGGATACCCATTTAATACCTGTTTAAGTATTTCCATTGGGTAAAAATATTATCGCAATACTTTTAGGAGCGAGGATTCAATAATATACGATCTTGTCTTATTGTCCGTCTTCTGCGTTGTAGCAACAGTTACGTAGCCCTGCTATGCGCCTGTTGCTACGCCTTGAAGACAAACAATAATCCTGCGTCATTCTTTCGCATATTATTAAAACCTCGCTCCTTAACTACTCAATATTTTCATAAGCCTCAATTAAACACCGCAAAGCTATGGCCACAGTCTGCTCGCGAATTTCATCGCGGTCACCCGACAGGTGCAACAACTGAGTTTCGACTAAGTTGCCGACTATTTGCCAGCCCAACCAAACCGTTCCTACCGGCTTTTCCGTCGACCCTCCACCAGGCCCGGCAACTCCGGTAACGGCAATAGCCGACTGCGCACCACTGTGCTCTATTGCACCGGCTATCATCTCTTGTACAGTTTCTTTACTGACTGCACCATAAAATCCCAAAGTATCTTCACTGACTCCCAGGCATCGCATTTTCGATTCATCGCTATAGGTTATAATGCCACTTTCAAACCAAACTGAGCTGCCTGGCACGTCAGTGATTATTTTTGAGACCCACCCGCCGGTACAAGACTCCGCCGTAACCAGTTTATGATTATTTTTAGTCAGCAATACGCCAATTTTTTCTGCATGTGAATATAATTCTTTTGCCATATTAATTGTCGACTCTGTAATTTAATGATGACGGCCCTTGTCAGATTATCCACTAAAACTTCCATTTCCGCTTACGGATGAATCAACAAAACAAAGAAACTGAACACACACCTATGATGCGCCAGTATCTGCGCATCAAAGCGGAGCACCCTGATACATTGCTATTTTATCGAATGGGAGATTTTTATGAACTGTTTTTTGATGACGCCCGAAAAACTTCTCAACTGATCGACCTGACTTTAACCAGTAGGGGAGAATCCGCCGGAATTCCGGTACCTATGGCCGGGCTACCGTATCACGCTGTCGACGGTTATCTCAGTAAACTATTGCGACTCGGGGAATCAGTGGCAATTTGCGAGCAGGTTGGAGACCCTTCAACAAGCAAGGGGCCGGTAGAGCGAAAAGTCGTACGTATCGTCACACCTGGCACAGTAACCGAAGAAACGCTGCTTGATCAGGCAAAAGATGTCCTGCTCATCGCAATAAAACACAATGAATCAAATTTCGGTATCGCTTGCCTGGACATTTCAGGCGGTCGTTTTTCCATTCAGGAATTGGATTCAATTAATCAGCTTCATAATGAATTGGAGCGGCTGAAACCTGCGGAAATTCTTATCAGCGAAGACTGGAATGCACCCACGGGAATTTCCAATCTAAAGGGCATAACGCGTCGACCACCCTGGCATTTCGACTACCAAAGCGGCGTATCCGCTTTGACGCAGCAATTTAAAACCCGTGACTTACAATGTTTTGGCTGTGAGACCCTGTTTAATGCTGTAGGTGCTGCGGGGTGCCTACTGCAATATATCAAAGATACACAGCAGCAATCTCTACCACACATTCAAGGATTGCGTGTAGAAACAAGTAGTGAATCAATCATCATTGACTCGGCCAGTCGAAGAAACCTGGAACTCGACAGTCACCCATCTGGAAATAATCGTTTTACTTTACTGCATATTATCGATAAAACTTCGACTGCTATGGGCAGTCGCCTGTTGCGTCGATGGCTAAATCAGCCGATTCGCAGTCATGAAGTATTGAATCAGCGTTACACTGGAATCGAAGCCCTGTTGCAAAAAAATGCCTATGTAGCCATCAAAGATAATTTAAAAAAAACCGGTGACATTGAACGCATAAGCGCCAGAATTGCATTAAAATCAGCCAGACCTCGAGATTTGATCGTACTCCGGCAAACTTTGGCTTGCTTACCTGAAATACAATCATCGCTAAAAGATTTCGAGAGCTTCATTCTGGCTTCAATACACAAAAAAATTGGCGAATATCCTGATCTTCTAAAACTTCTAACAGCAGCCATTATCGATAACCCACCGGTTTTAATTCGAGATGGAGGCGTGATCTCCGCCGGCTATGACCAGGAACTGGACGAATTACGCCGCATAAGTCAGAACGCCGATGAATTTCTCACCAGCATGGAAACCCGCGAACGAGAGCAAACAGGAATTGCTACCCTCAAAGTCAATTACAACCGTGTTCATGGCTACTACATCGAAGCTCCGCGCTCACAATCGGAAAAAATTCCGGATCACTATACCCGCAAACAAACATTGAAAAATGTCGAACGATACGTCACCGAGGATTTGAAAAGTTTTGAGGACAAAATTTTAAGCGCCAAAAGCAAAGCACTTGCACACGAAAAGGCACTCTTCGAACAATTAATTGAAAATTTATCCAGCCATGTCAGTGCACTACAACAAAGCGCCGCCGCTCTAGCGACTTTGGATATCCTGGTATGTTTTTCAGCAAACGTCGAGACTATGGATCTAACTCGACCAAACTTAAAGCAAGAAAATGGAATCACCCTCAATGATGGCGTCCACCCGGTCATTGCTCAACAGCCTGATACAGTATTTGTAGCCAACGACCTGGATCTGAATCAGCAACGCAGAATGCTCATCATTACCGGCCCAAATATGGGCGGAAAATCAACTTTTATGCGGCAAACAGCTCTGATCGTCATTCTAGCGCATATCGGCAGCTTCGTACCCGCGAAATGTGCACACATTGGCCCTATAGACCGAATCTTTACACGGATTGGCGCATCAGACGACATAGCAACCGGACGATCTACCTTTATGGTTGAAATGTCTGAAACCGCAACTATCCTCCACAATGCGACTAAAAACAGTCTGATACTCATGGACGAAATTGGCCGTGGCACCAGTACTTTCGACGGTCTTTCACTCGCCTGGTCGTGCGCGGAATATCTTGCTGTCACAGTGAAAGCCCTAACCCTGTTCGCGACTCATTATTTTGAACTGACTGCCCTGCCAGAAAACATTCAGGAGGTTCAAAACGTCCACCTGGACGCAGTCGAACACGGAGAAAAAATCGTATTTCTACACGCTGTAAAAGAAGGCCCAGCGAATCAGAGTTACGGATTACAGGTCGCTGCCCTGGCCGGTGTTCCGCGGATAGTTATCAACAATGCAAAAACAAAATTGGAATCTCTGGAAAATAAATCTTATCAGGAAACACAAGCCAGAGCAGACGTAGTACAACTCGATCTGTTTTCTCCAATAGAAACGACCCACCCGGCCCTGGACAAGCTTAAGCAAATTAATCCAAACGAGATGACGCCACGACAAGCCCTGGATCTATTGTTTACTCTAAAGTCTTTAGTTTGAAGTCAATCCCAAAGCCTTAGACAAATCTTCCGCTGACAAATAACCCGGCATCACGTTACCCGCCTGGGTAACAATCATCGGCGTACCACGAATCTTGAATTCGTTGGCCAGTTGCATATGATCCGAAACCGGGTTATCACAGGTCTGCATATCAATCGTTTTACCCTGCTTCACCAAGGTAAGAGCTTGTTGCCGGTCATCAGAACACCAAACAGCGACTGCTTTTCGATAAGATTCTGAACCGATCCCAGCCCGTGGAAAAAATAAATACCGTACCGTAATACCATTCGCCAGATAGTTATCAATTTCAGAATGCAGTTTTCTACAATAACCGCAATCAACATCGGTAAATATAGAAACTGTTTGTTTTTGCATCGGTGATTTGAATTCAATAACCTTGTCCGGACCAATTTTTTCTATGGTTCGAACCCTCGCGGCTGAAATTTTTGGCTCAGTAAGATCACGACTTTCTGCTGGAGCCTGCAAGTCATATAAACTGCCATTGATTAAATAACGCCCATCTGCTGAAACATAAAAAATTGTCGGCCCTATGGCAACCTCGTAGATTCCTGAAACAGGTGATTCCGATATCGCATCGATCACGCTTCCGGGCATTGCTTTTGCAAATGCTTTTCTGATTGCTTCCGGCTCCGCTTGAACATTGATCCAAACACTGATTCCTAAAATAATTACCGCAACCCGGCGAAGTATAAGATTCATATATAACTGCCTAAAAATATTTAGAGTAAGGAGCGAGGATTCAATAATATACGAATCTTGACTTGTCTTATTGTCCATCTTCTGCGTTGTAGCAACAGTTGTGTAGCCCTGCTATGCACCTGTTGCTACGCCTTGAAGACAAACAATTATCCTGCGTCAATCTTTCGCATATTATTAAAACCTCGCTCCTAAACAGGAAAAAGGCGATCCTTATCCTGTTAAATGAATAGTCTTTCAATATCCAGGAAGAACGCCAGGCCCATCAAAGAAATCAATAAAACCATGCCAACCTGTTGACCGATCAATTGAGATTGTTCGGATACAGGACTGCCTTTTATCGCTTCGATTAAAAAGAAAAACAGATGTCCACCATCCAGCACAGGTATGGGCATCAGATTCAAGACCCCCAAACTAATGCTGACAATCGCCAGAAACTTTAAAAAATACGACAAGCCCATCGCTGCTGATTCACCTGCATATTTCGCTATACTGATCGGGCCACTGAGATTTTCGATTGAAGCCTTACCGATTAACATTCGGCCCATCATTTTTATCGTGAGTATAGAAAAGTCATACACTTTTTTGGAGGCTGCAACAACAGCAGGCAACGCTGCAAGACGATATTCAACCGTCATTTCATCAATCAATTCCTGCGAAACCTGAACAGATGCTCCAATTTGTCCGATCTCACCACCCTCAGATTGTACGACTGCTGGGGTCAGGGTTAAGCTTAACTGGACACCATCGCGATCAACAACAGTCACAATATGTTTCTGCGGATTACCACGAATGATCTTTACCCACTGCCCCCAGTCACTGACTGTTTCACCATTTGCTTTGAGGACAATATCACCCGATTGCAAACCAGCTTTTTCTGCCGGGCTGTGTTCATTGACCTTCTTAATGACCGGATCCAGTTTCGGCTCCCATAACTCGAAGCCCATTGCCGTACGCAAAGTCTTTGGATCCATGGCTGCAGCTTCAGGTACGATAAGCGTTCTATCCTGTTCGATATCATTTTCCGAACGAACCTTGACTATTATCGGTTCTAAATCCATTGCCAAAGAAAAAATCGACGACATGGCCAAACTCCAGGTTGGCGTACTTTGCCCGGACACAGCCAGCAGCTCATCGCCTGATTCAAACCCCGCCTGGGCAGCAAAAGTCTGAGGTTCCACTTCACCCAATATGGGCCGTACTCCAGACTCACCACTCACCAGTAATATCCAAAAGATCAGAACCGCCAACAACAAGTTGAATAACGGCCCAGCCAGTACGATCGCGGTTCGAATTGGCAATGACTGTCGATTAAAAGCAAAGGGTAAATCTTCTGTAGCCACGTCACCTTCGCGTTCATCGATCATCTTTACATAACCACCCAATGGCACAGCCGCAACAACATACTCTGTAGCCGATGGATTAGCCTGGTGCGTCCACAGTGGTTTACCGAATCCAATTGAAAAACGAATAACTTTTACGCCCAGTTTACGCGCAACCCAAAAGTGCCCGAACTCATGAAATGCGATCAGAACTGCCAGTGCAAGAACAAAAAATACCAGTGTAAATAGAAATGATGCCATTATTTAATTCGAAAGTTTATTATCTCTTGTCAACTAATCTGGAATTTGGATACGAATCACTAATAATTTATATCTTTAAAAATATACGCCGAATAGTTACAGTTTATTTAAAATATACGACTGGGCCAGCTCGCGGGCCTGACTATCCGATTCCAGAACCAGTTCCAGGTTCTCGGCCGAATTACGGTCAGCCTTTTCCATACATTCCGCAATGACTTTAACTATATCAGTATAGCGGATACGTCGATCAAGAAAAGACGAAACCGCAATTTCATTTGCCGCGTTCAACACTGCAGGCATATTACCACCCTCCTGAATCGCCTGAAAAGCCAAGGTCAAACAAGGAAAGCGTATTTCATCAAGTGGTTCAAAATCCAAGCGTTCGACTTTAAATATATCCAAAGGTTCCGCACCGGAATCAAACCTGTCAGGCCAGCCCAGCGCGTGTGCGATAGGTATTCGCATATCCGGGTTACCCATTTGTGCGAGTACTGACCCATCGACATAATCTACCATTGAATGGATTACACTCTGAGGATGCAATACCACTTCGACCTTTTCTGCTGGCACTTCGAATAAAAGACACGCTTCGATCAATTCCAGCCCTTTGTTCATCATGGTTGCCGAATCCACTGAAATTTTTCGGCCCATAACCCAATTCGGATGGGCAACTGCCTGCTCCGGTGTTATGTCATCGAATTCAGATAGAGGTTTGGTGCGGAACGGCCCACCAGAAGCGGTGAGTAAAATCCGTCTTACCACGGAAGACTGTGTACCCGCATTGTAACCTGCTGGCATACATTGAAATATGGCATTGTGCTCGCTATCTATGGGAAGTAATTCAGCCTTGTTCGCGGCCACTTCTTTCAACAGGATTTGACCCGACATGACCAAGGCTTCTTTATTCGCCAATAAAATACGTTTGCCCTGCCTGGCAGCGGCTATTGTCGGCAACAACCCGGCAGCACCTACAATTGCTGCCATTACCGTATCTACCTCCGGTAATGAAGCGATATGTTCAAGCGACTCTGCACCTGCCAAGATCTGAATATTCAGCTGCGGACAACTCTGCAAACGCTGCTCCAGCAATGTCACTCCGTTTTTATCGCTTAATACTACATAACTCGGTTTGTGGCGAATGCATTGCTCATACAAAACATCTACATTACTGTTCGCACTAAGCGCGATAACTTTATACTGATCGGGATGACGAGAAACAACATCGAGTGTATTTACACCAATCGACCCCGTCGAACCGAGTACACAAAGTGCTCTCACCTAAGGATTCCCTCGTGAATCAACATCAGACCCGTGTAAAACACTGGGATTGCCGCCATCATACTGTCCAAACGATCAAGAATGCCTCCGTGTCCCGGTATGATGAAACCACTGTCCTTCACTCCCCGCCAGCGTTTTGCCAGACTAATTGCTAAATCACCATAAACAGAAATTAAAACCGTAATAACAGAAAGCAGAACAAAATCCGCTTTAATTATATCCATAAAATTGAAATAAACTCCTGCAATCAAGGCCATAACGACTGCAGATAATATTGCACCATACAACCCGGCAATTGTTTTCCCCGGGCTTATATCCGGGGATAGTTTTGTTTTGCCATACGCCCGCCCGACAAAATAGGCCGATATATCCGCCATCCATATAAGCAGCAGCAAATACACCACGGTATCCCAACCATGGAAAATCCGCATTCGAACAAAAAACACCCAAGCCGTCACCAATACAAACCAACCCACCAACAATTTAATCTTTACCGACGGTCGAGACTTAAGCATTTCCTTGGCCTTATTTTTCAACTTGACACTCACCATCAACCAAAAAACAACAGCAGGCACCGCGAACCAATCAAGGATGGCTGAATACTTTAGAATTTCTTTATCGTCAAAGAACTGGGCGATATTCGCAATTATATCTGTCCATAATATAAATGGGGTTAATGTAATTAATACTGCAGCAAGAAATCCAACTCGGGCGATATTCGATTTCAAGCCACTCAGATCAGACCATTCCCACGCGCACAAAACGATGACGACCGTCCACATCATTTTAAACACATCATTTGATGACTCTATGACCCACCACATGACTATAGGCGCAAGAATACAGGCAGTAATAACTCGAGTAAGTAACATATTTGAAACTCTTTATTTTTGTAGTTTGTAGAGTGATGGAATCAGCGTGCTACTTCGGTTTTTGGTCGACCAGACTCTATCTGCTCACCGGTATAGCCAAATCGCCTCTGGCGACCCGCATAAGCCTCTAAAGCCGAATCCAGAGAATTTTCATCAAAGTCTGGCCAAAGCGTGGGTGTAAAATATAACTCCGTATAAGCAAGCTGCCAAAGCAAAAAATTGCTAATACGACATTCACCTCCAGTACGAATGAATAAATCAGGCTCCGGAAGATCGGAAAACGACAAACCGTTTTCGATCGCCTCGGTTGTCACATCGTCTGCTCGAATTTCTCCCAGTTGAATTTTGTCGGCAAGCTTTTTAAAAGCCTGCGTCATATCCCAACGCCCTCCATAATTCGCTGCGATAACCAGAGTCAATCCAGAATTTTTTTGTGTAATGTTCTCCGACTCGGAGATTTCACTTTGCAATTTCGCTGAAAATGCCGTTTTATCACCAATAAACCGTAATCGAATGCCGTTTTTATGCAAAGATTCTGTCTGCTCTTCTAAAGCAGACACAAACAATTCCATTAAAATTGAAACCTCTTCTTGCGGTCGCCGCCAATTCTCGCTACTGAAAGCAAAAAGAGTCAGCACATCAATACCATTCTCCGCACAACGCTGTACCGTTTTCTGAACAGCCTTAACACCGGCTTGATGCCCTGCAGTACGAGGCAAAAATTTTTTTTTCGCCCAGCGTCCATTACCATCCATAATAATGGCAATATGACGCGGCATTTCTGCACTACTCAGTGTAACGACGCTATCAGGAGACTGTATCATGGGTCCAATTATAAATTTCTGCCTTTATACTGACAACAAATCCGCCTCTTTTTCCTCCAACAATGTTTCGATGGCTTTAATGTTACGATCCGTAATTTTCTGGATTAGCTCTTCACCATGATGTTCTTCATCTTCACTAACCAATTTTTCCTTTAACGCCTCTTTGAGTTCGCTATTTGCATCCCGCCTTATATTTCTAATCGCAACACGCGCCTGCTCGGCCTCCTGTCTAACCACTCGAACTAAATCTTTACGACGCTCCTCAGTCAGCGCTGGTAATGGAATACGAATAACTGTACCTGCAGTACTCGGGTTCAAACCAAGATCCGAAGCCATAATTGCTTTTTCTATAGCGGGAACCAGATCCTTCTCCCACGGGGTCACCATTAATGTACGAGAATCCTCAACTGAAACATTAGCAGTCTGCTGCAAAGGTGTATCATTTCCATAATATGAAACCATTATATGGTCAAGAAGACTGACGTGCGCCCGACCCGTTCGTACTTTCGAAAAAGCCTGCTTCAGTATCTCTGCAGACTTTAACATACGATTTTCTGCGTCTTGGCGAATATCTTCAATCATCAGTCCTGTCCTGTTTCGATCAATGAGCCCACATCATCACCTCTCATAAGACGCATAATCGCGCCCGAATCGAAAATGTTCATAATACGAAGAGGCATATTATTATCCCGACAAAGCACTAAAGCCGTCGCGTCCATTACATTGAGTTTTTCTTCCAGCGCCTGATCATACGTTAATCGACTATAGAATTGTGCATCAGGAACCTTTAGCGGGTCGGCCGAATAAACTCCATCAACTTTTGTCGCTTTGATGAGTAACTCTGCATCGATCTCGATCGCCCTCAAACTAGCCGCCGAATCCGTAGTAAAAAAAGGATTCCCAGTACCTGCAGCAAATATGACGACGCGTTGTTTTTCAAGATGGCGAACCGCTCGACGACGAATATAATCTTCACAGACCTGATGAATTTTGACAGCAGACATCACGCGTACTTCCTGACCTAAAAATTCTAATGCATCCTGCATTGCCAGTGCATTGATGACAGTGGCCAGCATTCCCATTTGATCACTGGTGACTCGATCCAGGCCTTCAGATGCTTTTTCAGCGCCGCGAAGAAAATTTCCTCCGCCAATAACAACACCCACCTGGATATTTGCTAATGACAATTCGTGAATTTCACGAGCCAGGCGTTTCACAGTCGCAGCATGAATTCCAAAGCCCTGGTCACCAACCAAAGCTTCGCCACTGAGCTTCAGTAATATTCGTCTACAAATTAAATCATCCATAAAACAAAACCAAAATCCGACATTTAATTAAAGGCAACCCAATAGAAATTTGTTACCTACCTTCGATCTCGATGGCAGCAATCCACGAGAAAAAACGACTCGCGAATAACCCCCGCTGGTATTTCGTCGAGGACGGACCTGGCTGCCTTTAATGACCCTGAACCTGTGCCATTACTTCTTCTGCGAAATTTTCTTCTTTCTTTTCTATACCTTCGCCAACTTCAAAACGAATAAATCTCACAACCGACGTATCGTTGTTACTTAGAAGCTTGGCAATTTTTATATCCGGATCTTTAACGAATGGTTGCCCAAGCAGAGTAATTTCACCCAAAAACTTTTTCAAGCGTCCTTCGACCATTTTCTCGATAATATTATCGGGTTTACCGCTTTCTCTGGCTTGAGCCAAATAAATTTCTTTCTCTCTATTAATAATCTCAGCAGACACATTTTCTTCAGAAACACATTCCGGATTACTCGCAGCGATATGCATGGCAATATCTTTTCGTAGTTCATCACTACCACCGCTTGTTTCAAGCAAAACACCGATACGGGTTCCGTGCAAATAGTTGCCAATATGAGCATTGTCGTTTGCATAGCGTTCAAATCGTCTAACATTGATATGCTCGCCAATTTTCGCAACCAGTTTCAAACGCGATTCCTCAACACTTTCACCACCGACCAGCAAAAGGCCAAGCACTTCGTCCAGTGTATTCACAGCCGCATTCAAAGCAGCATTGGCTACGGCCATTGAAAATTCCTTGAAATCATCACCTTTTGCAACAAAATCTGTTTCGCAGTTAATTTCAAGCATAACGACGGATCGACCATCACTGCTTTTACTAAAGAATATGCTACCCTCGGCCGCCGTTCGGCCAGATTTCTTATCGGCCTTCGCCAACCCCGATTTGCGCATTTGTTCGACGGCAACATCCAAATTACCCTCAGCCGCGACCAATGCTTTTTTACATTCCATCATCCCTGAACCGGTTCGTTCACGGAGCTCTTTCACCATTGTTGCTGTTATGTTCATATCGTACCTGGAACTATATTAATTATCTGACTGTTTTCAAAATTTGATCTAGAGTGCATCCGTAAGACGTTCACCCCAAAATCTCTGCCGTTATTCTGCGGCCTCTTCATTTTCATTCGCTTGCTCCATTTCCACAAATTCGTCCTTAGCTCCATCCGCATCAAGGCCATGAGTTTTCCCTTCAAGAATCGCAATTGACGCGCTTTGCGAATATAACTGAACAGCACGAATCGCGTCATCATTACCTGGAATCATATAGTCAACGTCATTAGGATCATTATTGGTATCAACGATACCAATAACAGGTATTCCCAACTTTTTCGCTTCATTTACAGCATTTTTTTCATAACCAACGTCGAGAATAAACAGTGCATCAGGTAACTTACCCATATCTTTTATTCCACCCAGACTGCGTTCAAGTTTCTCAAGCTCCCGGGTCATTCCCAAGGCTTCCTTTTTGCTAAACCTTTGAAGACTGCCGTCATCTCGCATCGTTTCCAATTCTTTTAGCCGGGAAATCGATTGTTTTATCGTTTTAAAATTCGTTAACATACCGCCTAACCAACGATAATTTACAAAAGGCATACTGCATTTACGGGCTTCATCTTCAACAACCTTACGCGCAGGTTTTTTCGTCCCGACAAACAGGATATTGCCTTTATTTGCCGCAATGTTTTCCAGATAGCTCATTGCATCGTTAAACAAAGGCATTGTTTTTTCTAGATTTATTATGTGAATCCGACCTCTGGCTCCAAATATATAGGGAGCCATTTTGGGATTCCAGTAACGGGTTTGATGACCGAAATGTACGCCAGCTTCAAGCATCTGACGCATCGAGACATTTGCCATAGTATTTACTCCTAAATTGTAGCGCTATGGATACACAAACTTTGCAGTGCACCTTAGCGCGAGGGTTACGCCTCCACACATCCCATTCGAAAACCCGAAGCAAAACGACGGGCACCCTGATCCAATGCGACGATGTGTGTGAGAATTATTGCCAAAATCGGCGATGCTTTATACCATAAATTGCTTTATCCAACAATCCAAACTATTCCACTCATGAACTCTGTACGCGATTACACCCATTTATCTGGAAGCCATATCAAGCGACTTCGTCCCGGGACAACCTTTATTTTCGAAGAGTTTCTCGACGATCTTATATAAATCTGCGGTTTCCATACCAAACCGATATATAATTACACTAAATATACTTAGCTGAAATTAAATTCTACAAATGGGCATTCAATTAAAAAGCAAAGATGACATTGAATTAATGCGAATATCCGGTCAACTTGCGGCTGAAGTCCTGGATATGATTGCACCTCATGTCGTTCCTGGCATAACCACCGAAGAACTCGATAACATTTGCCACGAATATATTGTTAATACCCAACAGGCAATTCCTGCCCCGCTGAATTACCGGGGATTTCCAAAATCGATTTGCACTTCCATCAATTACCAGGTATGTCATGGAATTCCAAGCAAAAAAAAACTGAAAAATGGGGATATTGTGAATATAGATATCACCGTCATCAAAAACGGATTCCATGGAGATACCAGTAAAATGTTCTTGGTCGGAAACGCATCGCCACATGCTAAAAAGCTTATTGATGTGACACAAAAAGCTTTGTATATCGGCATTCAACAGGTAAAACCAGGCGCTCGTCTCGGTGATATTGGCCATGCCATTCAGAAATTTGCAGAATCCAAGCGTTATTCGGTTGTCCGTGAATTTTGTGGCCATGGCATAGGCAAAACATTTCACGAAGAACCGCAAGTCCTCCACTATGGCAGACCCAACACAGGCATTGTACTGGAAGCTGGGCTAGTATTTACTATAGAACCCATGATCAACATCGGAAAAAGACACGTCAAAATACTGCCTGATGGATGGACTGCAATCACCAAAGATCGCAGCCTTTCGGCACAATGGGAGCACACGCTGGCCGTAACCGATAGCGGCTTTGAAATACTGACACTAAGAGAAGAAGAGTCCATTGAAAAAGACCGCATTGAATTTAAAAATTGATGACCATGCGCTGAATGACGACAACCCGATCGCGCACTTCAAAGATCTGATAAACGCAAATACAGATCAACTGGCTGCGGAGTTGCAATCAGGAACATCTATTGCAGACCTGTTGCGCGCCCGCGCAGTTTTTATCGATTCTATTCTGCTGGCGACGTGGAAAAAGTTTTTATGCGCCGACATTAATCATTTTTCGCTAATTGCCATTGGTGGATATGGCCGGCAGGAATTGCAACCGTATTCTGATGTCGACATTTTGATTCTCTATGATTCTGAGATTACAGACGAGCATAAAACGAAACTGGAAAAATTTCTTCAGTTTCTTTGGGATATTGGCCTGAAACTCGGCAACAGCCTTCGAACTTTAGCTGAATGCGTTGATTCCGCCCGTGAAGATCAGGTAATCACCACTGCTCTCATCGAATCAAGACTTTTATATGGATCCGAGGCTCTGTTCCAGAAAATGAAAACAGGCACCGAACCTGCTTCGATCTGGCCAATAGAACAATATTTCGAAGTAAAATTACAGGAACAGCAGGAGCGCTATAAAAAATTCAATAACACCGCTTTCAATCTTGAACCGAACGTCAAAGAGGATCCAGGTGGACTGCGCGATATCCACATGATTGCATGGATAAAAAAACGCCATTACAACTCAGATAGCCTGCAAGATCTCGTCCTGCGCGGTTGTCTTACCCAGGCTGAATTCGAAGAATTAACCCAGGCCTATGATTTTCTAAACACAGTTCGATTCGCATTACATTGCCTGGCTCGAAGTCCGGAAAATAGACTGGCATTTGACCATCAACGCGTTCTGGCAAAACAATTTGGCTTCGAAAAAACAGAACAATCCAGCGCTGTCGAAAAATTTATGCAGAAATATTATCGAACTGTCATGGCAGTCGAACGGCTATCAGAAATGTTGCTGCAATTATTTCGCGAAATCATATACCGGGAACATGAAAAATGTACCATTGAGCCAATTAGCCCACAATTTCAATCGGTTTGTGGTTTTATTGAGGTGACTGACGACACTGTTTTTCAACAACGCCCAGAGAGTTTGCTGGAAATATTTTTAACTCTGCAACAAATGCCCGGTCTTAAAGGCATTCGTGCCAGTACCATCCGTCTGATTCGAGAACACCTGCATCTAGTCAACGATACATTTCGTAGCAATTCCAGAAACAAAAAGTTATTCATTGAAATACTTTCGCAAAATTCGGGGATTGTCCATCAACTGCGTCGCATGAACCGCTATGGCTTTCTGGCAGCCTATCTGCCCGCATTTTCACAAATCGTCGGCCGCTTACAATATGACTTGTTTCATGTATATACCGTCGATGAACACACTCTGATCCTGATCCGCAACCTGCGCAGATTTGCGCTGGCCAAACACAAAAATGAACTGCCTTTCTGCAACGATGTTTTTTTATTGATTCGTAAGCCTTCGTTACTCTATATCGCAGGGTTGTTTCACGATATTGCCAAAGGCAAAGGCGGCGACCATTCGGTACTTGGAGAATCGATCGCTGAAGAATTCTGCCTGGCGCACCATCTCACCCAACAGGAATCTGAACTAGTCAGCTGGCTGGTACGAAATCATCTGGTCATGTCCATGACCGCGCAACGCAAAGACCTGAGTGATCCGGTCGTTATTTACGAATTTGCAAGCTTGGTTGGCAACCTGGAACGTTTGAATTATCTGTATCTGCTCACTGTTGCAGATATGCGTGCAACCAACCCAAAAATCTGGAATTCATGGAAAGACTCCCTGCTTAAAGAGCTTTACAACGCCACATTAAGAACCTTACACCAGGGATTAAAAGATCCTTCGGATCAACGCCTGTTGCCTAAATCAAGCAAGAACGAAGCTCTGTCGATATTGTGCCGACTGGGCCTGGCACCAACTACGATAAATGCCACATGGGAGAATCTGAATGAAGATTATTTTCAGCGCTATTCTGTTGACGAAACCGTATGGCATACAATAGCCATTGCAGCCACACAACCAAATGACCTGCCTTTAGTATTACTGCGCCCTCAAAACCAACGCAGCAGTCTGGAAATTTTGTTATATACGCATGATCAGGATCAGCTTTTTTCGAACAGTACTGGAATTCTGGATCAATTATGTCTGACTATTCTTGATGCCAGAATTATTACCACCCGTAACGGCCTCGTAATAAACAGTTATCTGGTTCTCGAACAATCCGGAGAACCCATTCGCGACCTTTTTCGAGAACAACAAATTTGCAAGACCTTACGTAGTCGGATGCTGTCTCAAGATCCCGGCAAACTGTCAACGATCCGGCGTGTACACAACCAGGTAAAACACTTTCCGATTCAGCCACGAGTATCCTTTGAAATCGACCGACGTCAGAACTACACATTAATGGAACTTACCGCCGCCGATCAACCCGGACTGCTGTCAAAAGTCGGCCAAGTGTTCAACCATATGAATATCAGAGTTCACCAAGCCAAAATCACCACCGTAGGAAACCGCGCAGAAGACGTTTTTTTTATTACTGACTGGAAAAACCAGCCTATAAGCTCTGAAAAAATATTGAAAGAGATTAGCGAGCAGGTCATTGAAATTGTATCAGGCTAAGAAGCGAGGTTTTAATAATATGCAAATCCTCGCTCCTAAGAACAAAATTCGCTTTTTTTGCCCCTGCAGAATACCCATCGTAGCCTGAATGGAGTGTGGCGGATCCGGGAAACCAGAAGATAATCACATAGCCACTTATATCCCCTATTCCTGGACACAACCCACGCAGAGCCTGTTGGCAGACCAAGCTCAAGATTCTTCAGCAATTCTGAATCGGACAAAATCTGCAAGAATTTTATAATCCTCATCATTCAAGCCCTGATACTTCATACCCACATGAAACTGATCCATTGAAACACGCCGGGAATAAGCCACCAAGCTGGAAATACATATTCTATGAACTTCGCTAGTACCAACAGGCAGTTCCATATTGATCTTGGCCTCTATCGGCCGTCCATTTTCCGTCCATTCCCCACGCGGTGTCAGTATTTCTCTTTCCATTGTATTGCACAATAGTTTTAATCCTGTACCAGATATGTCTAAAACGATTACATCGAGCTTTTCCCCATGCTCTCGGCAGACTTGTGCAAATATATTCGCATCAACTCGCGGAAATCGCCTTTTTTCTATACTACTCATTGCCATAAATCCAACTATCCGTTATCTTAAATATATCACAAATCGATGATTTATTAAGAAATTGTCTTTAGGTAGCGACCTGAGTACAGACCGAATTTAGTTGGGTCACCGCCTGAATAACCTACAACGAATCCAAATCGATTTGTTCAAATACTTAATTTTAATCATATGCCAGGTTTTGTGTCGTCACCTTAGTCTTCGTGAGATAATAAAACCGCTCGGAGATTTTACGATAACCTGGCACTGAAACTTATAGGAGGCTATCCATAAGCGAATGATTGATAGAAGCGCATGACAAACAGTAAAACACCAGACTTTAGTAATGAACCCTCATATATCCCAGTTACATTCATACCCGTTTGAAAAGTTACAGCAAATCAAACAAGCACTCAATCCTCTCCAGGACAAACCACATATTGCACTCTCAGTCGGTGAACCAAAACATGCGACGCCTGACTTTGTCCGTCAATCGATCAGAACCAATGTCGATGGCCTGATGAAGTACCCCACCACCCGGGGAACCCCTGAGTTGCGCACAGCAATTGCCGACTGGTTAATTCGACGCTTCAATCTGACAAGCTCTGCTCTGGATATTGAGCAAAACATATTACCGGTTTCAGGCACGCGAGAGGGGCTCTTTTCCATCGCTCAAACCGTGATAGATCGACACAAATCACCCATCGTAATAATGCCAAACCCTTTTTATCAAATCTACGAAGGTGCTGCATTACTCGCTGGCGCAGAACCCTATTATTTAAACACCTGCGCCGAAAATGAATTCCTGCCCGATCTCGATTCAATTCCCGACCACGTTTGGAAACGTTGTCAGTTGTTCTACAGCTGCTCGCCGGGAAACCCGCATGGCAGAATCATTCCTCTCGACATGTTGCAGCGTCTCATCGAACTCGCAATGCGTCACGATTTTGTCATCGCGGCTGACGAATGTTATTCTGAAATCTACCTGGATGAATTAAAACCACCAGCGGGACTTCTTCAGGCAGCCGCAGCCATGGGCAACGATTCCTTCAGTCATTGTCTGGTTTTTCATAGCCTGTCAAAACGCTCAAATGCACCTGGCTTAAGGTCCGGTTTTGTTGCCGGAGACGCTCAATTAATTCGTGGATTTTTTCAATACCGAACTTATCATGGCTGCGCACTACCGGTTCATACACAAATGGCCAGTACGCTTGCCTGGAAGGATGAAGATCATGTACGAACGAACAGAATACTCTATCGTGATAAATTTCGTGCAGTAACAAATACACTAAAAGGTGCCTGGAGGGTCACCCCCCCAGAAGCCTCATTCTACCTGTGGCCTGAAACACCGTTAGATGATCAGCAATTCGCCAAAATGCTTTATCAGCAAGAAAACATTACGGTACTTCCCGGCAGTTTTCTCTCACGTGAAGTTGCCGGTATCAACCCTGGCAGCAATCGTGTCCGAATTGCCCTGGTTGCGCCTCTGGATGAATGTATCGATGCTGCGCAGCGAATCCAACACTATTTTTCAACACTATAATATTTACTGGAAAAACCATGACACAACTCGAAACCTTAATTAATGAAGCTTTTGAAAACAGAGATACTATCAGCCCCAGCACTGTCCCGGAAGATGTAAAAAAAGCCGTCTTTGAGGCACTCGATCTTCTCGATTCCGGTGCGGCTCGAGTGGCTGAAAAGAAAGACGGCGAGTGGATCGTAAATCAATGGCTGAAAAAAGCCGTTCTGCTGTCTTTTCGAATTTCAGAAAATCGTATTATGGAAGGCGGTGCAACTCGATACTACGATAAAGTCGAAACCAAATTCTCAACCTACACTCCCGACGATTTTCAATCTGCAGGCGTTCGAGTCGTTCCTTTGGCAAATGCCCGTGTCGGGTCGTATATCGCCCCTAACACCGTGTTAATGCCAAGTTATGTGAATATCGGTGCCTATGTTGATAGTGGCACAATGGTGGATACCTGGGCAACCGTGGGGAGTTGTGCGCAGATCGGAGCCGGTGTT
>CAZGQY010000036.1:0-26210 GCA_964528035.1 uncultured Methylococcaceae bacterium | reverse complement strand
TCCTCCACAGATCTCCCATAGAGGGCTGTTTCGATTAGGGGGCAAGTAGTTACCTTTGATCAACGCAAACAAATAAAAAAGCGACGGTAAAGGGTAAGATATTAAAAAGCAGGATAAGAATGGGCGGCGACCCGCCCATTTTCAATCTTATCGTTGTTATTCAGAGTCAAAGCCGATCTAAATTTCACGGTTACGGGCAGCGAGTTTCTCGATGACACCATCAAGTGAACCAGTGCGAGCCACGTCGTTTTTAAAACTGGAGCGGTAATTGGTAATAAAACTAATACCTTCTATGACAACGTCGTATACTTTCCATTGGTTGTTACGTTTGCGTACCATTCGGTAATTGACCGAAATTGAGGGTGCGGAGGGTCGGACAATTTCTGTTCTTACGAACGCTTTTTTATCCTGTGGATCGAGTTTGACGGGTAAGTAAGTAATTTCCCATTCCGAGTATTCTGAAAATGCGACAGCGTAGGTACGAATTAACAGTTCTCTGAATTCTTTTTTGAATCTGTTTTTTTGGTCATCGTTTGCCTGTTTCCAATGTTTTCCCAGAACTAAGGCAGCGACACGGTTAAAATCCACATGAGGGTCAATAATTTCCCTTACAATCTGGCTGGCTCTGGCGTAATCACCGGCAGGAGGGTTTTCCTTCATTGCGGTCTGCAGTTTTTCGGAGGTTTCCATGATAATTGATACAGGCTCGATGCTCCCGGTTTCTGCCTTTAGGGGTAAGCCAGGTAATATAATTGTTAATAGCAAAAGGCTTCTCAAGCACGCACAATAGTCTTTCTTTGTCATTGGTATCCTCCTTTAGAATTATGTTTCAGGTTATCATAACCGAAATCAGTACTTTATTAAGAGATTCGAAAACTCACAAAATGTTCATATCTATTTGTAGAAGATGATTTATGGCAAATATTCCAGGTAATGGTGCCAATGTTTTTCCGGGTGTTCGCATGCGAAGAATGCGTCGTACTCGTTTCAGTCGGCGGTTGATGAGTGAAACTAAATTATCGGTGGACGATCTGATTTATCCGATGTTTGTGGTTGAAGGCGCTGGGAAAAGGCAGGCCATTGCATCTATGCCTGGCGTGGAGCGTTTAAGCCAGGATCTGTTGCTTAAAGAACTGGAAACTATTGTTCGGCTTGGCATACCCGCCATTGCATTGTTTCCTGTGGTGGATTCCGGCAGGAAAACGAATGACGCCAAGGAGGCATATAACCCGGATGGATTGATGCAGTCTACGGTTATAGCTGTGAAAAAAAATTTTCCGGAATTAGGTGTGATAACAGATGTAGCGCTCGATCCGTATACTTCTCATGGGCAGGATGGCTTGATTGACGAGCATGGCTATGTCGTTAATGATCGTACGGTCGAAGTCCTGGTCAGGCAGGCACTGTCCCATGCCCGGGCAGGCGCGGATATCGTTGCACCTTCCGATATGATGGATGGGAGAATTGGTTTAATACGTGATGAACTGGAAAATACTGGATTTCCTAATACGCTGATTTTGGCGTATTCTGCGAAATATGCCTCATCTTTCTACGGACCTTTTCGAGATGCGGTCGGTTCATCTGAAAATTTGGGCTCAGGTAACAAGTACAGCTATCAGATGGATCCGGCAAATTCGAATGAGGCGATGCGGGAAGTGGAACTTGATATTGGAGAGGGCGCCGATATGGTTATGGTGAAGCCGGGTATGCCTTATCTGGATGTCGTTTATAGAGTAAAACAACAATTCGCAGTACCGACCTTCGTTTATCAGGTCAGTGGCGAATACGCAATGCTTAAGGCCGCGTCGCTTAACGGATGGCTGGAGGAAAGACAAGTCGTATTGGAAGCATTAAATGCGTTCAAACGAGCAGGCGGCGATGCCATTTTGACCTATTTTGCCAAGGATGCTGCTCGCTGGATACGTGAACTTCAGGAATCGAACTGAAGCTAAGGAGCGAGGTTTTAATAATATGCGAAAGATTGACGCAGGATAATTGTTTGTCTTGAAGGCGTAGCAACAGGCGCATAGCAGGGCTACGCAACGGTTGCTACAACGCAGAAGACGGACAATAAGACAAGTCAAGATTCGTATATTATTGAATCCTAGCTCCTGAGCGTTACTGGATGGTTAATATATTTGTCAGAGTGATAGGTTGTCGGTAATTTAGTAGAATATTCCAAATAATCAAATAACCGGGGCGTAACAATGGCACAGGATGAAAAAAAGATTGTAGCAAACCGAAAAATGGTGAGACGTGGCTCTCGAATTGAAGAATTTGTGTTGATTTTGTTGATTTTGTTGTCTCTTGTTGGTGTCGTGATTTCTGATTATTCACCCAGTGAGGGGTATCGGTACTGGATGTTGATGATCGTAATTTTTGGCTTTATTTCGGTCTTTTTGGGAATCGTCGAAAGTAAAAAACAAACGGGTAGCCTGGTTAAAGATATTTTGGTTGTTCAGGTGATTCACTGGTTAGGGGCAATGTTAACTGTTATTGCCGTATTTTTGTTGCTGCAAGCCGAAAAATTAAATTCTGAAAGCACTGGAATGGTTATATTGCTAATCCTGGCTTTGGCGACCTTCATTGATGGTATTCGCCTTGGATGGCGATTTTGTATGGCTGGAATATTTCTAGGTACAACTTCAGTAATTTCGGCATTTTTTCAAGATTTTGTAACGATTGTTATATTCCTGGCATTAATTATTATTTCTTTCACGCTATATTGGGAAAAACGAGCCCTTAGGCGAGCTTGATTAATGCTTCAATCAGATCAGTATGCTGTATTTGGACATCCAATCAGTCACAGTAAATCTCCGATAATTCACAGACTGTTCGCACAACAAACAGGCCAGGAAAACCTGATTTATAGGGCTGAGGACGTTGCTCCGGAAGATTTTAGGGAACGTGTTGAGGCATTTTTCGCGGCGGGCGGAAAAGGCTTAAACTGTACAATTCCGTTAAAGGAATTGGCATTTGATCTGGTTGATCGAAAAAGTGAATATGCCGCACAGGCTGGTGCTGTGAATACCCTGTCTGTCGGTGAAAACGGTCAGTTGTATGGAGATAATACTGATGGAATCGGTTTGGTCAATGATCTCAACATAAATTTGGGTATATCCCTGTCAGGGTTGAATATTCTGGTGCTTGGCGCGGGTGGAGCCTGTAAAGGAATTTTGGGGCCAATTTTCGACCAGCAACCCGATTCGGTGTTTATTGCAAATCGAAATCCTGAGAAAGCCATTGAACTGGCGGGTCGGTTTCGTTGTAGAGGTGTTGTTGCGGCAGGTGGTTTTGAGCAGCTGGAGGGGCAGTCATTTGAGCTCATTATAAATTCCACATCCGCCAGTTTGAATGACGAAATACCGGACCTACCAGGGGGAATCTTAAAAGACAAAGGTTATTGTTATGATTTGGCTTATGCCAATCAGCCGACAGCTTTTGTACGGTGGGGGAGGCAGCAAAATGCTTTGGTCAGCGTGGATGGGATGGGGATGCTGGTCGAGCAAGCGGCTGAGGCATTTCTAATCTGGCGAGGGATTCGTCCGAATCCAGGAGCTGTGATTGACTATTTGAATACAGAAAGAATAAACGGATAACGAACATTGTCTTGTTAGTTTTCTTGTAATCTATATGGTTTGCCCCGATTTAATATCAGCCAAACTTAACTCAATTTTGTTGCAGGCCCCATCGCCTGGAGGTGTACTTCTATGCGCGAATTATCTTGACTGCATAATCAATAACAAGTAGGGTAACCGACCCATTTTTTTCTTGCCTAATAGCATGGTGTAAGGAATGCGGTGACGTAAATGATCAAAAGATGCGACTCTGTAGAGTGTTGTATAATGTCCTGTTTATTTTTTAGAGGTTAGCTATTGTGGAGCTCAACGGAGCGGAAATTGTCATACGAAGTCTGAAAGACGAGGGAGTTGAATATATTTTCGGTTACCCTGGTGGTGCAGTTTTGCATATTTATGATGCTTTGTTTCAGCAAAAGCATGTCAAGCATATTCTGGTGCGTCACGAACAGGGTGCGACACATTCTGCGGATGGTTACGCACGCGCTACTGGAAAACCCGGCGTGGTTCTGGTTACTTCAGGTCCAGGTGCGACCAATGCTATTACCGGGATCGCTACAGCCTATCTGGATTCGATACCCTTAGTTATTATTTCCGGTCAAGTACCCTCACCTGTGATTGGTAGCGATGCTTTTCAGGAGGTTGATACCGTAGGGATTACTCGCCCCTGCGTAAAACACAATTTTTTGGTCAAAGATGTTTCAAAAATTGCAGAGACTATAAAAAAAGCTTTTCACGTGGCGACAACCGGACGTCCGGGGCCCGTGGTTGTGGATATACCCAAAGATATTACTGACCCTAAGATTAAGGTTGCTTATAAATATCCACGTAAGGTATCAATGCGTTCGTACAATCCTGCCGAAAAAGGGCATAAAGGTCAGATCAAAAAAGCTATTGAGATGATCCTTGGTGCCAGAAAGCCGATGATTTATAGCGGTGGCGGTGTCGTGTTGGGTAATGCGGCGAAACAATTAACTGAATTTACTCGCCTGCTGAATTATCCGATTACCAATACTCTAATGGGTTTGGGTGCTTATCCGGCCACTGACGAACAATTTGTCGGAATGCTGGGAATGCATGGGACATATGAAGCCAATATGGCGATGCATGGCTGCGATGTATTGATTGCCATCGGGGCTCGATTTGACGATAGAGTAACCGGAATACTCAGCGATTTTTGCCCTGACGCGAAAATCGTTCATATCGATGTGGATCCTGCGTCAATATCGAAAAACGTATTTGTAGACATACCGATTGTAGGTGAGGTCAAACCTGTTCTTACAGATATGATTGACCTTATTAGTAAGGGGTCGAAAAGGCCAGATAAGAAAGCACTGGAGAGTTGGTGGGAGCTGATAAACAGTTGGCGTAGTGTGAACTGTCTTGAATATGAGCGCAGTAACAAGGTAATAAAACCGCAATTCGTTATAGAGCAACTGTATGAAATTACCGGTGGCGACGCTTTTGTAACATCAGATGTCGGTCAACACCAGATGTGGGCAGCGCAATATTATAAATTCACCCAACCAAGACGATGGATTAATTCTGGTGGTCTCGGCACAATGGGTTTTGGATTACCGGCAGCAATCGGGGTCAAGATTGGGCATCCGGATGCAGACGTTGTTTGTGTGACGGGAGAAGCCAGCATCCAAATGTGTCTGCAGGAATTATCAACTGCGCTGCAATACAATACACCTGTCAAAATAATTAACCTGAATAACCGTTATATGGGCATGGTCAGACAGTGGCAGGAATTCTCCTACGATAAGCGCTATTCACATTCCTATGTAGACGCGCTTCCTGATTTTGTGAAATTGGCGGAAAGTTATGGCCATGTCGGAATGTTAATTGATAAGCCGGAAGATGTCCGCGGGGCTTTGGAACAAGCTCTGGAAATGAAGGATCGGACGGTCTTTCTGGATTTTATTACGGATCAGACTGAGAATGTGTATCCAATGATCGAAGCTGGGAAAGCGCACAACGATATGCGTTTGGCACCAGGTACTATAGGTAACAGGGAGCTCGCCTGATGCGTCATATTATTTCAGTTTTGATGGAAAATGAAGCTGGCGCATTGTCTCGCGTTTCCGGTCTTTTCTCTGCGCGGGGATATAATATTGAATCTCTTACTGTTGCAGCAACAGAAGACCCGACATTATCTCGGATGACGCTGGTGACTCGGGGCAGTGATCGGATTATTGAGCAGATTACCAAACAGTTAAATAAACTGGTCGATGTGGTGAAGCTGATTGATCTTGCCGAATCGGAGCACATTGAACGTGAACTAATGATGATCAAGGTACGCGCTGCCGGTGATGCTCGTGATGAAGCAAAGCGATTGGCGGATATTTTTCGCGGCAGGATTATTGATGCGACACCCGAATCGTTTGTAATTGAGGTGACAGGTGAATCGAGTAAGCTGGATGCTTTAATTCATGTGTTTGATGAAAGCTCAATTATTGAGGTTGTGCGCTCTGGACCTACCGGTATACTGCGTGGACAGAAAGGCTTACATGTTTAGGCGATTGTTGTTTCGCCTTTATATACAAATATTCCGTTAATTACTAATTTATAGAATTTCGAAATCGAGGATACAAATGCAAGTTTATTATGATAAAGACGCTGATCTTTCACTAGTTCAGGGCAAAAAAGTCACCATCGTTGGTTATGGTTCCCAGGGTCATGCTCATGCCAACAACCTGAAGGAATCCGGTGTTGAGGTGACGGTTGGATTGCGGTCGGATTCCGGGTCGGTGGCTAAAGCGAAAAATGCTGGTTTGCGTGTTTTGCCGATTGAAGAAGCGGTGGCTTGGGCTGATTTGATTATGATTCTGGCGCCGGATGAGCATCAGGCAGCCTTGTACGCTGATGTGATCGAACCCAATATTACTCAGGGTGCTATTATGGCATTCGCGCATGGGTTCAACATTCATTTTGAACAAATTCAACCGCGTCCAGATCTTGATGTCATTATGGTTGCTCCCAAAGGTCCTGGGCATCTGGTACGATCAACTTATACTGAAGGGGGTGGTGTACCGTCACTGATTGCGGTTTTTCAGGACGCTTCAGGGCAGGCTAAAAATATTGCCATGTCTTATGCTTCGGCAAATGGCGGTGGCAGGGCAGGTATTATAGAAACCACTTTTAAGGAAGAAACTGAAACTGATCTTTTTGGCGAACAGGCGGTTTTATGTGGTGGAACCACTGCGTTGGTTCAGGCCGGTTTTGAAACTCTGGTTGAAGCAGGGTATGCGCCTGAAATGGCTTATTTTGAATGTTTGCATGAGTTGAAATTAATTGTCGACCTGATGTATGAGGGTGGTATTGCGAATATGAGATATTCCATCTCGAATACCGCTGAATATGGCGATTTAACCCGTGGGCCGCGTGTGATTACTGAGAAGACCAAACGGGAAATGGCTAAAATTCTTAAGGAAATTCAAAGTGGTGAATTTGCCCGCGAATTTATTCTCGAAAATCGTTCGGGAGTTGCCAGTATGAAGGCGAAACGCAGATTGGGTCGTGACCATCAGATTGAAGAAGTTGGGTCACGTTTACGAGGCATGATGCCCTGGATTAAAGCCAATAAAATTGTCGATAAGGAAAAAAACTAGCGCCTAATTAGTGAGTTTAGGGCTTAAGGGTGTAAGCCATTTTTAGTTCGATATATTAATGGCTTGACCCCTCAGAAAAATACGCTGAATAGTCACGATACCAGCATCTATTCAGTAGAATTTGCGGTTTGAATCCTCAAATACTTACTGAATCGTTTTAAATGCCAAACAGGTAACCGCTTAGTGTTGGTTGCCTAAAACATTTGATTGCGGACGCACTCATGGTGAAACCAACATCCAGTCGTAGGCGTAGAGGAATTTATCTGCTGCCAAATCTTTTTACTACGGCCGCATTGTTTTCGGGCTTTTATGCGATAACAGCAGCGATGAACGCGCGCTATGAGTTGGCGGCTGTGGCTATATTTGTCGCGATGATTTTGGATGGCATGGACGGGCGGGTGGCTCGTCTGACGAATACGCAGAGTGAATTCGGAGCGCATTACGATAGTATGGCTGACATGGTTTCGTTCGGTGTCGCTCCAGCCTTGGTAATGTATGTATGGAGCTTGTCTTCTTTGGGTAAATTGGGCTGGTTTGCGGCCTTTGTTTATGCTGCAGGCGGAGCCCTTCGACTGGCGCGTTATAATGCGCAGTTGGAGACTGCGGACAAGCGATATTTTCAGGGTTTACCCAGTCCATCTGCAGCAGCAATTCTTGCCGGATTTGTCTGGGTGGCGACGGAATATGGTTTTACTGGAGAGGCTCTGAGATATCCAGCGTTATTTCTTGCCATATTCAGTGGTTTATTAATGGTTAGCAATTTTCGTTATTACAGTTTTAAAGATATAGACTTGAAAGGGAAAGTCCCTTTTGTTGTGGCTATCGCGGTGATGTTGTCGTTTGGGCTGGTTTTTGCTAATCCGCCGGAGATGTTGTTTGTATTTTTCTTTTGTTACGCAGCTTCCGGGCCTTTGTTGACTCTAATCATGCTGCGTAAGAAACGCAGTAAGCGTGTCTAAAAATCTTGCTTAGATTTGGTATTGCAAAACGCTGCCATCCTTCGATTCCAGAATTGTGCCAATCGTATAGACGGATTCTCCATTCTCTTTAAGAGCCTGCATTGCTGTGGTTTCATCGGTTGGGGCTACACATAAAATCATTCCGATTCCACAGTTAAAAGTGCGTAGCATTTCGGCGTTCTCGATCTGACCGTTTTTCTGAAGCCAGGAAAATATAGGAGGTTGCTTCCAGGAGTCCAGATTGATTAATGCTTTAGTTGTTTTGGGCAGAATTCTTGGCAAATTCTCTGTAATGCCTCCCCCGGTTATATGTGCTATACCATGAACGTCTACAGATTGTAATAAACGAAGAATCGATTTTACATAGATACGTGTTGGTTGCAAAAGGTGTTCGCCTATTGTTTTTTCGGCAAGTTGTTCGCCGAGAGAGGTTTTGTTGAGCTCGATAACTTTTCTGATTAGAGAATAACCATTAGAGTGAGGTCCCGACGATTCAATTCCGATTAGTTTATCGCCGGGTGTGATGCGTGTACCATCGATGATACGATTTTTTTCCACGATGCCAACGCAAAATCCGGCAAGGTCATAATCGTCCTGGCCGTACATTCCTGGCATTTCTGCAGTTTCCCCGCCAACAAGTGCGGCACCTGCTTGCTGGCAACCCTCGCTGATACCTCTAACCACTGCTGCAGCGATGTCTACGTGTAATGAACCTGTTGCGAAATAGTCAAGGAAAAATAACGGTTCTGCACCCTGAACCAGGATATCGTTGACGCACATCGCAACCAGGTCGATGCCGATAGTATCGTGTTTTGCCAGCCAATTAGCCAGTTTCAACTTGGTTCCAACGCCATCTGTTCCTGATACTAGAACAGGATGTTTAAAGCGATCCAATGGTAGTTCGAACAACGCACCGAATCCTCCTAAACCGGATAATACACCAGATGTTCGGGTTTTTTCCACACAGGGCTTTATTCGCCGAATCAGCTCGTCACCTGCGGATATATCTACTCCGGAATCTTTGTAGTTTAAGGGTATACCGCTATAGTCTTTCAATGGATTCGTCCTGGATTGTTGACTGTCATAGGGCAGCGATTTCCAGCATTTGAGTTTCAATCCAGTCATGAGCCTGATTGTTGATTTCGCTGGCGCTTCGATTGGCTGGAGAAATTGCCGGGCCTATACGAACCTGGATTGTTCCCGGGTATTTTAAGAAGCTGTATTTGCCCCAGAATTCACCTGCATTATGAGCTACAGGTACAATTGAATGCCCGGATTTAACTGCCAGCATACCACCACCAACGCCATATTTAACTTTCTCTCCAGGAGAGACGCGGGTTCCTTCTGGAAAGATAACTACCCACCGGCCCTTATTCAAACGGTCAATTCCTTGAGAGATAATTTGTCGTAAAGCGGCTTTTCCCAGGCTGCGATTAATTGCGATGGGTTCACAGGCCGCCATGGCCCAGCCAAAGAAAGGCAACCATAATAATTCTCTTTTTAGAATGAAAACCTGGGCAGGGAAAATTTTCTGCAGCGCTATGGTTTCCCAGGCCGATTGGTGTTTACAGACGATGATGCCGTTATCCTTGGGTATGTTTTCCTGTCCTTCGATTTGGTAATGGATGCCACATATGGTTTTAACCAACCAAAGAGCCACAGCAACCCAGCACTGAGCAATAGCGTAGCGAATTCGAAACGACAAAGGGTAGGCGAGAGCCACTATCGGTGCTAGGACCACGGTATTGAGTACTATCAAGACAAAAAACAGCGCAGATCGAAGATGCAATACAATATTATTGCCTTGAAATGATAAATTGGCTTGCTTCATAAAGGTTATTGAATACCGGTACGTTGATGTTTGGGTGGTCTTTTAGGGTTTTGGTGCCTTTTCCCGTTTTCACCAGAAACGGTTGCGCACCTACGGCGATCCCTGCCTGTATATCTCGAGGTGAATCACCAATGAAAGGGGTATTTTTGAATTGGACATCATGTTCGCTGGCAAATTGTTCTAATAGTCCGGTCTTTGGTTTGCGGCACTTGCAGTGATCCTGTGGGCCGTGGGGGCAATAATAAATAGTATCAATTGTACCGCCATGATCCGCAACCATGCGGTGCATTTTATCATGGATCCGATTTAGCATCTGAATGTCGAAATAGCCGCGTGCAATGCCCGACTGGTTGGTTGCAATGACAACCCTAAATCCGGATCGATTTAATACTGCAATCGCTTCAAGACTTTTTGGGAGAGGTATCCATTCTTGAGGTGATTTAATGAAAGCCTCAGAGTCGTAATTGATAACACCATCACGGTCAAGGATGACATAATCTTGGAGAGTCATTACAGAAAAGTATTGATGGGTCGAAGTTGCGAAGAATAGCTGTTATTACTGTAGCTTCGATAGATCGGCGATGCCAAGAAACATCGATTCGATTCTAAACAGTAATGCCAGACGGTTAGCTCTTGTGTCCGGATCGTCACACATGACCATAACTTTATCGAAAAAATTGTCTACAGGTTCGCGTAACAGGGCCAGTCGGCTTAGTGTTGCGGTGTAATCCCGTTTTTGCAGAAAGGGTACGATTTCCTGCGCAGCAGAATCGGCTGCATCCAGTAACTCTTTTTCTTCCGTTTCCTGTAGATGTGTATGGTTAATTTCTATGTGGGGTGTCACCTTGGCCTTACGAAGGATATTTTTGATGCGTTTGTTTGCTGCGGCGAGGCTTTCAGATTCTGCCAGAGTTCGAAAGTGTTTGACGGCGATCAGTCTTTGTTCAAAATCGATAGGGCGCATCGTGTTAATAGCCAGTACCGCTTCAAATTCATCGTGTTTGTAATGTTTCTCCAGGCAGTAGCCACGAAAGCGTTCGATTACAAAAGCGTATACTTCGTTATGGTTCTTTTCAGCGTCAAGTTTCGTCGGTAATTCCGCAAGTGCTGTGTCTAATAGTGTTGACAAGTCGAGGTCGAGTTGTTTTTCTACGATAATCCGAATAGTTCCAAGGGCTGCCCGGCGCAAGGCATACGGATCTTTGTCCCCGGTAGGAATAAGGCCCGCACTGAAAATGCCGGCTAAAGTATCGATTTTATCCGCCAGCGAAAGAATCTGTCCTGTTTGTGTTTCTGGTAATTTACCGCCGGAGTGTTTGGGAAGGTATTGCTCTTCCAGAGCTATGGCGACCTCGTCGGGTTCGTTATCGGCCAGAGCATAATATCGCCCAATGGTTCCCTGCAACGATGGAAACTCTCCGACCATATCTGTAACCAGATCGGTTTTTGCTAATAGGGCAGCGCGTTTTGCATATGATTCGTTGCACTGCAGTTGTTTTGCGATGTGTATACAAAGAGACTTCACCCGCCGACTTTTGTCGGCTAGTGTGCCCAACTGTTTTTGGAAGACTATTTTTTCCAATAAAGGGATACGCTTTTCCAAAGCCAGCTTGCGATCCTGCTTCCAGAAAAAATCTGCATCGGCGAGACGGGGTCGAATGACTCGCTCGTTACCCTTTACTACAGTGTTTGGGTCGTTGCTTTCGATATTACTTATGGTGATAAAAAAAGCTAAAAGTTGCTTGTCAGACGTTTCAACCGGGAAATATTTCTGGTTTGACTGCATTGTGGTTACGAGTACTTCCGGTGGTAATTTCAGATAGCGCTTGTCAAATTCACCGGTTATTGCAACGGGCCACTCGACCAAAGCAGTTATTTCATTGAGTAGCTGAGGGTCTATTATTGCGATGCCATTGACTTTTTCTGCCGCGGCCGTGGCGAGCGCGTGAATTTTTTGTTTACGGGTTTCGAAATCAACCAGGACTTTGCCGCTTGTGGCTAACTGTTGAAGGTATTGGCTGGCATTATCAAAATTGATTCGATGCGGTGCCAGGAACCGGTGGCCGTAACTATACGCCTGGGTTGATGTTCCGAGTATTTGCGCGCTGATGAGTCGAGTGCCAAACAGTAACACCGACCAATGTACGGGGCGAACGAATTCAATATCACTGGATCCCCAGTGCATTCGTTTGGCGATGGGCAATTTTTCCAGGCATTCTGTAATAATCCCAGGGATCAGAGTGTCAATATGTTCGCCTTTAAGTTGTTGCCGAAAACATAAACATTCGCCTTTACTGGTTGCCAGGGTTTGCAATTGGTCGACAGGGACGCCACAACCTCTGGCAAATCCTTCCGCCGCTTTGGTTGGGTGACCGTTTGCATCAAATGCGGCAGCCATTGCCGGTCCTTTTCTCTCGGTCGTTTTATCTGCCTGGGCGGTTGCCAGCCCATTAATCAATATGGCAAGGCGCCGGGGTGTGGCGTAGACATGGAGTTTATCGTATTCAAGCTCCGCTTGATTCAATGCCTGTTCCATATTTGACCTCAAGGATTGGCAGAATACCGGTAGGGATTTTGGCGGTAACTCTTCCGTTCCAAGCTCAAATAACAAATCGTCCCGGTTATCCATTTTGAACTCCGTTTGCATTGTTCAACAAGGGAAAACTGAGTTTCTCTCTGCGAGCGTAATAGCATTCGGCTACTGATTTCGATAGTTTTCGTATGCGCAAAATAAAGCGTTGTCGCTCGGTTACCGATATTGCATGACGGGCATCCAAAAGGTTAAAAACGTGCGATGCTTTGAGTACCATTTCATATGCGGGCAAGGGTAAATCATCGGCGACCAGGCGCGTACATACACCTTCATAATTGTCGAACTGAGAAAACAAGGAGTCAACTTTCGCGTATTCAAAATTAAAAGTCGACATTTCTACTTCGTTTTGGTGGAAAACATCTCTATAACGAACCACGCTTTCCGTCGTGTTCGACCAAACAATGTCGTAAATACTTTCTACACCCTGCAGATACATGGCGATTCTTTCAAGTCCGTAGGTTATTTCTCCGGAAACAGGTTTACAGTCCAGTCCACCTACCTGTTGAAAATATGTAAATTGAGTGATTTCCATGCCGTTAAGCCAGACTTCCCAGCCCAGTCCCCATGCGCCAAGTGTGGGTGATTCCCAGTTATCTTCAACGAATCTGACATCATGTTCATTAAGGTCAAAGCCTAAATATCGCAGCGACTCAAGGTACATATCCTGGATCAATAGTGGCGATGGTTTTAGCAGTACCTGAAACTGATAATAATGCTGCAGACGATTAGGGTTTTCGCCGTAACGTCCATCGGTTGGACGTCGACACGGCTGGACGTAGGCGGTCTTCCAGGGCTCGGGACCAATAGAACGCAAAAATGTAGCCGGATGAAAGGTTCCTGCCCCGACCTCAAGGTCTAAGGGTTGCATTAAAACACATCCTTTCGTTGCCCAATATTCCTGAAGTGCCAGGATCAGGCCCTGGAAACTTTTTGTGTCGTGAATGGTCTGTTTCGGGGTTTCCACGCGGTATGATCGTCTAATATCAATAAAACCCGCAATTATATCTTATAATGGCAGCAGTTGAAGATCATGAGCGGGTAGTAATGAAAACAAAAAGAAAAGCAGTTGCCTTGATTTCAGGAGGCCTGGATTCACTGTTGGCGGCAAAAGTAGTACAAAATCAGGGTGTGCATGTAGAAGGGATTAATTTCTATACCGGGTTTTGTGTCGAGGGGCATACACACGCGATTCGAAAGAAAGATAAAGCCAAGCCTAAACGCAACAATGCCTTGTGGGTTGCCGAGCAGCTTGGAATAAAGTTACATATTATTGATATCATAGAAGAATATAAGCAGGTGGTGATCAATCCTAAGCATGGCTATGGTGCAAATCTTAATCCTTGTCTGGATTGTAAAATATTCATGGTGGGTAAAGCGCGGCAATGGATCAAGGAAAATGACTTCGATTTTATAATTACCGGAGAAGTCATCGGCCAGCGGCCTATGTCTCAACGCAAAGAGACTATGCCGGTTATTGCCCAGGAATCGGGCGCGAATGATTTATTGTTAAGGCCATTGTGCGCGAAAAACCTGCCTGCGACATTGGCCGAGCGTGAATCCTGGGTTGATCGGGAAGCATTATTCGATTTTAGCGGCCGCAATCGAAAGCCGCAAATGGCACTCGCGGAGCAATTTGGTTTTGATGAATATGCACAACCTGCGGGGGGGTGTTGTTTTCTTACCGATAAAAACTATTCAGACAAGCTAGCGGATTTATGGCGTACACGCGGTGATAAACAATACGAACTCGACGATATTATGTTACTTAAGATTGGTCGGCATTTGCGGCCTAAGTCTAATTTCAAGATGATCATCGCCCGCGAGGAGGGGGAGTCCCGATTTTTAACTGGATATAAAAAGTCTTTTGTTCATATGCAAGCCATCAGCCATAACGGCCCGTTGGTTTTGATCGAAGGCAGTCCGGATTCGGATGATCTTATCCTTGCGGCCAGACTGACTGCCCGCTACAGCCAGGGGCGTGATGCGGAGAATGTCGACGTCGAAGTTGTCAACAAAGGCCGACAGGAATGTTTATCGGTGCAGCCGATGCTGGCGCATGAAATCCCATCGGAATGGCACATATGAGCCAACAGACTTTGGATGCACGCTGGCTTTTGTGCCCATTGCCGGTAATCAGGACGCAAGATCGGGTGAAAGAGTTAGAAGTGGGTGAAACACTAGAAGTCGTTTGTACCGATCCTGGTGTCCTGAGTGATATTCCCGCCTGGTGTCGAATTAATGGTCACCGGGTGGTGGAATGTGAAACAGTGGAGGATGAGTATAGGATTGTGTTGGAGGTTTGTGGGTAGGTGAGCTGGGGTAAATAAATACGAGAAAAGGTTAATATGATATTTGACCCCTTCTTTTGACCCCTTCTTTTCGTGCGGCCCCTGGGTTATGAGAGATTTGTTGAGTCAGTGGAAAGACTTCTGGGACGAGAATTAAGGAAAAAGAAACCGGGACCGAAGGCAAAAAATTATAATTAAATATAGTATCCCCAGAACTCAGAATACCTCTCCTATTTAGATCAAAAACGCCGTATATTTCTCTTATTCTCCTGAAAACTCTTCGATTATATAAACCTTTGTGCGATTATGTTGTCCGGTTTCGCTATATAGAAGTATTCTGGACGTTCATTTCTAAACAATGACCAGTGTGAATGAGCTTACGATTTCGCCTGAATTTCATCATTTTTTTAACCATCGGATTTATCGTGTTAGTGGGCACTATTCTTGTGGTTTCTAACGCCCGGCAATCCGTAATAAAAGAGATAAAATCAACGGTTTATTTGGCGGTGCGCTTAATCGAGTCAGAATTTTCAAAGGATCGCCAGGATGCACCGGCTCTAAGCGATTGGTTAGTGAGTCTGCGAAACTTAAGCCAATCTCGTCATTTAAAAATTCATATTCAGCCGCTGGTCAAAGATTTGGAGGGCCTCGATAGACAGGGTGTTATTGACTCAGTCCGCGGGGTTCCTGCCTGGTTTGTTTGGTCAGTGATATCGGAGCCTCTCACAGTAATCAAAGAAGTGGAATTCCCCGAAGGTCGCAGTATTAAATTAATGATACAAGCGGATCCTAGAGATGAAATTGCAGAAGCTTGGGGCGAAGCACTGGATTTTTTCGGTTTAATTGCCGTTATGGCGTTGATCGTTTTTATTCTTGTTTCCATTACAGTAGAACGCGCGTTTAAACCGGTTACAATTATTCTGGAGGGTTTAGAGCGCTTAAAATCCGGAAGTAATCAAGAGCGCCTCCCAAATTTTTCATTACCCGAATTTACTCAGATTGCCGAAGCAATTAACCATACAGCAAGATCGCTTGAAATCGCTAGCCGTGATAACGATGCATTACGACAACATTCGTTGGCGGTTCGGGAACAAGAGCGGCAATATCTTGCCCAGGAATTACATGACGAATTTGGCCAATCACTGAGCGCGATTAAAGTGGTTGCAGCGTCATTAAAAAACCAGTGTCCTGATGATGCGTCTCAGTGTGCAGTCGACTCAATTCGTTCGACCTGTGATCATTTATTCTCTGTGCTGAGGACAATGATGCGCCAGTTACATCCATTGATCCTGGATGAGTTAGGTCTGAAAGCTTCCTTAGAGGATATGTTGGAGGTTTTGTTGGCATCGCAGCCTACGGTGAAATTGCATTGTGATATCGACTCTGTAGCAGACGAATATCTAAAAGACAAACAAATTCATGTGTTTCGAATTGTACAGGAATGTTTAACCAATATTTTAAAACATGCAGCAGCCACAGTGGTATCGATTCGAGTCAAAGTGCTTTGCGGAGAAATGAAGTTTGCGAGTGGTTCGTGCTTAGTCATAGAGATTTGCGATAATGGCGCCGGTTTTGATTCGACTATCGTGAAATATGGCTTTGGTCTTCGTGGTATTCAGGAGCGAGTCGATGGATTGGGTGGAACATTGGCAATTGATTCAGCAATTGGAGAAGGTGTTTCGATGAAAATTTCCATACCATTTTATAGGGATAATAAATGAATCAGAAGATCGATGTTTTGTTAGCCGATGACCACGCCGTAGTGCGTGCCGGCTACCGTTTGTTGCTTGCCCAGTCGGCTGAAATTGGCGAAATACGAGAAGCCTGCAGCGGAGAAAGTGCATGTCAATATTATGTCGATCATAAACCGGATATTGTGATCATGGATATTTCCATGCCGGGGATTGGAGGGTTTACGGCAATTCGTCGAATCTGTTTAAGGGATCCAACGGCTCGAATATTGGTTTTTAGTATCTATGAAGAAGCCGTGTATGTTAAAAAAGCGATTGAATCGGGTGCAAAAGGTTATATCACTAAACGCAGCGCTCCCGATATCATGATTACAGCGGCTGTAAAAATCGCACAAGGTGAAACCTATATAGAGACTGGGTTGATACCGACTGACCCAACGAGAAGCCTTTCCGGTCAATCGCAGTTAGATCAGATTGAAAGTCTTTCGACTCGTGAATTTGATGTATTTTTGCGAATGGCCAGAGGATTAACAACGCGGGAAATCGCCGACCAACTTTGTCTTGGATATAAGACTGTTGCTAACTACGGTACGTCAATTCGGGCCAAGTTAGGTGTGCATACAGGTGCGGAGATCGCTGGTATCGCTTTTAAATTGGGTTTGTTAGAGCAAAAATAACGGGTTGCAGGAAATTTTCCTATAGGCAACACCATTCGGTTTATTTTAGTATTCTCTCCTTTTTGGTGAGGCTATGAATAATAACAAAATCTTTGGAATGGCTCTGGCGTTGATTGCAATGATCAGTTGCTCAGATATCCATGCAGCCGATCCGATACCTGAAGGAGAAACTGCTACCTCGCAAGGGGCTTTCGCGAGCGGAGAGGTTCAAGATAAAGATGCCTCGGATTCGGGTGCCCCTGTCATATTGGAAAATATGGAAGTCGTCGGTGCAACGCCGATATCGGGTACGGGAATATCAGTGGATAAAATTCCCTCGAATGTTCAGTCGGCAAACTCAAAGGATTTGGAACGCAGTCGGAGTTTGAATCTACCCGATTATATGTACCAAAATCTACAGAGTGTGACAGTTAACAATGCTCAGTCTAACCCTTTCCAGCCGGATATTCGTTTTCGAGGGTTTACCGCTTCGCCATTACTGGGTTTGCCGCAAGGAGTTTCTGTTTACCTGAATAGCGTGCGATTTAATGAGCCTTTTGGTGATACGGTGAACTGGGATCTTATTCCTAATGGTGCAATAGACCAAATGGTGTTGCATCCGGGTTCCAATCCTATTTATGGACTTAATACTTTAGGTGGTGCGATCGCAATCAAAACTAAAACAGGCTTTACTGCGCCAGGCCATCAGTTTAAAGGATTATATGGGTCATGGGAGCGGCATGATGTGGAAATTTCCAGCGGAATGAACAATGGTACTTTAGGATACTTTATCGATCTGAGGAATTTCGGCGAACTCGGTTGGCGAGATCATTCAAAAAGTAAAGTTAATCAAGGGTTTGGGGCTTTTAGTTGGCATACCGAAGATGTGGTTCTGGACTTGACTCTCGCAGCCAACGAGGGTGATTTAAACGGCAACGGTTCTGCGCCGATCCAATTGCTGGATCTCAGTCGCAATGCGGTCTTTACACACCCTGATAATACTAATACTTCGTTGTTTTTGTCTTCTTTGGACGCTCAGTGGAATGTTTCTGAGCAGATCGAATTAGCGGGGAATGTATTTTATCGACGTAATCGGGTCAAGACTTTCAACGGTGACGACAGTGATTTTGAAGAATGTGAGGAACTGGAAAATGAGGGATTAGTCTGTGAAGAAGAGGGAGACGAAGAAGAAGTTGTTAATGACATTAACGGTAATACGATTGCCGCGGTACCGTCTGTGCTTGGTGCAACCAATAATTTTAGCCAGACTCACCAGGAAAATTATGGTGGCAGCCTACAGACTGTGTTTCTATATGACGTATTCGAACGTGAGAACCAATTCATCGTCGGTGGTGTTTTGAACCAATCGGTTATTAACTTTGATTTTGATACCGAATTAGGTTCTCTGACATCAAATCGGGGAACGACCCAAAGTGGAGTGATTTTAGAAGAACCACGAGTGCGTTTGCATTCCAATGTTAGAAACTTCGGTCTGTTTTTTACTGACACCTTGTCTCTAACCGAGGAGCTGGCTCTAACCGTTTCCGGACGTTACAACAACACAAGAATTGTTATGGAGGATCGGTTTGGAACCGAATTAAACGGTATACATTCATTTGATCGCTTTAATCCTGCCGGAGGATTTACCTACAATCTAATACCAGAATTCACTTTTTACGGACGTTACAGCGAATCATCCCGAGCACCGACCCCGGTTGAGTTAAGTTGTGCGGACCCCAATGCACCGTGCAAATTACCCAACGCCTTTCTGTCGGACCCTCCGCTGGAGCAAGTTGTCGCAAAAACTTTTGAGGGCGGACTTCGAGGCCGTTTTGATCACCTCTGGGATGGTTATATTGAATGGAATGCAGGCTATTATCACACCACAAACAACAACGATATATTGTTTATCAGCGCTGGCAATTTAACCAGCGAAGGATTTTTCGACAATGTCGGCACGACACGGCGACATGGCGTCGAAGCCGGTGTTACTGCGGTACTGGACGGCTTAATTGGACGATTCGATCAATGGCGCTTTGCTGTGAATTATTCCTGGATTGATGCAACGTTCAGAAATCCATTTATTGCCAGCAGCCCAAATAATCCATCGGCTGACGCGAATGGACAAATTTTTGTTCAATCCGGAAGCAAACTACCTGGTATTCCTGAACATCTGTTGAAAGTCTCTGTCGATGTTGATTTGTGGAATCATTTTTCATTAGGGATGGATATGTTATATAACAGTTCACAGTTTTATCGAGGAGACGAGGCCAACCTGAACGATACCGTTCCGGGGTATGTGGTTTTCAATCTACGCAGTGAATTGCGCATTAATGAAACTGTAGCCTTTTTTGGCCGAATCGATAATTTGTTTGATCGTCGTTATGCCACCTTTGGTTTGTACGGAGAAGCAGACGAAGTGTTAGGTCCCGCATTCGATAACACTCGATTTGTTAGCCCTGGATCGCCGCGTGCAGGGTGGGTTGGGATCAAAGTTTCCTTGCTGTAAGGTTTAATCATGAGATTAGCCTGTGTCGTTGGCGGATGCTTGTCAATACAGCGAATTAAGAACAACCCGTGACTGATTGATTATTACCTCGAATAAGCCATATTGAGTAATTATTTTCCAGTGCCTGGGATCATTATTACATGAATATTGTTTGGTATCGTTTTCAGGTGGCTTGTCAGTATGATAAGTCGACAAGTTTTGTTTCTTAGCGCCTGGTGTAATAAACTGGCCGCCTTGCGGAGGATAGAATGGATAGTTCACCCTGTTATGGTGCATAATGTCCATTTCTTGGGCAATTTATTCGTTTTGGGGTAATTTTAATCGATGGAATCCACGGAAATATCCGTGTATTGATGGGTATTAAGTATTGCCGGTTTTTTCAGATTTAAATTTAAGAATACAAGAGGAGGCTTGAATGTCACCAGCAGAAATTCTCTCTTTAATAAAAGAGAAAGACGTGAAATTTGTTGACTACCGTTTTTCCGATACACGTGGTAAAGAACAGCACGTGACGGTACCGGCTCATACGGTTGACGAAGATCTATTTGAAGAAGGCAAAATGTTTGACGGGTCGTCAATTGCCGGTTGGAAAGGAATTAACGAATCAGACATGATTCTTATGCCGGATTCAACCACGGCTGTTATGGATCCATTTTACGACGATACTACGCTGATTATACGCTGTGATATTGTTGAACCGACCACCATGCAGGGTTATGAACGGGATCCACGTTCTATTGCTAAACGTGCTGAAGATTATATGCGTTCCACAGGCATTGCAGATACTGCGTATTTTGGTCCTGAAAACGAGTTTTTCATATTTGACGATGTACGTTGGTCCTCGGATATGAAAGGCGCATCTTATTCTGTTGATTCTGAAGAAGCGAGCTGGAACTCCGAGCGAGTTTATGAAGACGGCAATACCGGTCATCGTCCTGGCGTTAAAGGCGGATACTTCCCGGTTCCACCGGTCGATTCATTTCAGGATATGCGTTCTGCAATGTGTTTGACACTCGAAGAGATGGGTATGGAAACAGAAGTACACCATCATGAGGTTGCAACGGCGGGCCAGGCTGAAATTGGTGTGATGTTCAATACATTGGTTCAGAAAGCGGACGAAGTGCTGGGTTTGAAGTATGTGGTTATGAATGTCGCACACGCATTCGGAAAAACCGCTACGTTTATGCCGAAGCCTTTGGTTGGTGATAACGGTAATGGCATGCACGTGCATCAGTCTATGTCTAAAGACGGAAATAATCTTTTTTCCGGTGATTTATATGGTGGCTTGTCTGAAACCGCATTGCATTATATTGGCGGAATAATTAAGCATGCGCAGGCGATTAATGCGTTTGCAAATGCTTCAACGAATAGTTACAAACGCCTGGTTCCGGGGTTTGAAGCACCGGTTATGTTGGCTTATTCTGCACGTAACCGGTCTGCATCTATTCGGATACCTTTTGTGTCGAGTCCTAAAGCACGACGTATTGAAGTTCGTTTTCCGGATTCCACAGCAAACCCCTATCTCGCATTTGCTTCTATGCTGATGGCTGGTCTGGATGGTATTCAGAATAAAATCCATCCAGGAGATGCGATGGATAAGGATTTGTACGACTTGCCACCTGAAGAAGAAAAAAATATCCCTCAGGTATGTTTTTCGTTTGATCAGGCTCTCGAAGCTTTGAGTAATGACAGAGCGTTCCTGACAGCGGGCGGTGTATTTACTGACGATGCAATTGATGCCTATATCGACTTAAAGATGGAAGAAGTCACTCGCTTGAGAATGAGTACTCATCCGATTGAATTTGATATGTATTACAGTCTGTAGTCTGTGTTTGATTAGAAAGGACGCCCCGATTAGGGGCGTTTTTTTATGCAGTTAGATATTTATTTTGGTAGTGCTATTCGCCGCCCACCTCGCTTTTCCGCAGTAATCGCACAGTCCCTAAGAAGTTATTTTGCGTCTGTTCAGCGATGCTTTGGCTTGCATTATAAGCAAAAACAGGTTCTGAATAATTACCGTTATCACTTGCCGAGTGTTTCAATATGGGTGAGAAAACAGAGGTTTTTAATCCTCAGCATTTATTGGATAATCTGACTGATGCTGTGTTCTTGTTCGATAATCGTTTTTATTTGCAATATGTGAATAATGCAGGCGAATTACTACTGGGTGGTAGCGCACGCCATTTTGTGGGTTCTATAGTTAGTGATTTTCTTCAATGTACAGGAATTGAAATTGAAGAAATATTGGCTCGTACTGTGGAGACAGGTGTTACTTTTGCACAGCGGTCCTTGTTAATCGAGCTGGATGGTGTGACGATGACGGTAAACTTTTTTGTGACACCGTTGCTTGATGGCGAGAAATGTACGTCTATTTTGATAGAAATGCAGAAAGTTGACAGACATCTTCGAATATCAAAAGAGGAACAAATGTTGGCCCAACAAACTACAGCACGTTTGCTGCTACGTGGTTTGGCGCATGAGGTAAAGAATCCATTGGGTGGTATACGAGGTGCGGCGCAGTTGTTGGATCAGGAATTGGAGGGTAAGTTTAACGAATACACACAGATTATTATTGATGAATCTGATCGGTTGCAGTCGCTCATGGACCGTATGCTCGGTCCAAATAAGTTACCGGTAAGGAAGACGATCAATGTACATAAAGTTTTGGAACGGGTTCGTCAGTTGGTTATGGCTGAAGTGCCTGAAAATGTGAAACTTAACAGGGACTATGATCCCAGTATTCCAGATATTTACGCAGATCAGGATCAACTTATTCAGGCAATCTTGAATGTGGTCAGAAATGCTACTCAGGCGGTGGGGAGCATTGGAGCAATTACATTACGGACTCGGATTCATCGTCAGGTTACAATTGCCAGACAGCGAAACAATCTGGCAATACGAATCGATGTTATTGATAGTGGCTCGGGTATTGCGGACGAGATAATCGAAAAGATATTTTACCCATTGGTGACTGGTCGTGCTGACGGGACAGGGTTGGGTTTATCCATTGCCCAGTCACTTGTGAATCAGCACGATGGGTTGATTGAATGTGTCAGTGAGCCGGGCAATACGGTTTTTTCCATATATCTGCCTTTGAGGAACGGCAATGAATAAAACACAACGCGTTTGGATAGTCGATGATGATCGATCTATCCGTTGGGTATTGGAAAAAGCCCTGCAAAAATCTGGGGTGAATGTGCAGAGTTTTGTCAATGCGGTGGATTTATTAAAGAGTCTCGAGCTAGAGTTACCTGACGTGGTAGTAACGGATATTCGCATGCCGGGCATGGACGGTCTGCAGTTAATGGATCGATTGCAGTCACAGTATCCGGATCTTCCAGTCATTATTATGACCGCACACTCTGATCTGGAAAGTGCTGTATCTGCATTTCACGGAGGTGCTTATGAATATCTGCCAAAACCTTTCGATTTAAACGAAGCGGTTGATCTGGTACGGCGAGCGTGCAGTCAGGTTCGACAGCAAGCATTGGTTAATCAGGAACAAGTCGAGAATGTCGAAACGACACCGGAAATCATCGGAGAGGCGCCTGCAATGCAAGAGGTGTTTCGGGCGATTGGTCGTTTGGCGCGATCTCATACGACGGTGCTGATTAATGGAGAATCAGGTACAGGTAAAGAACTCGTTGCAAAAGCATTGCATCGTCACAGTCCTCGTTCTGAGAATCCGTTTATTGCTTTGAATATGGCTGCAATACCGGGTGATTTGTTGGAATCTGAGTTATTTGGGCATGAAAAAGGAGCATTTACCGGGGCGCAAAGTCGTCGGGCCGGGCGTTTCGAACAGGCGAATAGCGGTACTTTATTTTTAGATGAAATCGGTGACATGCCTGCTGATCTGCAAACTCGCCTGTTACGTGTGTTGGCGGATGGGGAGTTCTACCCTGTCGGTGCTCATATGCCGGAAAAAGTCGATGTACGTATTATTGCGGCAACTCATCAGAATCTGGAAGAATTGGTTGTACACGGGGATTTTCGTGAAGATCTGTTTCACCGGTTGAATGTGATTCGAATTCATATACCGTCTTTGCGTGAACGTTGCCAGGATATTCCTCTTTTGCTGAACCATTTTATTAAGCAAGCGAGCAGGGAAATGAATATCCAGCCAAAAACTTTATTACCGGAAGTGGAAAGTTTTTTGTGTAAACTTGATTGGCCGGGAAATGTTCGGCAACTGGAAAATACCTGTCGTTGGTTGGCAGTAATGGCATCCGGGCAGGAGATTCATATAGAAGATTTGCCGCCGGAAATGTTGGCAAGTACTTCTAACGAGAGAAAAGAAGGAGGGAATGAAGATTGGACGGTATCTTTGGAATATTGGGTAAAAAACCGCCTGTCGAATGGCGAATCCGGCATTGCCAAACAAGCCATTACAAGTTTTGAATCGGTAATGATAAAGGCAGCATTGAACTATACCGGTGGAAGGCGGCAGGAGGCTGCGAAATTATTGGGTTATGGGCGAAATACATTGACTCGAAAAATTAAAGAATTAGATATAAACGACGAAGCCAGCGTTTAGCGTATTCGCTGAATGGATACGAAAAGATAAAAAAGACTTTCCGATGAATTCACGCCGTTTCCATATTGTATTATATGAGCCGGAAATACCACCGAACACTGGAAACATTATCCGTCTGTGTGCTAATACCGGCGCTAATTTGCATCTGATTTATCCGTTGGGATTCGAGCTGGATGATAAAAAATTGCGCCGCGCCGGGTTGGATTATTCCGAGTGGGCGCAAATATTTCACTATACGAATTACCAGGAATTTTTGAAAAATGGAGAGATCGGGCGCTTGTTTGCATTGACTACAAAAGGCCAAAGATTATATACAGATGTGTCATTTCAACAGGGTGATGGGTTTTTGCTGGGTCCGGAAACACGCGGCTTGCCCGATGGAATATTGCAAGAGATGACAGATCATTATTGTCTTACTGTTCCAATGATTAAAGGAAGTCGCAGTTTGAATTTGTCGAATACAGCAGCACTGGTTCTCTATGAAGCTTGGAGACAGCAGGGTTTTTTTGGGGCTAAGGGTTTGTCCGACGTGGATTAACCGTCTGCGGGCGCTTCTGGTTAACGCCTGATTTTTGTTAGAATTGAAAATCTAAGAATCCGTAAACCGGTTTGCATTGCTGCATATCAAATTAATCGGTTGCGTACGCATTGCTGTGCTAATATTCCGCCATTTTCGAAATCCAGGTCAAGCAAGAAAATGGAACAATTCATTACACCTCAAGGTCGCTTTAAGTTAGCACGCTATCCGATTCGTAAAAACGACAAACTTCGAGCCTGGGATGCGGCAGACGAATATCTGCTGCAACAGCTCGCTGAAAACTCGACGCTTGAGCCGACAGCAGAGATTCTTATACTAAATGACAATTTTGGAGCATTGTCGGTAGGTCTTGCCAGGTATTCTGTACAAATGTTCTCAGACTCGGTTCTGTCTCATCAAAGTACATTACTCAATCTTCAGAATAATGGTTTATCCAGCAAGAACATTCGTTTATTAAGCAGTATCGATTTTCCTATCGGAAAATTAGATCAGGTTTTGATCAAGATACCAAAAAGCCTTGCGTTTCTTGAGGATCAACTTCACAGAATACGCCCGTATGTTGACCACCATACCCAAGTGTGGGCTGCGGGCATGGTGAAAACAATACACACTTCGACATTGAAACTGTTTGAGCGCATTCTTGGTCCGACCAAAACTTCGTTGGCGCAAAAAAAGGCACGACTTATCTTCTGTACTCCCGATGCTGGATTAAGTCCAACTTCGTCGTCGAGCCTTGTTGAATATCCACTTGACCTCTATGACTGGACACTCGTGAATCATGCCAATGTATTCTCGAGGGAGCGTTTGGATATCGGTACGCGTTTTTTCCTTAAACAACTGTCTGCTCGTACCGAGTCACGAAAAATTATCGACTTGGGTTGCGGTAATGGCGTACTCGGTCTGGTTGCGGCTCGATGCAACCCAAAAGCGGAATTGACCTTCGCAGATGAATCATTTATGGCCATCGCTTCGGCCAAAAAAAATTTCGACAACCTGTTTGCGGGCACTCGAAAGGCGGATTTCCACGTTACCAATTGTCTTTCCGGGATCGCTGGAACAGAATTTGATTGGGTACTGTGTAATCCACCGTTTCACCACCAGAATACTCGTGGCGATGCAATTGCCTGGGAAATGTTTAATGATTCGAAACGTGTACTGAAACCAAAAGGTGAACTTTGGGTTATCGGTAACCGTCACCTGCCTTACCACATTAAACTAAAAAGAATATTCGGCAATGCGACACTGATTGCAAGTAATAATAAATTTGTTGTTGTAAAAGCAATCAAGTCGAGGAAATAGTGATAAATAGGGGCGTGGTCTGACTAATTGGTCTATACCTTGTTTTGATTCATAGGCCACTCGTACTCCATCACAGTTGTGTTGGGGGGTAGGTTATGTCGAGAAGTGGTCAGCTGC
>CAZGQY010000035.1:0-27263 GCA_964528035.1 uncultured Methylococcaceae bacterium | reverse complement strand
CCTATTTCCAGCAATTAACCAGCGATGTGCGACGGTAGTAGATGTTGCCATCATAAGGGTAAATGATACCAATCACTATTGGTTAATGTCTTCAATAAATTCATCTGAATTTCGTAGAAATATTGAGATTAATGCAAGTGGAACAACACGGACGAGAATATCCCGAAGTGCCTTATCAAATATTAAATTTCTATTCCCACCTCTCCCCGAACAAAAAAAAATCGCCGCCATCCTGACTTCGGTGGATGAAGTCATTGAAAAAACCGAAGCACAAATCAACAAACTCCAAGACCTGAAAAAAGCAATGATGCAAACCTTGCTGACCGAAGGCATTGGTCATACGGAATTCAAGGACAGTCCGGTTGGGCGGATTCCGAAGGAGTGGAAGGTTTCAAGACTTGAAGCACTGCTTGTCAATGTTGACTCTCCAATGCGAAGCGGTCCATTTGGCAGTGCATTACTAAAGAAAGAACTTGTATCTCAAGGAAATCCTTTACTTGGGATTGATAATGTACATATTGAGAAGTTCGTCAAAAACTACAAGCGGTTCGTAACAGACGACAAATTCGAAGAATTAAAAAGGTATGCTGTCAGGGAAGATGACGTGATGATTACCATCATGGGTACAGTTGGACGTTCCTGTGTTGTTCCAAAGAATGTTGGCAAAGCCCTATCGTCTAAACATGTTTGGACAATGACTTTTGATAAAGACAAATACGAACCAGAATTGATTTGCTGGCAACTCAACTATGCTACTTGGGTTCTTTCTCAATTCAAGAATGAATCTCAAGGTGGAGTAATGGATTCAATCAATTCCAAGACGTTAAAGAATTTATTGCTTCCAAATCCACCGCTAGAGGAACAAGCGGTAATTGCTACAAATCACAAATCAATTTCTCATGTTATCGAGGAGAAGCAAACGACGCTAGTATCGTTGATAAGTTTAAAAAAATCCCTAATGCAAGACATCCTAACCGGCAAAGTCAGAGTCAAGGTGAATTAGATAATGGGGCAAGGGTTTGGCATTCTGTGCAGGAACTGTGGTGCGAGGGATGAATTCTTGATTGGAGTGGGTTTTATGTATTCATCACTTGACAGAATATTGCCCATTGTTAATCGAAAAACACGGCAGAAACTTACAGATATTCTCTCCAGACAGACAATACACGATGAAGAATATGAGCAGGTATTACTTTCTTGTCCTGACTGTAACACTCTCCATAATCGCTTTTACGTGAAAGTGGTCTATGGAAACAATGAAGTCTTCGAAACTAAGTTTCGGTGCGGAAAATGCAGAAAAGCACTGGTAAGTGCAAACAAATCCATTGAACGCTACAGATGCAAAGAATGTGGATATGAGGCGTTGGAGCAGGAATGTCAAATTATGTGGGATTGACCAATGACTCAAGACGAATACGACAAGGTTGAACTACCTGCCATAGAACAACTGCAATCACTGGGATGGAAATACATTCACGGTGCTGACCTATCACCCGAAACATCCACCGAACGAAACCACTACAAGGAAGTTGTCCTTGAATCCCGACTTACCCAATCCGTCAAACGCATCAACCCGTGGATCAACGATGAAAACCTCCGCAAGGTGGTGCGGGATGTGATTCATCTGAAAACCGCCACGCTGATGGAAGCGAATCAATCGGTCTGGGAAATATTGGTGCAATACCTGTCCGTTGAACAGGACTTGGGTAAGGGACGGAAAGGTCAGACTGTTAGAATCATTGATTTTGAAAATCCTGGCAACAACGAATTTCTTTGCACCAATCAGTTCAAGATTGAAGGCATCAACCAAAATATCATTCCCGACATTGTACTGTTCGTGAACGGGTTGCCGTTGGCGGTGATTGAATGCAAGTCGCCCTACACGACTAATCCAATGTCCGAAGGCATCAATCAATTGCTGCGTTATGCCAACCGCAGGCAACCGCATGAAGACGAAGGTGCGGAAAAGTTGTTCTGGTATAACCAGATGATGGTGTCCACCCATCGGGACAAGGCACGGGTCGGCACGGTTAGTTCACGGATGGAACATTATCTGGAATGGAAAGACCCTTATCCCCTGACATTGGAACAGGTGTTTGTTCAATCCCTGCCCGATGCCAGTAATGAACCTTTTGCTGATACGGAACGCATGGTTGCCGAATCACGCCGAAACTATTTGCCGCCCCATTCTCAGCAGGTGTTGATTGCAGGGTTGTTTGAGCGGCGGAACTTCCTTGACATGATTCAGAACTTTACGGTTTTTGAACCGGTGGATGGCAAGGTCATCAAGAAAATTGCCCGCTATCAGCAGTTCCGAGCAGTGCATAAAACCATCCAACGCATCAAAACCGGTAAAACCCGTCTTGAGCGAGGCGGTATCATTTGGCACACGCAGGGTTCGGGTAAGTCGCTGACTATGGTGTTTCTGGCAGTGAAGATGCGAAGGGATAACGACCTGAAAGACTATAAACTGGTATTCATTACCGATAGAACCCAACTGGACGGTCAACTAACCGCAACCTTCGAACGGGCACAAGGCGAAACCGTGCTCCACGCCAAGAGCGTGGCAGACCTGAAAGCACTGTTGCAAAAAGACAGTTCCGACCTGATTACCGCAATGATGCAGAAGTTTCAGGAAAACGAGGACAATGTAGATTTTCCGGTCTTGAATACTTCGGACAAAATCATCGTACTGGCAGATGAAGCACATCGCACCCAATACGGAACGCTGGGGGTTGCCATCAATGTCGGATTACCCAATGCACCGAAGATTGCCTTTACCGGCACGCCATTGATTAAATCCCAAAAAACCAACAATGAGTTCGGCACTTACATTGACACCTACACCATTGAGCAGGCGGTTGCCGACGGTGCAACCGTGCAGATTCTTTATGAAGGCAGGGAAGCGAAAACCAAAATAACCGGCGATTCACTGGATACCTTGTTTGAAGAATATTTTCACGACAAGAGCGATGAAGAAAAAGCGGCAATCCGCAAGAAATACGGCACTGAACTGGCCATTCTGGAAGCACCGCAACGCATCCGCTGGATTTGCATTGACCTATTGAAGCACTACCGGGAACATATTCAACCGAATGGATTCAAAGCAATGATTATCACCTCGTCCCGAAGGGCGGCAGTGCTATACAAGGAAACGCTGGATGAATTGGGTGCCCCGCCGTCCGAATGCATCATATCCGGCAGTCATAACGATGCGGATTTCTTTTCCCGATATACGGATCCAACTAAACAAAAACAGCACATCGAAAATTTCAAGAAACCGATATCTGACCATCCTTTATCATTCTTAACCGTTAAGGATATGCTGCTGACCGGATTTGACGCTCCAGTTTGTCAGGTGATGTATTTAGACCGGAAATTGACCGAACACAGTCTGTTACAAGCAATCGCACGGGTTAACCGCACCAATGCCGGAAAGTCTCGTGGTTTCATCGTAGACTACTACGGATTATCGGACTATCTGACCGAAGCACTGGAAATGTTCTCCAGCGAAGATGTGGCGGGTGCATTGAAAGATTTGAAAGATGAAATCCCGAAACTGAAAGCGATGCACACCCGTGTAATGAGTCATTTCAAAGCAGTGGACAAGCATGATTTGGATGCCTGTATTCTTGTGCTGGAAGATGCCGATAAACGCCAGCAGTTTGAGATTGACTTCAAGAAATTCGCTAAACAGATGGATATCATCATGCCCGATGTGGCGGCACAACCCTTTGTCGGCGACCTGAAATTTTTGGGTAAAGTGAATCTGGGTGCAAAGAACCGGTATCGGGATTCTCAACTTGACCTTGCCGGTGTTGGCGAAAAAGTCCGACAGTTGATTGATGAACATATCCGTGCAACCGGCGTTGACCCGAAGATTCCACCGATTGACCTGTTGGCACAAAACTTCAAAGAAAAATTACAGGAACACAAATCACCCCGAGCAAAGGCGTCGGAAATCGAAAACGCCATCAAGCACCATATTGATGTCAATCTGGAACAGGACGAGGAATACTACAAGAAACTCAGCGAACACCTGAAAAAAATCGTCGAAAAGCACACAGAACATTGGGATGAAATGGTTCAAATGTTGCTGGACTTTCGAGACAACATTGAAGCGAATCGCAAACAGGAAGCATCCGACTTGGGATTATCGGATACCGAATTTGCGTTCCATAATATTCTGATTGCCGAAATTGTCCGCATCACGCAAAACGAATCCATTAGTGAATCCACCCACAGGGAAGTCAAGCAGGTGGTAACGGGTTTGGTCAAAATGCTGGACGATGCGACCGATATCGTGGATTTCTTCAACAAGCAGGATGAAATCAAGAAGGTTAAACAAAACATCAAACGGCGGATTGTTGAAACCTCATTTGATGACCCCGACTTACGCAGGGCGGTAATGGACAGATTTATGGAACTTGCCAAAGTGAAGTTCGGGAAATAGAACGATGAACACATCACTACAATATTTTGGGTTTGATTACCAAGTGGTTCGCAGTCGCAAACGCAAACACGCTCGTATTAAGGTTCAAGACTGCCAGGTTTTTGTGGTTGTGCCCGAATCCACCCGTGATGAACGCATCCAGCAATTACTAAAACAAAAAAATCGTTGGATTAATGAAAAACTGAAAGTTCAGGCATCCGTTCCGCCAGTTAAACCCAAAGAATATGTCAGTGGCGAATCCTTCGCCTATCTGGGACGCAACTACCGTCTGAAAGTAATCAACGAAAAACCTGAACCCGTTAAATTAAACAAGGGGCGTTTTATGGTGCAAGTGCCTGTGGATATTTCAGAAGAACGCCGAACACAACGGATTCAGGACAAATTGACACGCTGGTATAAAGAACACGCACTGCAAAGGTTGACGGAAAAGACTGAACGCTATGCCGGTATTGTGGGCGTTCAACCGAAGTCGGTTGGCATTAAATCTTTCAAGAGTCGCTGGGGCAGTTGCAGCAAACAGGGCAATATCCAATACAACTGGCGAATCATCATTGCTCCCCACCATATTGTGGATTATGTCGTGGTTCACGAACTTTGCCATATGATTCATCACAACCATTCGGATAAATTCTGGCGGTTGGTGGAAAGCGTGTTGCCTGAATACCAACAGGATAAAGAGTGGTTGAAATTGAACGGGCGGTTGTTGACGATTTGATTGGTTGAGGGCTAACTATCCTTTGCTTTTGATATTTCTTCCATCTTTTCATCAATCATTTTTTTCAATACTTTTTCTTGCGAAGACCAAAAATTCGGAGACTGATAGCCCAGAAGAATGCAAAGTGCCAATATTTTTGCTACAGACGACATTTCGCTTTTAATCGAACCCACAAAATATAAAGCAACAACCAACCCAAGAGCCAATGAAATGAGCAAAGGATTTTTTCCGCTATGATTTTGTTTGTTTGTGTCAATTTTCTTCATTTCCTCTGCGACTGCAAGTCCTAACGCAGATGCCCATGGACAAAAACCAATTAACGTTACATCAAGAATTGTTAATCCCATGAATAGTTCTAAGGTAGAATCATAATTAAAAACTTTTGGGGCAATAGAAAAAACGAAAATTGATACTGTAATCGTGCCAAATATCCAAATAGCATTCTTATTTGAAATCATAAATATTCCTTCACCGTTAATAATTTATTAATCGATTTTTGGGGTTCTCCGAACTGTATATCGGAGTATAGTATGAATGTCTTTTTTGTCGATTTTGCTTAAACATTTGTAGATGATCCAATACGACAGAGTGAGAGGATGCATTGTTCTACCGCCCGCTAATCGACTACAGTAGGGCGTTTTCCATATCTTAAAAAGTACACTTTCTGATATGCTGGCTTGCTAAGTCTTATTTCATGTCTTATAATATATTTCTTATTACCTTTAAAGATTTATAAGACACTAAAATATGGCAATTGTCGGTTATGCACGGGTTTCATCCATCGGTCAGTCGTTACAAGTTCAAATTCAAAAATTGAGTGGATACCACTGCGATAAAATCTATAAAGAAAAAAGGACTGGCACGACAGCGGATCGCCCCGAACTGAAATCCTGCCTGGATTACGTCCGAGATGGAGACACTTTGGTCATAACGAAATTGGACAGGCTGGCACGGTCGACCTATCACCTTACTCAAATATCCGAAGGATTAAAACAAAAAGGTGTTGAACTGGTTGTGTTAGACCAGAGCATTGACACTTCTACGCCAACCGGAAAATTGCTGTTCAATATGCTGGCGTCAATCGCTGAATTCGAAACCGAAATCCGCAAAGAGCGTCAAATGGACGGAATCGCCAACGCAAAAAAGAATGGTGTGAAGTTTGGGGCAAAAGCAAAATTGACCGATGACCAAATCGACCAGATGAAACTTGACAGAGAAGGTGGATTGTTGATTAAAGATTTATGCGTGAAATATGGTTTGTCTAAAGCCAGCGTGTATCGTTTGATGCAGTGATGCCACTGTATTGGTGTTTTATTAACACCAAAGAGCAACCGGTCACATGATGTTACCAGTTGCATAAAGATATGTTCAGTCGTTCATTTTTACACAATCCGAATCTGCCCATATCAGTGAAATGGACGCAATCCTTCTTATCTTGCCAGCAACCTATCATTTCCAGTTTACTGCCAAAGTTTAACACTTCCCAATAGAAGGGGCCTGTTAGATTGTGGCAGTAAATTTAATATAACCAGAAAAATGTCTATTAATTGAAACTTTTGATTTAACAAATAGATAAGATTAGAAAGCGAGTCAAATTCAGTTGAATTATTCGAGCTAAGCAAGAATTGTTCAACTGAAATTATCTCTGCTTATTTCCAATAAGCGTAGCGAATTGGAAATTATTGCCATCATTAACCTAACCGGACACATCTATACGATATGTTATTTGTGGCAGTTAAATAAAAGGTTGATTTAATTGTAACGCTGCTACGCATCGTTCCAATTACAAATGAAGAATTACTTTGGGTGCAAGCACCCATTCGTAATTCAATCAATTGCAATTTTTTGACTTGTCATTTGTTACTAAACCCATCATTTATCTGAGCGTCAGCGAAAATCCAAGCGGGGTAATTAAATCGAGCAACTTGTTGCGAAGATTTTATTACCCCTGCTTAATGATAATTTATCCTGCGTAGCGTAGCGAAGTGGGATAAATATGAATTCATATTGCTTGTTATTATCAGTTAAGATGAATTACCTGATATCAAATATTAAATTTATTACTCGGCAATTGAAATATTAATGACTTCGCAAACAAGTTGCTCGTAATTAACAAATCAAAATTTCAATATTTGGCAGGATGAGGCGAATCACAACCAATGTTTAATCTTTGCAAATAAATCTTTTGCCATTTGAGTTTTTACTGATGGATTGCGACTACACTGGACTCGAAATTTAGTCACAAATTCCTGTTTTGTTTTTATTCCTCTAACCAACAACTCTTCCCAATTGAGCAATTCTTCGATATCTTCAAAATATTTCTTTAACCTATTCATCGTTAATGATTCTGGTTTATGAGAATGGGCTAACAATTCTTTTTGCTCATCCACTGGTAATCGTTTAGATAAGCGTTGCCAATTCATCCCTTGTTTCCATTGGGTTTGGGTTCTGGTTCTATTCCTGATTTCATTTGCCTTCAGTTTCAATATGTCCAGACCAGATTCAATGGTGACATATTCTCCGTTGTAACATTTGATGATGTCTTCAATGAATTCATCCTTTGATTGATAGTTCGGGTGATGATTAACAACCTTAATCGGTTCACTTGAACATCCATCCAATGATTTTCTAAGAACATCACATTCCAATTCCGATTGGATATTATCAACAACCACTATTTTGTGACCATCCCCACGCAATATTCGTCCGGCTGCCTGAACGATACAATTGACTCGCTCCTGAAATTGTTGAAGTTCCAGACCTTCTTTAGTTTTTGCAGTATATGCCGATGTCGGCTTGAATATTGGTGCTGAGATGCGTGCTAAACGCCGCTCGTTAATGACAAGGGGTCAATCTTATTTATCCATATATAAATATTACCCGAGAGTTTCAATCACACTATCAGGCGAATCCCATGTAATCTATTTTCGTTTCATGAACTGATAACGAAGCGCTCCCCGCATTACAAAGACCAACTATCCCCCTCCCCCAATCTTCTTTAAACTCTCATTTCCATATTATTTACGGCCGCATACAAAACCCTCCACCAAAACCCAATCATTGACTCGCATTCTTAACACACTTGTCGATCAACCCAACCGGAATAAACATCGATACAGGTTGAGGCCGATCTCCCAGTTCACCTGAAATCAATTCCAGTTTCATAAAACCAAAAGAACTATAAAACCTGACGGCTTCAGGTTTAGCGTCAACAACCACACCGACACAGCCATAGCGTTCACGCATTTCCAGAGCCAACATAAGTACAGTTTTCAATAAGCGTTTCCCTAAACCGGCTCCCTGGAAATTTTTATCAACAGCCAATCTCGCCATTCGTAATACAGGAAGAGGGTAATTTGGTAAACGCCTTTTTATTGCCGATTGTAAAAATTCTGTAGCCATTTCACCGCTTGATATAGTGACAAACCCAGTGATCTGGTTTTCCAAAATGGCTACATAGTTTGTACCAATATGGTGTCGGAACTGATTTTGTCCGGCAAAACGTTGAAAAAATCTGTCAAGATCAATATTGCCACTATGGAATGAAGAGCGATCATCACTTTTAAGCAGAGCTCTTATTTCAAATATTTTATGAATCATTCATCAAAGCTTTCAGCGCTTTTGAGGGCTTCTGATCACTTTCCAGAAGCTCTGCTACTTGCTCCATACTTTTTTTGCTCAGCACCAGTCTTGCAGGAATTACAATATCTTCGGGAATCTCCTTCAACACCTTGAGATGGTGCAGCAAGGCTTCTTCTATCAAAAACCCTTTTTTTACACCTCGGCTTTTTACATAGGCTTCGACTTGCTCTTTGGTCGATTTTGAGATGTAAGCTGATATTTGTGTAGTAGTCATGTCAAATCTCTATTATTTTGTAGATTAATATACATTATAGTAGTGGTGCTACTGAGACTCAACACTCTCCACCCAAGTTTCACACGTAAGAAAGACAAGAGAAATGACAAGTCAACTACTCCCATTTTCCGCACACTCATCGGCAATAGTGCCGGTATTTCACAGCCTACCCCCTAACAGCCCCCTCCCCTAAGGTCAAAAAATCACCACTCTGATGCTGCCACATCTCATAGTATTTTCCTTGTTTGTTCAAAAGTTCCTGATGCGTACCCTGCTCAACGATTTCGCCTGTTTCCAGAACCAGTATCCGATCCATACGCAGTATGGTTGACAATCGATGCGCAATAACAATGGTGGTTTTGGTCTTCATGAGTTCAAACATTGCCGACTGTATACTTTTTTCTGTGACAGAGTCCAAGGCACTGGTTGCTTCGTCCAACACCAGAATCGGTGCATCTTCCAATAACGCACGAGCAATCGCGATACGCTGTTTTTCGCCACCCGAAAGTTTGATGCCACGCTCCCCAACCACTGTTTCCAATTGATTGGGCAATGTGTCAATAAATGCGCTACAGTGTGATTTTTCAACAACCTCCCTTAGTTTTTTTTCACTCACACTGCGATTTAGTGCAATATTGTCACGGATACTGCGATGAAATAATTCGGGTTGTTGCGGAACTAATGAAATCTGCTTTCGAAGCGATTCCAGAGTGAAATCACCGATGTCAAAACCGTCAATACGAATAGCACCGGATTGTGGTTCACAAAAACGAAAAAGTAGTTTCGTTAAGGTGGTTTTACCAGAACCGGACTGGCCCACCAACGCTACTTTCTCTTTGGCTTTAATATCCAGGAAAAAGTTTTTGAACAGACGATTTTCGGTATCTACCTTTCTCGCGTAATTAAAGTCCACTTTATCAAAGGTAATTGCGCCTTCGTGTACTTTTCGAGTCTCTGCCAGCTGTGTATTGCTCTCAATGTCTTCGTTTCTAAACACATCCGCCATTTCTGTCGCATCGGCGATTGCGGTAAAAAATGTTCTTAGGTTACGACCAAATTCCCACAATCGTTGAATCAACATCAGTAAAATCGATTGAAACAGAACGAATTCACCCACCTGGAAATTTCCAGATTTCCATTTATCGATCATAAGATAAAACAGTATTAACTCTATACCGAAGGTCAGTATTCCCTGAACAGCAAAGGAGACAAACATCAGAATCCAGGCAATCTTTTTCTTTTTGTATTTGGTGTCTACAGTTTGGTCAACCTGCGTCTGTTCAGTACGCTCCAATGCAAAAGTCTTAACTAAGAACATATTACTGATAGCGTCTGAATAGATTCCGCCAAGTTGGGAGTCCCATTTCGCCACTCTTTTGTCAAAGCGTAACTTCCATATTGAAAAAATGAAATTCCATCCGATAAAGACAACAACCCAGGCAAGAAAATAGTAGGCAAATTCTTTCTGCTGGTTGTAGAAAATCACGAAGGAGATAATGACTGCGAGAACGTTCTGGAAAAAATAAAACAAAAACCAGTCCATGATGACTTCGAATGAACTTGAAAACCGATGAGCCTTTTTGATTAAACTGCCAGAAAAGTTATTTTCGAAGAAGGCATATCGTTGTTTCTTCAATACATCGAAACAACGTTTTTCCAGTAGAGCAACTCCCCCTCCATCCAGTGGGATAATGCCGACTTCCACCAGTCGCCATGAAAACCATATACCGATGTAGCAAGTCGCTATGGAAAATAAAACTTCGATCAGTGAAGTGAATAACTCGTCCGAATAGGGCTGCGTCAAGCCATTGGCAATGGCTTTATAATAAATTGGAACGTACAAATCCAGTATCGTGGCACTGCTCAGAGAAACCAGCACCAGCGCAAAATAAAATTTTTTTTGCCAGATAATGTGGAAATATTCCCTAAAAATAGTATCCATGTAGCGTCAGGCTGATTTTTATTGAAAAGGTCAATTTGGAGTGTGAATGCAGCGCATTCAACGTTAAGGTTCCCGGAGCCAAATCGAAAATAGAGGCTCCCAGATTATAGATTCTGTACCTCTGCGCAGAGAACGTGCAACGGTATCTTGCCTAAGTACCAAGCTCTTTTCGAAGCTTCGTTATCCGACCATACAGTCGCTTTTCGCTTTCCGCAAGAGATTCGTAATGCGGAATTAGCTCCGCGACCCGATTACAATGCCGGGCTGCAGATTCTAATGCGGACAGGTATTTAACGTCATATGATCGTTCAATCAAACCATGAATAAAGAGTTCCAAGGCTAAATCATAGGCCTGAAGTTTGTGACAATTCCACGCAATTGACGCGGCTGTCGATCCGTCGAGTTTTTGTTTGTGATTCGAGATAAATTGCCGGGCAACTTGTCCATTGCCACTGGTTAACAGATTCTGTATATAAACAGGCAGCATTTCAGGTGGAATGTTTTCATCAAGATCTAGCAATGTATCAACATCTTCCGCCAATGCATCGGGCTCCATTGAAATTGAGCGAAGTCGAAGTTGCTGGGTTTTTGCGAATTGATCGTCAGGATATTTTTTGAGATAAGATTCAACATACTCCAACGCGCGCAAAGGCTGTTCAGAGCGCTCGTACAGCCAGGCAAGATCCAAACTAACCGACGGGAAACTATCTACCAATGCAAGCAAAAACCCTTCGGCTTGTGAAAAATGGCCTGCCTGGGTCAGAGTCTTGCCAATCCAGCGCTGAGTTCTGGCGTGCTTGTGAATCAGGTTACTTTCTGTAAAACATTGCAGCGCTCTGGAATAAGCTTTTTCCCGGTAGTAAATTCGCCCCCCAAAAAACTGAATTCGGGCAGAATCAGGGTATAGTCTCAACAATTGCTCAGCCAGCAATTTTGCATTGGACCACTGATTGGCAGCGATCAGGTATTCCAGCTCCAGACCCCGCGTTTCCAGTGACAAGGGTGCTTCCAGTTTGAGCTGCTGCAGTACAGATTCAGCCTCTCCCAGATTGCAGGTTCTTAATGCCTGCAGTAGATTTCTGCGCAGAACTTTGACGACCTGCAACGCGGGTTCCATTGATGGTTTTGACTATGCTGATAAAATTAGTGAGTACATTGTCCAGGTTATATTGGCGGATAGATTATGTCGAGAAGTGAGCAACTGCCAATATAAGTATGAAGGAGTACTAGTATACAATGGCTTCCATGAAGCTTGATAGAGAACCCATCCGCAACCGGGTCGATGTTATCCCACACCCTACAGTGGTTCGACTGAGCGATCTCGAATCTGAATACCCAAACTGGTTATCCGAAAGTTTTATTGTTACTGCGGAAATTGACAACCATCTACGCGCACTCGCACAGATTTTCAAACGCCCAGCAGGCTCTGGCGTATTCTTAATCGGCCACTATGGCAGCGGTAAATCGCATTTTTTAACTTATTTTATCCAGCAAATCAGAACGGGTGAGTGGCTAGACAATTCACCCTCAGTTTCCTTTGCCTCCTTAGTCAATTTCAGTTCCGAAAATCGCTTGGAAGAACTCGTTACTGAAGTTCTGGGTATCGAATTAACGTCCGGTGACCGACGCAAGTCGTGGGACAACTGGTTTAACTCACAAACACCCGACGGTGTCGTTCTGGTGCTCGACGAATTGTCCGAATTTCTGAAATCAAAAAGTAATGTACGCCATTTCACCGAAGATATTCGTTTTTTACAGTTTATGGGGGAGTGGGCTCAGGACAGACGTTTCTGGGTAATCGCCGCCATGCAGGAAGCCATCGAACACACTGGAGAACTTGAATACAGCCTGTACCGAAAAATAAAGGATCGTTACCCATTTCGTTTAATGCTAAGCCCTGCGCATGTAAAAGCGCTGATCGCCGACGGAATTTTAAAAAAGAAAGAAAACTATCAACTGGCGACACAACACCTGATTGCAGATTTACGCCGTGCGTTTCCTAACGCGGGTTTTGATGACACCCTGTTTAGCAATATCTATCCTCTGCACCCGGCAACCATCGAATTACTCGAAGAGATCAGAGATCGGTTTTCGCAATCCCGTGGAGTTGTCGATTTTACAGTATCCAGACTACGGGGTGATCCGGCACGCGGCATCGAAGCATTTCTTGATCAACCCTGGGGTCGCTTGTTGACACCCGATCTGATCATTGATCACTTTTACGATCTATTTGAATTACAGCCGGAATTCGTTCCGCTCGCACAACAGGTAATGCCCTGGTACAAAAACAATGTACCCACACTTTTTCAGACAGAGGCTCTGCAAACTTTAGCCCATCGAATTCTAAAATGTTTGATACTGGTGCACCTGTCACCATCCCGGGAATCGCTGTCTGTTGCAGAAGCTGCCGAATGGCTACTGTTTAGCACCATCCTCACCGACCCGGAAAAAAATTTATCCGTGGTAGAAAAGGTACTGGTCAAACTCGCCGAGCAAGGGCGATATATTATCCGCAGAGCGAACCGCTACCAATTAGAACTCAAGGATGACGGTCGCGTTCAACTTGACAAGTTTCTAACACTGGAGATTGACGCACTACGAGAACAACAGCAATTTATACCGGAAATTCTGGTTCCTCTACTACCAGGTGGAGATTTTAATCCATTTAGTTTGCCGAGGAACCAATGGCAGAATCGACAATTCATGTGGCACTTTCATGAGCGTGAATACGCAGTCTGGTTCGGTGACCAGTCCCCTACGAACTTGAAGGATACGGTTTTTTGCATCCGGCTTCCGTGGGGAGATTCACAACCAGTTTCAGGAATACTCACTATCGAACCAGGGCAATTAACCCTGACCGAGGACATGATTGAATTGGCTGCCCTAGTACGACTGAATGAAAAACCCATTGCAGCAGAACATAAAAAATCAATTTCACAAAGAATCCAGGGCAAGTTACCGTCGTTTTCAAGCGCAATACGACACTGTTGGTCAGAATCCATATTGATCACGGACGAAGGACATAGAGAAAATGCACCGAGGTTTCCTGCTACACACACACTGACTCAATGGCTAGACGCTATTGCCGTTCTCATTCTGCGGCGGCGCTATCCAGCTTTCGAACGCTTCGCCCCCGCCCATGGCCGGCTACCGAAAGAGGCGTGGCTGCGTTATATGCGATTCGCTCTGAACGATGATTTAGGTCGCGGCGATGCGGACGACTACGTAAAATTGATACGAGAAGCCTATCTCGTTCCAATGGGTTTACTCAAACGCGCCGGACGAGATTATGTCGTCGCTAAAAATTTAGAAAATCTTGAACTGGTCAAGGCTTTGATGCCTTTGTTGGAACACTCCCCCTCACCTAAAACTGTCCACCGACATTTTGCTGACCCTATCTATGGGCTGGTGGCCGACCAGGTGAATATGCTTCTGGTTTTTTTAATGTTACAAGGCGAAATCGATCTCATCAAGGAACGCAAATCGTATCGAGATTATTTCGAGACACTGGTCAATCCATTACAGTATGATCGCGTTGAACTTGGATTCGCATTGGGCGTCGACCAATTAAAGGCAATGCAACGCCTATGTGAAGCATTTTCAGTCCGCACCCCAAAACAGTGGACAGTACTGGCTCAAAAGCGTGTAGTAGACAGGCTCTACGAAATTGGGCAAAAGCAACTTGGCCGATTACAAACACTCAGGATTACATTGCAATCTGAAAAACACGATTGCAATATTTCGGATCGATTGGAGCGCCACATCGACCAATGGCGAAACCTTGCTGGAGAAACCAGGGATTTACACAGTTTCGAACAATTTTACACCCAGGTGAATTCGATAAGTGACTTTATCCACGAGGTAAGAGACTTTGAAAACCTGGCACAACAATTACCTCAATTGTTGGAGAAATTGCGTCGTCTGCAGCATCTTTTCGGTCTTTTGTCACAACAATCCATATCCACCAGCCCCATAAATCAATCGATCGAGAATTTGGGGGAAACACCAGATTTTGACCATCCAGAAGACCTTCAGAACTGGTTGCACGGTGCTCAACTAATCTATGACCGCTATAAACTGGAATACCAAAAACGCCATGATCAATGGTGGCAAACTCAATCAACCCGTTCGGCGTGGCAATGGAAGCCACCACCGATCGCATTCAGTCAACACCTTGGACTGTCACAAAGCCTGGAAAATCTGGAAACATGCCGAAGACAGTGTGACAGGCATTACTGTCGAGGACTGGTCAACCTGGAATTTCAACCCCAGTGCGGTTGCGGATTCGATGGAGCATCAAGCCCATTTACTTCGACGCTGGAACAATTTATTAATATTAAGGACGATATCGTTACCCGATTGCAGGAATTTTTTGATCAGGATTCAGTCAAGCAGCGTATAAAAAACTGGCCACAAAATAGTAAAGATAATGTATCGGGCTACCTGACAGGCCAGGTATCGATCCCTGATATTCAAGATATCGTAGAATTCGAACAATTTCTCTCAGGAGTAGATAGTACTGAGACCATGGATGTCAGTGTAATTAGCAAGTTAGCGGGTGACAGGGCCTGGAATCCAGAGAGTCTACTGCAATCCCTGGCAGAATTGTTCACTCGATATAAAGGTCGACGAATAAAGCTGGTGCACGCTTCTTCTAATAACGATACAGACGATGCATTGCTTGAATGGTGTTTGCAACAGTGCCTGCGTTTTGGCCAAAGGTTACCCGATTCACTGCCACGTGCGAAGCAAAAACAACTCAGTGAAAAGATACGTTTAGAGTGGGTCAGCAGCGCTGCAATTCAGCGCATAGATCAATTGGGCCTGGATCAGAAGAGCCAGGATATTATTCTAAAAGGTCTGATTGACGGTCAATTAGCGTTGCCGGATGAAAAGCCCGACGTAACTTCATTACTTTTTTCAGTACAACAACTTTTATTTGCGCAAAATCCTGTAACGCCCCAGGGACTTGCCGCAGTAAGTCTCGCGCTGTACCGATTTCATGACAGGTTTTGCCACCTGGCGCGGACTCGTTGGCTCGACCGTCTGGAAGATCTGGCCAATGCAAGCCTGACTAACGTACTACCAACACTAGCCGATACCTTGAAACAATACCGATCAGCACAATGGCTGTTGCTGGATTGCTGGGGACTTCCATTATTGGAGCCTGTTCAAAATTTAATCGAATTGTCGTTCAATGGGTGGCGGCCGACACAGATAGAGTTTGCCGAGATGTCCAGAAACACGAATACGGACGCGTGTTATCGACAGTTATTGGATGCAGAAATCAAGCATTCCTTCGAAAAATGCAACGTCATAGATCGGATGATACATAATCGTACCATCGAATTTAATAACATGAAGAAACTGATCGTCGCTGAACTGGAAATTGAACTTTCAAAAATTGCCGAACGGCTGGATCCGGACAGGGACTTGATCATATTTTCCGATCATGGTTTCAGGTTGTGTCGAAATGGACAGGGTTACCAGCATGGTGAGGGTTCAACTTTAGAACGCGTTGTTCCTGTATTTCGCTTAGCAAGGCGTTGACAACGCAAAAGCCTGTTAGGAGCGAGTATTCAATAATATACGAATCTTGACTTGTCTTATTGTCCGTCTTCTGCGTTGTAGCAACAGTTGCGTAGCCCTGCTATGCGCCTGTGGCTACGCCTTGAAGACAAACAATAATCCTGCGTCAATCTTTCGCATATTATTAATGCCTCGCTCCTTAATGAAGTTCAACTAAGACGCAAATATAGAAAAAGCTTCCTTTATCCTGTCTTTGGCATTGTGTAAGACGCTCAAAGAATGTTCCGGAGACAAAGTACCATCTTTCAGCTTACTGCAGGCAGGAATCGAATTGATTGCTGGAAGATTTGCCATATTCGGTGTACCGATGTAACTATGAAGTTTTGACAGAATGACAATATCCGCCAAATCAAGCGTATCACTCTCGTCGTGATACCATTTTTCCGCCAGTTCAGGAATTGCCACCAAATTCTCAGGAAAATCCCATTTTTTAAGCAAAAATGCGCCCGCAGGTGCACAAATAATTGGAGCAATCAGATCGATTTCTTCAGGTTCATACAGATCCACAGGAAAATTGTCGACAAATTGTAGAAAAGGGATCACACCCACATCACAAATTAGTCCCGCGAGTAGCGCTTCCTCGGGATTAACCGCTTTGGTTTCTGAGGCCAATACAAAGCTTAAACACGACAGGTTTGCGTTCTGTTTCCACAACGCTTTCAGTCGCTGACGAATCTCTTTCTGTTTGCACTGCATTAAATGTTTAATACTTATACTGGTGACCAGATTTCGCGTTGCATTCAGACCCAGTCTTAGCACTGCATCGCGACAATTATTAACCGACTTGGACGCGACATAGAGAGGGCAATTTGCAACCTGAATCAGTTTGGCTGCAATCGTTGTGTCCACTTGAACGATCTCTACCACATCGTTGAGAGAACCATTTTTTTCGATGGCCTCGCGTAACTTGACTGCAACATCCGGTAATGTCGGCAATTTTGGGCTATCTTGTGAAAAGTGTTGGCAGAATGCTTCGAATAACCGACTTTCACGTACTTCGCTACTAACATTCAACTTGCTCATGGCGGTAGTAAACGATGTATCGGATCCAACTGTTTCTGTTGACCCCATAATGCGATTCGATACTCGAAGCACACAAACTTCCGACTCAGCTTTCGCCGTAGCACTGTGTTTACGACCACTGGAAAGCGGGAACCTGGCCTTTGCAGAATCAGAATCTATTGTATAGTTTTTACCACACTCTGTTTCCATTGATACAGTTCCGTCCAGCAGATAAAGGACAGAATCCGTGTCGACACCACTCTCGAACAGTGTGGATTGAAGCGGAAACTTTTCTGGTCGAATTTCGGTAGCAAAAGCACTCAATTCTTCGTCCTCAAGATTACGAATGGGAATGAGTTGTTTCAAAATTTCAACACTGATTTCTTCCTGCTGTATAGCAGAGGCTGGACCAACCGAAGTCTTTCCCTGGTCAACAGGTTCATTGGACGAGCCGGAGAAAATACGAGAAATTAGTGACATTTATGTGGATTTCAAAAGTTATGAATGTGCTTATCAGTTTCAGCTTGCTTGCCGTCAGTAATCAAAATTCCGCAATGCGGTGGAGATCAGCTTCAGTTATCAGTAATGAGTATAGCAGTTTTTAATTTCCCTTCTCGTCAAGCAAAACTCGAAGAACCATTCCATCTAAAACCGCTTAAACCATTAATTTAAATTAGTATCACCGAGCAATGTCAAAACATTTGAATAATAAAAGCTTTTTACTTTCACGTCCGTATCGGACAAAATTGTTCCGAATTTAGTCAATTGAATGCTCAAACAGGCGAAATAAATTTTTTAAGATGACCTAAGCGTCTTTGAGAAAAACTTTCCAGGAGGTCTGACTGACCCAATCACAATTCCAGTAAACATTTGACTGCGGATTGCGCTACGGCTGAATTAATTCGCATTCAAACGAAAATGAGTCGCCCAGGCCACCGCCAGGCCAATGATAAAAAAACCCACCGCGAATAAACTCGCATACCTTTTGCTTCGTGAAATCAGTCGTTTTTGTGGTACCGCAGATAAAAGAAACGGCATTTGACCGTCGCTTGGGTTTTTTATCACATGTATCATAGGCTGGTCTCTTTCTGTTTTTCTGGATTGCTGAATCGATTTCCTGGCAACCTTTCGTGCAACCGCCCATTCCCTAATATCGATTGTGCCATCACCATTTAAATCAAACCGTTTCAACAATGCCTGTTTGTCACGTTTCCAGCTTGATAGTAAATCTCTTACTTCGTTATCAATCGAGGGAATAACCTGGTCACTGCCCAATGTTAAGAACATACCCATTGCATAAAGTGGATCCAGGTCATGAATACGTTTTTCTGTGTACCTGTAGCGAGGATTAGTAAACAAATAAAACCATTTAAATCCAAACCTTTGCGGAACCTGCTCAGGAAAACGGCTATCGCCATACCAGCATTGCGTAATACTTGGGGTAACCTCAGCATTATCCGGATCAATAATACATTCACCCGTATCATCTTTAATCTGGAATATTGCGTCACTGACTTCACTACCCAGCGCAGTCCAACTTTTATCCCTGGAGAACCCCTCTATAAGATCATACCAGGAAATACCTGAAGAACCCGATGACCGCTCTTCTATGCTGTAGCAATACCAAACACAGGTCTGGCCTGTCAGTGGAGCAACCACAGGCTCTCCATCCATTCGTACTGCACAGCCCTCAAGCTCAATGTAACCTTGTGCTGCTGACCGTATTTGCGAGGTCGGGGTATCCTCCATAATACGGGTGGTTCGCAGGGTTCGAAAAGAATAATACAACAAACACAAACTGATAATGATGCCAATTACGACAAATAACCAGAATGAATTCGGAGATATATGACGTATAAAATCTAATGACACCTTACGGCCAACTGATTTACGCAAATAAGGCTTTAACGTCTACATCTTTCTTTTCATCGCTGCTAAACACAAGAAGTTCAAACGCTAAAAAATTAAACAGGCGTGCGACAAGCACATCTGGGAACTGTTCGATTCGGGTGTTATTATTGTTCACGCTTTCATTATAGAATTCTCGACGATCCGCAATGGTATTCTCCAGATTTGTAATTCGATTTTCCAAGTGTTGGAATGATTCGTTAGCTTTCAATTCCGGATATGCTTCCGCAACTGCGAACAATGAGTTTAACCCTTGACGAAGCAGCGTTTCAGCAGGACCTAGTGAAGAAATGTCGGCACTTTCGCGGGCACTAAAAACGCTGCTTCTGGCCTGCATGACTTTTTCCAAAGTCTCTTGTTCATGTTGCATATAGCGCTGGCAGGTCGCAACAAGTTTAGGTATTTCATCGTGCCGCTGTTTAAGCAAGACATCAATATTGGACCAGGCCTTTGATGTATTGTGCTTTAAAGAAACCAGGCGGTTATAGATAATAATCAAATAAATGGTAATCACTACAACAATAGCAAGAAATAAAAATCCACCCACTAACATGAGCCGCTCCGTATAATCAGACAAAAAAATATTTAACGAATAATCAGAATCTCAGAAAATTATTGAGAATAAATTAAACCGTTACAGGCACGAAATATTCCTGGACCTCTCCTGTGAGGCAGCCCGGGAATTGAGAGCCTGTACGGAAAAATGGCCTCAAAACCAAGATCTCTAAAGACAAGTTCTATTCTCGGAAAACCGTCGAGGAGGCTGTCCAATAATAGAAAACCTACTATAGAAAAGTGGATTTTGGCCCATTTTTCCGATTAAAATCGTTAAAGATGACTGAGATTCGCCTCTTTATTATCGAAAAAATAGTTTCAGAATCACTATCCCTGGTAACGACTTCTATTCTCGGACAGCCTCCTAGATAGTATAGTTAGATCCACTCACAAAATTCAATGACACCGTAAACAGGTAAATAACGTGCCAATCAAATCTTACAAAGGTAATCGTCCAGAATTGGGCAAAAGCGTATACATCGATGAATACGCCACCGTAATCGGTCAAGTCACCATCGGCAACGATGTATCCATATGGCCGATGACGGTTATTCGCGGTGATGTGTTTCATATTACGATTGGCGAAGGAACCAATATTCAAGACGCTTGTGTGTTACACGGAACACATCAGGGTGAATACAGCCCGGAGGGTTTCCCGGTAACAATTGGTAAAGGTGTTACGGTTGGACACCGCGCAGTGATTCATGGATGTACCATAGGCAATAACTGCTTGATCGGGATCGGTGCCATCGTAATGGACGGCGTAAACATAGAGGATAACGTTATCGTAGGTGCGGGTAGCCTGGTACCACCGGGGAAAACACTAAAAGCCGGAAATCTGTACGTTGGTGCACCAATCCGTAAAGTACGTCAACTCACGCCCAAAGAACTGGAAATGCTGGAATATTCAGGACAACATTATGTGCAACTGAAAAACCAGTATTTGCATGAACAGAGTAGCAATTAAAATACTTTCTATAGACTAGAATATTAATGAACCCGTTGCCTGACAAAGTTTACAGCCCTGGAGGCTGTCGATGAATCTAAAACTCGGTATCGTCATGGATCCGATACAGGATATTAACATTGCAAAGGACAGTAGCTTTGCCATGTTACTTGAAGCCCAATCTCGTGGATGGCAGATTTACTATATGGAGCTCAATGACCTTTTTATGAGAGACGGGCAAACTTTTGCCCGCATGCGAAGTCTACAGGTAGAAAGGAATAGCCAGGAATGGTATCACTTTCTGGATGAAGAAGAACTGCCGTTGCATACACTGGATACGGTTCTTATGCGTAAAGATCCCCCATTCAATCAGGAGTATATTTATGCAACCTATTTATTGGAATCCGCCGAAGCCAACGGCTTATTGGTTATTAACAAACCCCAGTCCTTGAGGGATGCCAATGAGAAACTTTATACTGCATGGTTTTCTGAATGCTGCGCCCCTACACTGGTTGCACGAGAACCATTGCGGTTTAGGGAATTTCTCCGGGAACAGGGTGAAATCATAATAAAACCATTAGACGGCATGGGTGGAGCCTCAATTTTCCACCTGCGGCCTGATGATCCGAATATTAGTGTTATCCTGGAAACAATGACCGGGCACGGAAGCCGCTTCGTGATGGCGCAGCGTTTTCTACCTGAAATTGAACAGGGTGATAAACGAGTTTTATTGATTGACGGCGAACCTGTTCCCTATGCACTGGCTAGAATCCCGGCAAAAGGTGAAAGCCGTGGCAATCTGGCGGCAGGTGGTCGAGCTGAAGGTATACCATTATCAGACAAGGACTATTGGCTGGCAAAAAAAATTGGCCCTCAGTTAAAGAAAAAAGGATTAATATTTGTTGGCCTGGATATAATTGGAGACTTCGTTACTGAAATCAATGTAACCAGCCCCACTTGCATTCAGGAACTGGACTCACTATATAACTTGAATATTTGTGGACAACTGTTCGATCAAATTGAAACCTATTTACCCAAATAATCGATATATGCAGGACTTTCTAATAACACGTTCACCCATTTCGGATACAGACCGTCTCATGATTACGGTGTTTTTCGCTATCGTGGCACATACCCTGATTATAATCGGAGTGCGTTTTGAAGCGCCAACGCCTGAACGAATTAATAAGTCACTACAAATTGCATTGGTAAACACGCCGACAAAAAATGCGCCTGAAGAAGCGGATTTTCTGGCGCAACAAAATCAGATCGGCAGCGGCAGGGCTCTGGAAAAATCTGAACCAAAACCGCAGATAACCGCAGCAAGCGGCCAAATACAACCACCTGTAGAAAGAAGGGACGTCCGTAAACCCAAAAACGCTCCGCAAGAATCACAAACACCTCGACTTACAACACCGATGGCTTCCGATTTAAAAGTAGCGTCTGGAGAAAAAAATATCCAGGAAGAAAAACAGGAAAAAACCATACTAACCGCGGCCGGTTTATCTCACCAGATCGCTCTTTTGGGCGCTGAAATCGAGCAGGTTCAGGAAGACATGGCTAAGCGGCCACGTATAAAATTCATAAATTCCGTGAATGCGCATCGATATAAAGCCGCCGCGTACGAAAAAGCCTGGCAGGATAAAGTAGAGCGCGTAGGTAACCTTAACTATCCGGATGAAGCCCGTCGAAAAAACTTATCCGGATCACTATTACTGGCCGTTGGCATAAAACAGGATGGCACCATTTATAGTATTAAGACGCGGCGTTCTTCAGGACATAAAGCTTTGGACGACGGGGCTATTCGCATTGTTCGTCTGGCTGCCCCCTTTGCGCCCTTTCCATCTGTCCTAAGCGGTGATGCTGATGTACTGGTTATTACACGTACCTGGAAATTTTCTGATGATTCACATATGACAACATCCCGTTGAACAATGGAAACCGTCCGAATTGTGGAAAATAATACATAACACAACAGAATCTAATAGCTTTATGATGGAAACACTGAATGTAACTGATCATTTTTTAATTGCGATGCCCGGGCTTGGAGATCCGAATTTTAGTCGAACCGTAACCTATATGTGTCAGCACAATACGGAAGGCGCCCTTGGAATAATAATAAATCGGCCCACCGAGCTGGTACTAAACGATATTTTGAGCCAGATGGATATCGATGTGTGTCTTGAGAATGTAAAAAATTTACCGGTATTTTATGGAGGCCCGATTCAACCCGAACGCGGCTTTGTAATCCATGATGCAAAACAGAAATGGGAGTCTTCACTTCAGGTAACAGATACTATTGCCTTAACTACTTCCCGTGATATTCTTGAGGCAATTGCAAGCGGCCAGGGTCCCAAAAAAATGGTTGTTGCTCTTGGTTATGCGGGTTGGGGAAAAGGACAACTGGAGAATGAGATTATCGAAAACGCCTGGTTAAATTCCCCGTCACAAGACCAGATTCTCTTTGATGTACCGGCAGAGCAAAGATGGCATTCGGCAGCTGAGCATATGGGTGTTAATATGGATTTATTATCTTCTGGTGCAGGCCATGCCTAGTTAGTTGGTAGCTAATAATAGAAACCATGTATTTTATATTCGCCAAAACTGGTTTGGTTTTTACCCATCTACAAGATTACGAAACCAGCCAAATAGCTCACTGTACGCCTATTCTCTCCTGCCTTGTTGCGAAATTTATTTCATGCCTGTTGCTAAAGTTTTAATTGCAAATACCTCTAAAAAATATCGTGTTGATAACGATACTTGCCTGGGATTTGATTTTGGCATTAAAAAAATAGGTATTGCGGTAGGTTCCCTGGAGACTGCTATTGCGAATCCTTTGCGGACTCTTCGAGCCGTTCAGCAAAAACCGGATTGGCAAAATATTTCGTCACTGATCACTGAATGGAAACCCGGCCAACTTGTTGTTGGCATTTCGCATCAACAGAATGGTTCTGACAACCCCGTGACCCCAGTAATTAAACGCTTTTGTCGACAACTAGAAGGACGCTATGGTCTGCCAGTTCATCAATTGGACGAACAACTGACAACATTCGAGGCAAAACAACTATTGTTTGATGACTTGAAAACCAATGCAAAAGATTTGTGGCAAATTCAGGATCAACTCGCTGCACAATTAATTCTACAAACCTGGTTAAACGATAAAAGGCAACGAGAAAGGCTGAATGACTGAACCCACAATGGATATAATCAAGATTGCCGATCAGCTCGCACAATCTGTTGACCTAATGATGAACCAAAGACAAGTGGTTAACCCCTTAATGATAGGGATTCATACAGGAGGTGCCTGGGTCGCAAAAATGCTATACGAACGTCTGGGCTTCGTTGAACCGCTGGGCACTCTGGATATCTCCTTTTACCGCGATGATTTTTCTCAAATTGGGGTCAACCCGGAGGTCAAACCAAGCAGTCTACCTTTTGAGGTCGAAGAACGAGACATCTTATTAATCGACGACGTGCTGTATACCGGCCGGACTATTCGCGCAGCCTTAAATGAAATATTTGACTATGGCCGACCCGGTCGGGTTTTTTTAGGCGTTTTAATTGAACGTGATGGTCGGCAGGTTCCCGTTCAGGCAGACTGTGTGGGTACCCGGGTGGATTTGAAAGCCAACCAGCGTATAAAATTAAGCGGACCCGAACCACTGGAACTGAGAACCTATACTTTTGATAATTAACCTCAACAAATCGACACTATTATTGTGACTGAACTCGGTCAGAATATTCAATTAGACACAACAGGCCAACTCAGGCATTTTTTATCCATTGAAGGATTGGATAAAGAATTATTGACTCGAATTATGGATACAGCCGAGTCCTTCGCCGGAGTGGCAAATCAGCCTGTAAAAAAGGTTCCTCTTCTCAGAGGAAAAACCATAGTCAATCTATTTTTTGAAAACAGCACACGAACCCGTGCCACCTTTGAAATAGCCGCAAAACGATTATCTGCGGATGTCTTGAATATCAATATTGAAACATCAGCAACCAGCAAAGGTGAAAGCTTACTGGATACCATTCGCAATTTGGAAGCCATGTATGTTGACATGTTCGTAATTCGACATGGCGATAGTGGCGCTCCATTCTTCATCGCCCAGCATGTTGCACCTCACGTCAGCGTAATCAGTGCAGGCGACGGTCGACATTCTCATCCCACTCAGGCGATGTTGGATATGTTCACCATTCGACGACATAAAGAAAGCTTTGAATCTCTACGTGTCGCTATCGTAGGGGATATCCTGCATTCTCGGGTCGCCCGCTCACAAATCCTGGCTTTGAATACTCTCGGTGCTGCAGAAGTTCGGGTCATAGCACCCCGAACATTACTACCAACCAATACAGAATTCCTGGGTGTCGAGGTATTTCACTGCATGGAAACAGGGCTTAAAGATGTTGACGTGATAATCATGCTGCGACTACAGAAAGAGCGTATGCGGGGTGCACTGTTGCCAAGTGAACACGAATATTACAGTGGCTTCGGTCTAACCGAACAACGACTGAAATTTGCCCATCCGGATGCCATCGTAATGCATCCGGGACCCATAAATCGAGGTGTAGAAATTGAATCCCGGGTCGCCGACGGGAATGCATCTGTTATTCTTGAACAGGTCAGTAATGGTATTGCTATCCGTATGGCAGTGATGACTATGGCTATGCACTCCAAATCCAGGGAGTTATCCTGATATGTCGTCACCGAGACTGGTGATAACCGGTGGTCGTTTCATTGATCCTGCAAACAATATCGATAAAGAAGAATCGGTTTACATCGCCAAAGGTCAAATTGTTTCAGTCGGCAGAGCTCCAGAAGGGTTTCACGCTGATCGCGAGATTAAAGTCCCTGGCCATGTCGTATGCCCTGGTTTGATCGATTTATGGGCACGAGTCAGAGAACCCGGATTAGAACACAAAGCAACAATTGCAAGTGAGGTCACCGCAGCAGTCAGCGCTGGAATAACGACCTTATGTTGCCCTCCAGATACTTTGCCAGTCATCGATACTCCGGCGGTTGCAGAATTGATAAAAGATCGTGCGGATAGAATTGGAAAATGCCGTATTTTACCCATCGGCGCACTGACTAGAAACTTAAACGGTGAAGAATTAAGCGAAATGCGGGCTCTAAAATCAGCAGGCTGTATTGGCGTCACCAATGCTTTATCTCCTGTTTTTAATTCATTAATATTAAGACGAGCAATGGAGTATGCAACAAGCTTCGATATGTTAGTGATTGTTCGTCCAGAAGATCACTGGCTACGCGACCAGGGAGTGGTTCACGAAGGAACTGTCGCCACCCGATTGGGTTTGCCAGGAATACCCGAGGCGGCTGAAACAGTCGCAGTAGCCCAGGTGCTGGCTCTGGTGGAACAAACCGGAGCCAGAGTTCACTTTGCGCAACTCAGTTGCGGACGCGCTGTGGAAATGATCGCCAATGCTCAACAAAGAGATCTTCAGGTAAGCGCAGATGTATCCGCCCATCAATTACATTTGACCGAACTGGATTTGACCGACTATGACGCGACATTCCGTGTTTTGCCACCGTTGCGTTCCAGCAACGACAGGATTCGTCTGTGCAAAGGTATTGCCGATGGAACCATTGCAGCCATCTGTTCAGATCACCAACCGCATGAAGAAGGTGCCAAACTGAACGCATTTGAATCCGCGGAAGCTGGAATGTCTACACTGGAAACCCTGCTGCCACTGACTTTACGGCTGGTTGACTCAGGCTGTGTCAGCATGAGTCACGCAATTGCCGGTTTAACCAGCCGTCCGGCAGAAATTCTCGGTCTTGAAATTGGCCAGCTAGCGCCAGGGACAGTAGCAGATTTATGCATTTTCGATCCGCAACATAGCTGGATACCAAGTCCAGACAACTGGCAGAGTCGAGGCCTTAATACACCATTTTTTGGGCAGAAAATGCAGGGACGTGTAACTCACACACTGGTTGCTGGCCGGATTGTTTATGAGCTGTCGAATTAATATTCAGCGGGACTAAATCAAACCCGCAGGATGGGTCTACTCAGAGAATATAAATAAATATCGAAGTCATCAATTTACCTACCTGTTATTGCTTGATAAAAGCTCCCGTAAAAACTTCATCAGTATATAAATATAAAGAGTCCCAGACCAATCATCGTGCGAATTTCACAAAAAACGTGTGAATAACGTACAGAGAATCCCGCTCTAGGTGCGTAAAGTAACACTTGAAAGGACGAACAGCCCCACACCGAACTTTTAAGGCTGTATGAGTTGGACCCGGAAGGTCCACATTACCCACCTCCTCTGGTA
>CAZGQY010000034.1:0-27840 GCA_964528035.1 uncultured Methylococcaceae bacterium | reverse complement strand
GATCCAGGATAGTAGCGCTTGACTCTGGAAACAGGGACTGGCATATCGTTGTAAAACTGTGTCAAAGTACCTGCCTGGGAATAGATGTTGTCGAGAGAGAAAGTGGTTTTGAGTCCATTTTTTCAATTTAAAGAGGCGATGATCAATCTTCTTTAACGATATAGATCAGAAAAATGAGCCAAACCCCATTCTTCCACGGTAAGTTTTTTATACTTGGACAGCATCCTGTTTTCAGGAAAAATGTCAGTGTGAGCAAATAGGAATATATATTTTAATCGATTTCGCGTTATTTTACGCGAATCAAATGGTTTTGGGTGTGGATTTAATAAATAACAACACCAAGTGTGACAATGGTTAAACCTCATGGTTCGGATGGGTAACAACTTTTGAAAAATCTATCGCTCTCGAGCTTACTACGTTTATCGTTACCTGCTGCGGTTTCTGTGCTGCTTAATAATGCATTTAAAGTGATCGATCAATATTCCGTTCAGTGGTTGGGTATGGAAGCGCAGGCTGCAGTAGGCTCCTGTACTTTTATTATGATCGGAATGTTTGCCATTTACTCGTTAGTGTCAGCGGGTGCGGGACCTTTAGTAGCCAGAGCGACAGGTGCGAAGGATGAGGGCTTCTGCAAACAAATAATTATTCATGCTTTATTGGCTGCAGTGGCTATAGGTTTTATGGTATTGGTTATAGTCGGCGTAACTGCGCCCTGGATTGGACAGGGACTGGGACTGAAAAATCAAACTCTGGAATTGGCTGTAAATTATTTACAATGGCTTGCATTGTTTGGATTGCCACTGACTATTGCCCCAGTGATCGATGCTATATTCATAGCGATGGGTCGGACTGCACTGGTTATGGTACTGCAGGTCCTTGCAACAGTGTTGAATGTGATTTTAAATCCACTTTTGATTTATTCATTCGATCTGGGTATTGGTGGTGCTGCGCTGGCGACAGGTCTAAGTCGTGGCGTTTCTGTAATCATTGGTGTGTTTATATTGTGGCGGCAGTTTTTACCCCAAATCCGGGATCTTGGTTTTGGCGGTACTTTCGGAAGAATTTTTCGTATCGGGATCCCTATCAGTTGGGGTATTGGTTTCTTTGCAATAGTTTATTGGGCGGTAATTCGTTACGCGGTTTCTCCATTAGGCCCGAGTGTGAATGCCGCTCTGGGTATTGGTTTCTCTGTGCTTGAAGGGTTTACCTGGCCAGTATTCTGGGGCGTATCGATGGGGATCGCAAGTTTAGTGGGTCGCTATATCGGTGCAGGGCAGGTCGATCAGGCGGTGGCGGCGATTCGTCTGGCATTTCCTTTACTGACTGTGGCGGGTGTTTGCGCCGGTTTATTGTTTTGGTTCGCGGCTGAACCTTTATGTCGTCTTTTTACTCACGATCAAAAAGTATTAAAAGAAGCAATTCTGTATGCCCGGATACTTTCGTTTTCGCAATTGTTTGTTGCCTATGAATGTCTTGCCGAAGGAGTGCTTGAGGGTGCTGGGGATACTCGCCCAATTTTTTGGTGGTCGGCACCCATCAATTTGCTTCGTGTGCCTTTAAGTTGGTTGTTTGGAATCTATCTGGGCTACGGAGCTGCGGGTATCTGGTGGGTAATCAATGTGACCACTGCAATCAAAGCGTGTGGAAAATGGTCTTCCGTGTTACTGGGTGGTTGGAAGACCATTAAGCTTTGATACAGCCGCCAATTTATCGGTTCGGAGTTTTTTGGATTAACGCCAATAGCGCCACGACCAACCATGAATATCGCCATGTTCTCTAACATCCACAGACGCAAAAGCTCTTTTCTGGTGCCCAGTGTATAACTGACGTGGTCGGCCAATTTTATGATCGTCGCTGCTGATCATTTCTTTCCAATGGGCGATCCAGCCTACAGTTCTTCCGATTGCAAATATGACTGTAAACATATTGGTTGGAATATTCATTGCCTTGAGGATGATACCGGAATAAAAATCAACGTTCGGATATAATTTTTTTTCAGTGAAATAACTGTCACTCAGAGCGATATCCTCCAGTTTTAGAGCGATATCCAGCAGTGGGTCATTTTCTTTTCCGAGCTCAGAGAGTACCGAATCGCATGCTTTTTTCAATACTCTGGCACGTGGATCATAGTTTTTATAGACTCGGTGGCCAAAGCCCATGAGACGAAAATTGTCGTTGGGATCTTTAGCTTTTTCAATATATTTCGGAATGTTGGAAACATCACCAATTTCTTCCAGCATTTTGATGACCGCTTCGTTGGCACCACCATGAGCTGGACCCCAAAGCGATGCGACACCCGCAGCGATGCAGGCGAATGGATTGGCTCCTGATGAACCTGCAAGGCGTACAGTCGAGGTGGAGGCATTTTGTTCATGATCGGCATGGAGGATAAGAATCTGATCCATTGCTTTTGCCAGAACCGGGTTAACCTCATAGTCTTCAGTCGGTATGGCAAACATCATATTCAGTAAATTTTCGGCATAACCCAATTTGTTGTTAGGGTAAACAAACGGTTGGCCCAATGAGTATTTGTATGCGTAGGCACCAATTGTCGGTATTTTCGAAATGAGCCGATGGCAGGCGTTCATCCGCTGTTTCGGATCATTGATATCGGTTTTGTCGTAATAAAAAGCGGATAATGCACCGACCACGCCAATCAGAAAGGCCATGGGGTGAGCGTCACGATTGAATCCCTGGAAAAAACTCGTAATTTGGTCGTGAAGCATTGTGTGTCTGGTAATGACCGTGTCGAACTCCATTTTTTCTTCCGGTGAGGGCAGGTCACCGTAAAGCAGCAGATAACATACATCCAGATAATCAGATCCGTTTGCCAGGTCTTCTACCGCATAGCCTCGGTAAAGCAAAATACCTTTTTCGCCGTCAATATAGGTGATTTCGGAATCGCATGAGGCAGTAGAGGTATAACCGGGATCGAAGGTAAACAATCCGCTTTTTCCATAGAGACTTCTTATATCGACGACTGAAGGCCCTTTATTGGCGTCGAATCCATCCAACTGATAGGACTTTCCAGATTTGTTATCCGTTAGAGTGAATCGATTGACATCCGCTGTACGAACTGATTGCTTCTTTACTGGCATATTCTGTTTCCCCATATTAAATATTGGCTAAATTTTCTGGATTTTATTTTATGCGTATCTGTTTTGCGTGTTTCCTGGCTGGCAGGCTGAAACGAATCGGTTCATTTTCGATTTTGCGTGCACTGAAAATTATTACAAATTGGATTGGATGTAATTCTCCTGGCCAATTTTTTTGATCAGTTCCAATTGTGTCTCCAGCCAGTCGATATGTTCTTCCTCACTTTCGAGGATGGATTCAAATACCTCTCTGGATACATAATCCTTAACGGACTCACAATAGGCGATTGCGTCTTTTAATACGGGGCAGGCGTTGAGCTCCAGATTTAAATCGCAACGCAACATTTCTGTCACATTCTCGCCTATGTTAAGTTTCCCCAAATCTTGTAGATTGGGAAGACCTTCCAGAAATAAAATCCGTTCAACAAGGCTATCAGCGTGTTTCATTTCGTCTAGAGATTCATGGTATTCATGCTCGCCAAGCTGGTTAAACCCCCAGTTTTTGTATATCCGGGCATGAAGAAAATATTGATTGATTGCTGTTAACTCATTCGCCAATACACGGTTAAGGAATTCAATAACATTAGCATCGCCTTGCATTTTCAACTCCTGGTGGTTTGTATCAGTGTTAGTGTAACCGATTCTTTTCGTTGTTCTGAAAATAATTATTGTCTGAGAAGCGCTTTATATTTTCTTCATTGTGACGCCAGTTAAAAATACGCATAACACAAGTTGACAGAATGTTTCGTGGTTATTGTGGGTTGCTGTAAACCGGTCATAGTGCTTTCTGACAACAATTTACCGCATCTACTCGTTGCTGAGATGGGCGTTACAAGTTAGATTCCCATGTTGCTTAAGGTCATCATTATATCGTTCAGAATTCCGGTGATTCTGGGATGAGAGACTTCGAAGTGGGTTAATGAATCAGCAAGTCCTTCTGTTAATGTTTGATGGTTTTCTGCATTATCGGGGCTTGCCAGCTTTTTTTCGAGGTTCAGAATCAAAGCATTCAATTTTTCCTTAGAATGTTTATCTTCCTCAGGCAGGTTTGCCACTTCATTGCGAAGCGCAGCCAAAGTATCTTCCAGTTTTTTATTCATACCATATAATTCTCGTGATTAACTGTTATTGCCGTATTCTAACAGTGGTGTAAAGAGTTTTGTATCTAAACCTAGTGAGCCTTTGTACCGAGTTTCAATAATTAATTCTACCGATAAGCGGCTAATAATCTGCATTCGCCTGGCAGTTATCGCAAGTTTGATCTATAATGAGAATCATTCGTAATTAGTTTTCGTTCAAACATAAACGATAATGCAGCGTAGTGAAGATAAGCTTTGTGATTCGTAGTGGTCTTCACATTATTGATATCAGTTAGAAACTTAGCATTATTGCGAAAGGTAATTGGCTTTATTTTGTAACTTGGTTGAAGGGCGAGTGTGGGTATACGTCGCATTAATACTGCTTTTTTACCAGGATTGTGGCTTTGTGGTCAGACGCTATGGGCATAAATTGCTTGGTATGTATTTATTATTGAGTGATTCCAACGATAGGTTTTTGTCACGAGCGATAAAAAATTACAAGCTATTGGCCCATCTTTTCGAGAAGTTTTCTAGCAGGGTTTGGAGTGCATATGGTAGCAGATAAAGGTTTAACAGTTGGTTCTTTTCCGTTAGCAATGGCAGGAGAGGGTGATCGTGTCAAAGTTGTAATGCATAAAGGCGGGCGCGGGACACAACAGCGTCTTCGTACGATGGGGTTGCGTGTTGATAGCAATATAGAGATTCTTCAGCGTTTAGGTGGTTCTCTAGTGGTCATGGTTAATGATATACGTTTTGCTCTGGGTGCCGGTATGGCGCAGAAAATTATGGTTATTCCGCAATAAAGTTAGTCTGTTCTTGGCTAGTCTTTCAAAAGTGATTGCTGATGAAAAATCTGTAGTTCAAACTCTATGGTTTTTAAGTATTTGGATACACCGAACATTCGTTCCCAATTGCCATAATAATTTTTCAGGTGCATTAATTTAGGAGTATTTTTGTGTCGGATAGTTTGCAAGACATGAAAAGAGGGGAGAGGGGGCGTATTGTTGGCTACAATGCGGAATCCAAATCTTATCGTAAAAAATTTTTGGCGATGGGTTTAACTCCTGGTGTGGAATTCAGCATTACCCGTTTTGCACCTCTGGGTGATCCCATTGAAATCAAAGTGCGAGGTTTTTGTTTGAGTTTGCGTAAGGCCGAAGCGGTTGGCCTCCTGGTAGAAAAAATCTGACTATGTTAAGGATTATGAAAAGGTTTGTTGATTGTTTTCTCGTAGGCAACAGGAAATTGCAGTCGGGCTGATACGTGTTTCTGGGTTGTTTCAATTTGTCGTCAATGATTTGTAATCCAGATGCTAAATTTAGAGAACATATAATGAAAGAAATTAATGATGTCTGTTAGTCATACAATTGGTGTTGTCGGTAACCCGAATTGTGGGAAAACAACATTGTTTAATGCGCTCACAGGCGCGAAACAACATGTGGGTAATTGGCCCGGGGTGACAGTAGAGCGCAAGACAGGGCATTATCAATTTCACAATCAAAAAATAGAACTGGTTGATTTACCAGGGACTTATTCATTGGATGTTATCGATGAATCGGTTTCCCTGGATGAGCAGATTGCCCGGGACTATGTCGCAAATCGGGAAGCCGATCTGATCATTAACATTGTTGATGCGTCAAATATTGAACGCAATCTTTATTTGACAGTTCAGTTAATCGAAATGAAGGTTCCTGTCATAGTTGCGTTGAATATGATGGATGTTGCGAAGGAAAAAGGGCTTCAGATCGATATAGAGCGCCTGGAACAGGCATTGGGGTGTAAAGTGATCCCTTTGATTGCGGCGAAAAATAAGGGCATTGCCGCGTTGCAGAAAGAAATATCGAAGGCTTTGCAGTCTAGTCGTATTCCAGCGCCTGAAATTTATTATGAGGAGGAGTTGGAACAAGCGATTATTCAGGTGCTCCCATTAATTGACAATTCGTCCACAGAGTCGGAATGTGATTTAAGGTGGTTAGCGCTAAAACTGTTGGAGGGTGATTCTTTAGCAAGAAGACAGGTTTCTGATGAGATATATCAAAGTGTATCTGCTATTCGTAAAAACGCTGAAGACGCGCTTGATGAAGAATTAGATATAGTGTGTGCGGATGGTCGTTATACATTTGTTAATTCTGCGGTGCAGAATAGTGTTTGCAGGGTGGATCAGTTAAAACGCAGTACCTCCGATAGAATTGATCGTATTGTCCTGAATCGGATGCTTGGAATTCCGATATTTTTGATGGTTATGTATGTAATGTTTATGTTAACCATTAATGTGGGCAGTGCTTTTATTGATTTTTTTGATATTTTAGTCGGTACGCTGACAGTAGATGGATTTAGTCATTTTTTAACCCGCATCGAGACACCTGAGTGGTTAATTGTTTTGCTGGCGAATGGTGTCGGTGGCGGTATCCAGGTTGTCGCGACTTTTATTCCGATCATTGGTTTTTTATATCTGTTCTTATCAATCCTTGAAGACTCTGGTTATATGGCGCGGGCCGCATTTGTTATGGATCGTTTTATGCGTTTTATCGGGCTTCCGGGTAAAGCTTTTGTTCCTATGTTGGTCGGATTTGGATGCAATGTTCCCGCGATTATGGCGACTCGTACGATGGAACATCAAAGAGATCGCGTGTTAACGATCCTTATGAATCCTTTTATGTCCTGCGGTGCCAGATTACCGGTATACGCGTTGTTTGCCGCTGCGTTTTTTCCAGTCGGAGGGCAGAACCTGGTATTTGGCCTGTATCTTATAGGTATTGCGGTTGCTGTGATGACCGGGTTAATTATGACGCATACAGTTTTTCGGGGAGATTCTGCACCGTTTCTGATGGAATTACCCAACTATCACTTACCTACTTTTAGGGGTGTAATCCTTAGAACCTGGGATCGCTTAAAAACATTTTTGTTTCGTGCTGGTAAAGTCATTGTACCTATGGTGTTGATATTAAATGTATTAAACGCAATGGGTACTGATGGTAGCTTCAATAGTGAGAATTCTGAACGTTCAGTATTAAGTTCTATTGGCAGAACTATCGCGCCCGCTTTCGCGCCAATGGGGTTAAACGAAGAAAACTGGCCGGCAACGGTGGGTATTTTTACAGGCGTATTGGCTAAAGAAGCTGTAGTGGGAACCCTGGATGCATTGTATAGCCAGTTAGCCAATACAGATTCCGGTACAGGCGAGCCGGCAAAAGAAAGTTTTGATTTTTTAGTCGGCATACAGTCCGCGTTTGATTCAATTCCTGCTAATCTTTCTTCGATTGCTGATCAATTACTTGATCCTCTGGGGCTTGATATTGGCGATGTCAGTGATATCAAAGCAGCGTCAAAAGAGCAGGAAGTTGTTGTTGGTACTTTTGCTGCCATGCAATCCAGATTTGACGGACAGGCAGGTGCGTTTGCTTATCTGTTGTTTATATTGCTTTACTTTCCCTGTGTTGCGGCAACTGCTGCGGTGTATCGGGAGACGAATATCGGTTGGACACTGTTTGTGGTGTTTTGGACAACCGGTCTCGCCTATATGGCGGCGACGGTGTATTATCAGTTCGCGACGTTTTCGAGACATCCCGCGTATTCTGCTGCCTGGATTGGTGGTCTGGTTTCAGCCTTTTTATTTGTGATTTTTATCTTAAAAATGATTGGCCGAAAGCGTCGTATTGTTGATGTAGACCCGCCCGAAAATAGAGGGTCTGATACGGAAAAGAGAATATTGGCCCATTCTACCGATTAAATAACGCTTCGCTTTTTGTGGCATACAGTTATGGTACTTTCAGAAATTAAAGTCTATTTAAGAAAAAATCGCCGTGTGATGCTGGCTGATATAGCGACCCATTTTGATTTGGAGCCAGACGCTCTTCGAGGGATGTTGCAAAAGTGGGTGAGTAAAGGAAAAGTGCGTAAATTGGCTGCTGATACTGGTTGTAGCACAGGTTGTTGCAAATGTGATCCGGCTACGCTGGAGTTTTACGAGTGGATTGATAGTGGGCGCTGAATTTGTCTGGTTGCATGTAAGCTTGTTTTTTCGTCTATGCCCTTATAACGATTAATTTCGTTTTACACTGAAATTCTGCAAACAGTAGCCGTTCCTTCCGTTTTTCCAATCTAAAGTTAGTCTCATATGTCTGTCTTGACCCTGATCATTATTTTCACCTTGCTGGGTGGTGTGTTGAGTGTGCTTGCTGCGTCAGTATTTTTATTGTTTGCAGAAGAAAAACGCAATCGGATGTTACCCCACGGTGTGAGCTTTGCGACCGGGGCTCTGCTTTCTGTATCGTTCAGTGGTTTGATTCCCCATGCTTTTACCGCGGCAACAGAAGAGTCGATACACAGTATCTCCATGGTGATTTTGATTGGTATATTGAGCTTTTTTTTGCTTGAAAAATTATTGCTTTGGCGGCATTGTCATGCGGGTGATTGCGAGGCACATATTCCAGAAGATGGTCCGGCAAATCATCCTGCTGCAACATTAATTCTATGCGGTGATGCGTTACATAATTTTGTCGATGGTATCTTGATTGCGGCGGCATTTTTGACAGATATCCATTTAGGCGTGGTTACCAGCCTGGCGGTTGCTGCCCATGAAATTCCCCAAGAGGTAGGAGATTTCGCTATTCTGCTACAAAGTGGCTACGCTCGCGGTAAAGCTTTGATCTATAACATGTTGGCCAGCCTGACGACAGTGATCGGCGGTTTGGTCGCATATTTTAGCCTGGAGAGGCTTGAGCAGGCTTTGCCCTATATTCTAGCGTTAGCAGCCTCTAGTTTTATTTATATCGCTGTGGCTGACCTGATACCGACCCTACATAAAAAAACAGATGCTAAAGCGACAATTCATCAGATTTTGTTAATCGGTGTGGGTGTTTTGTTGATTTACTGGACACATCGCTTTGCCCATTGAAGCGGTGGGAAAATCCAGATATTAAATCCAATGCATAGGGCTGTGTTTGTCCAGTATCCTGACTGCTTGGTGTGTATGACATTGATTTTTTAGCAGGCATGAATTCCTGCATATAAACTTTGTTTTAACAATTCCGTTAGAAATCCGGGTAACCAGGACGTACACTCTAACCTTTCGTATATTATTAAAACCTCGCTCCTTAGGGTGCAAGACAATGATTTTTCAGGACGCGTGAAAATATCCGTGTAATCTCTGTTATAACAACCCAGTACTCAGTCAAAGTTGTATTGTGGAGTAGCTTGGCCGAGAAGTGGTCGGCCGCTTGGCGTGCGAGCGCAGGACTAGTGGTACGTGTCAAGCGAGTGCAACAACGCAGATGGCCGCTTATCGACTCGTTCTACCCGCTAATATAAGTGTGAAGGAGTACTGGGCAGAAACCCAAACAATAATCAGGCTTAGGCAGTCAGTAACTTATTCGTTTATTAATTCAAATATTTCTTGGTAAATTAGTTGAAAAACCGTTCGATTGAACCTATTTACTTATTATCATAGTAAAAAAGTTTTGAGGTGTTAAGTCATGCGAATGGATAAACTCACGAGTAAATTTCAAACCGCGTTGAGTGACGCACAAAGTTTGGCTTTGGGGCGGGACCATCAATTTATAGAGCCGTCACATGTTATGGTTGCGCTATTGGATCAGTCGGGCGGTAGTACCCGGCCGCTTTTATCGCAGGCAGGAGTTAATATTAATCAATTGCGTGTTTGTCTGGATGAAGCATTAGAACAGTTCCCTACAGTCGAGGGTTTTGGTGGAGATGTTCTGATTTCACAAGAAATGAGCCGAGCGCTAAATCTATCAGATAAATTTTCTCAAAAGCGTGGTGATTCCTTTATTTCCAGCGAAATATTTCTTCTGGCGGTTCTTGAGGATAATGGCAGTTTGGCAAAGTTGCTCAAAAAATCAGGATTGACCGAAAGTAACCTTGAAAAGGTCATTAAGGATCTGCGAGGTGGTGTATCTGTGAATGATCCAAATGCCGAAGACCAGCGTCATGCGCTTGATCGATATACGATCGATTTGACCCAGCGAGCAGAGCAGGGAAAGTTAGACCCGGTGATAGGAAGGGATGACGAAATTCGTCGAACCATCCAGGTTTTGCAAAGAAGAACTAAAAATAATCCGGTGTTGATTGGAGAGCCTGGCGTCGGAAAAACTGCGATTATTGAAGGTTTGGCGCAAAGGATAATTAATGGCGAGGTACCGGAAGGTGTGAAGGGTAAACGGCTTTTGTCTCTTGATATGGCGTCATTGATTGCAGGCGCTAAATTTCGAGGTGAATTTGAAGAACGGCTTAAGGCAGTGTTGCATGATATTTCCAAAAGTGAGGGTCAGGTTATCCTTTTTATCGATGAACTACATACCATGGTGTCGGCTGGAAAAGGAGAAGGTGCCATCGATGCAGGTAATATGTTGAAACCTGCACTTGCTCGAGGAGAATTGCATTGTGTGGGTGCTACAACACTGGATGAATATAGAAAATATCTGGAAAAGGACGCCGCTTTGGAACGTCGGTTTCAAAAAGTACTGGTTGATGAACCAAGCGTCGAAGATACAGTTGCTGTGTTGCGTGGTTTAAAAGAGCGCTACGAAGTACACCACGGTGTAGATGTGACCGACCCGGCAATTGTCGCGGCGGCCACTATGTCGCATCGATATATTCCGGATCGCCAGTTACCGGATAAAGCCATCGATTTAATTGATGAAGCTGCGAGTAGAATTCGTATGGAAATAGATTCGAAACCAGAAGCATTGGACAAACTGGAAAGAAAACTAATTCAATTAAAGATTGAAAGAGAAGCATTAAAGAAAGAGATGGATGAGGCATCGCTTAAGAGAATGGATACTTTACAGTTGGAAATTGAAGATCGTGAAAAGGAATTCGCTGGCTTGGATGAGGTATGGAGAACTGAAAAAGCGGCTGTAAAAGGAACGACGCATATTAAAGAGAAGATTGAACATGCCCGAATGGAGCTTGAAACAGCCAGACGCACCAGTGATTTATCGCGTATGTCCGAATTGCAATATGGCGATATTCCGAGCTTGGAAAAAGAGCTTGATCAAGCATCTAAAACAGATCTAACCGAGATGCAGCTACTGAAGAATAAAGTAACGGAAGAAGAAATAGCCGAAGTTGTTTCCCGGTGGACGGGGATCCCTGTTGTGAAGATGCTGGAGGGGGAGAGAGAGAAGTTACTACGTATGGAAGAGTACCTGTCAAAGCGAGTGGTTGGGCAGGCTCAGGCAGTGACCGCTGTAAGCAATGCGATTAGACGTTCACGTGCAGGTCTTTCCGATCCAAATCGACCCAATGGTTCGTTCCTGTTTCTCGGCCCAACAGGTGTGGGCAAAACAGAATTGTGTAAAGCATTGGCGGAATTTCTATTCGATATTGATGAGTCAATGGTTCGCATAGACATGTCAGAATTCATGGAAAAGCATTCTGTGGCGCGGTTGATCGGTGCGCCTCCCGGTTATGTTGGTTATGATGAAGGAGGGTATTTGACTGAAGCGGTGCGTCGTAAACCGTATTCTGTGGTATTACTGGATGAAGTCGAGAAGGCTCACCCGGATGTGTTTAATGTATTGTTGCAGGTTCTTGATGACGGTCGACTGACCGATGGACAGGGTCGGACGGTAGATTTTAGAAATTCGGTGATTGTTATGACTTCGAATCTGGGCTCTGATCAAATCCAGGAATTTGCGGGTGAATACACTTACGAGAACATGAAAAATACGGTTATGGAGGTGGTTGCGCAAAATTTCAGACCGGAATTTATCAATAGACTTGATGAGTCTGTGGTCTTTCATCCACTGGGAAGGGATCATATTCGCGCAATTACGGAAATCCAAATACAGAGCCTAAAAGATCGTCTCCATGAGCGAGGCATAGAATTGGAAATCAGTGACGCAGCATTGGAGCGGTTGGGTGATGCTGGGTTTGATCCGATATTCGGTGCCAGACCACTAAAAAGAGCGATTCAGCAAAAATTGGAAAACAGACTTGCTGAAGATATACTTTCGGGTCGATTTGGGCCAGGTGATACGATACGAATAGATTCCGGCAATACACAGCTTAAGCTAGAACACGTGGCATAATTTTCATTATGAAAATATCTGTCTGGTTTAATGGAGCACTTGGGTCTAACCGTTATTTGTTTGAGGTGTGCGGAGATTTTTAGCTCAGTTCTGTCGCGAAATGTGTTGAGAAGTCAGGAAATATTCAATTGCTTGCATGCTCAGATAAATAATTACTGAAAACATAAACCGGGTCGTAGAGAAATTTTTATCTCTATGGTTGGGAATTCTGGAAGTTCGTCAGAATTTAAATTGAACTTTTCATAAATGCGGTGTACAAATCAGCGACGATGAACAGAAAGTGGATTATAATAGCCTGAATGAATGTTTTTGTACTAAATCGGTATTTTATTTTATTTTTGTTTGCTGTCGTATTTGTTTCTAATGCGGATGCTGTGGATCAGGAAATATGGGTATTGGTCGATATCAAGGCCAAAAATATTACTGTCAAACAGGGAAAAGAAACCAAAGCAGTATTCGAAGATATCGCGATTGGTCGTAATGGTGCCGGTCATGACAAAGTGCGTGGTGATTATAAAACCCCATTGGGGATTTATCGCATCGGTTGGGTAAACCCAAATAGCCGTTTTCATCGGTTTTACGGAGTAACTTATCCGTCCAGGATTGATGCGCGTAGGGCACTTAAAAAGGGGCTCATCGATTCCGGGACATATCAAAGTCTCCTTAGCGCCGATTTACTGAATCAAGTGCCAAGTCAGAATACACCTCTGGGTGGTCAAATTGGCATACATGGCCTGGGTTCTGCCGATCCGTTTATTCATAAAACAATGAACTGGACCCGAGGTTGCATCGCGGTAACGGATGAGCAAATTAATGATTTAGGTGCCTGGTTAAAAAAGGGTGCCGTAGTTGTTATTCGATGACTAATTGAAAATAGCACTGGAAATGTTGGATAGTTAGCATCAGAATATCAACTGTTTGTGTCATCAGAACAACGATGATATTTTTCTACTAAAAAACAAAAGGACGGAAATATGCTTAAGTTTGTTCCTAAGATTTCAATGCTGGTTTTGACTGCAGCATTAGCTGGTGGTTGTGCTACAAATGCTGACCTCGACGCGTTACGCGCCGATATGGATGCACAAAATGCAAAGACCAATGATACTGCGAATCAGGCTCTGGATGCTGCCAATAGAGCAGAAGCGAAAGCGAGTGATGCTGAAAACGCGGCGCTTCGAGCAGCCCGGGCGGCTGAAGAAGCGAATAGTAAATTGGATCGTATGTTCAAACATTCGATGATGAAATAAAAAGCAGCGGCTTTTTATTTCATTTGCAGTACTTGTACAGTGCTGCAAATTTGATAATCAAGCCTTGCTCCAGTTTTGAAGCAAGGCTTGATTTGTTAGAGCGTATACTCCGTCCTGTTTTTCGGGATGCTTTCTGGCAGGTTATTGATTGTCAGCAGTCAGTTGTAATTCCGGTTCTATTTGACAGAAATATTCTCTCTGTTTTTATCGATCGTAACGGTACCGATTCCTTTGACTCGGCTTAGATCCTGTACTGTTTTAAATTCCCCATTTTGCTTTCGGTCACTGACGATTGAGTTGGCTTTAGACATGCCTACACCGTTCATCGCGGTTGCGATTTCTTCAGCAGAAGCAGTATTGATGTTTATCGCTTTTGCGACAGCAATACTGGTGAAAAAGCTCAGCACGAGCGCGATAATAAGTCTATTAAAGTTTTTCATGAAAATGCCTTTTGTAGTTTAAGGATGTGAGCGACTTATTTTATCGGTTAAGATTCTTCCGAATTGTGAACGGGTTCAAATATTTCGCACAATTCTATTTTTCCAAAATTCGATCTGACACTTGTTATTGAAAAATATTTTCTTTTATGATTTTGTTGACCATCCGCAGAATTAATACCAGCAGCAAGTATCCAATGGAGAAAATTAATGCCAGGGCTTTCCAGTAAGCAATCTAAAGGATTCAAGCTACTGAGTTGGGCAGTCGGTATTCTGATTGTTTCTCTTTCAATTACTATTTATTTGCTGGGCGAACGAAAAGCGGCGCTGCGGCATGAAGTCTTCAATGAAACCTTGCAACGAAAGGTTATAGCTTCCAGGCTGGAATTTTTCGAGCTGTTCCGACCGGTCAGTCAAACACTGAAAATAGTTCAGCGTTGGGGTACGTCCGGGATGTTGGATTATGGAGGCACTGGTAATTTGAATGCTTTATTTAAGCCTGTCCTGGAAATGTCTCCACAAATAGAATATTTATCCATTACGGCGAATGAAACAGAGAAATATATCCTTTCCAGAGGAAAGGAGGGATTAACGAATAAACAGTTAGTGAGTGATGATCAGTGGCCTCTGAATAGCCACTGGTACAAAAATGCTTTGTTACAAAGTAGCCCAGATGATTTAAATTGGTCGTCACTTTTAGCTGCTGCGCCAGACGCAGAGGCTGGAATCACTGCTACTGTAACCTGGAAAGGTCCCATTAACGAAGGGAGAATCTTTGTAGGGGCTGCTCATGTATCACGTGAAAGATTGAATCAACTTGCTGCCAGGGTACCGATAACAAAGAATGGGATATTGATCCTTTTGGATCGCGATCAATCTATTATGTGGCTGTCTGCCAATCAAGGCCTTCTGGACCGAAATGCTCCAGAATACAGAGTTGTTAACAGCGGGATCTCGATTTGGAGTGAAAGTGAGAAAAAAAGACATGTTCCGTTTAATTTCTATCATGAGGATACGGAATGGTGGGGTGCTTTCTACCATTTATCAACTCAGGATAAAACATCCGAGCTCGGCGTATTTATTCCTGCCAGGATATTGGATAAACGCTTGAAGGGCGTATCAGATTTGTTGATATATACACTTTTTCTGATGATCTTTATGGCGATAATTCTTGTTGCCAAGCTGGCATATGACTATAAAAAAAATCTGAGTCGCATAATTAAAAAAAATCGTCACAAAATAAGCTCCGGGCAACAACTAAATGAACTTATTAATGAAGGTGAAAATGAGTACATGGAATTTAAATCCACATTGCGTTGGAATTTAAAGGCAGGAAAAGCAGGTAAAGAAATAGAGCTGGCATGGCTGAAATCAGTTGTGGCATTTATAAATGGTGAGGGTGGCAATATATTAATTGGTGTCCAGGATGATGGCGTTATACTGGGATTAGAATCCGATGGATTCGTAAACGATGACAAGATGCTCCTGCATTTAAATAATCTGATCAATCGTCATATCGGGTTGGAATTCGCTAAATATATTATCCCCATGATCAAGAAGATCGGCCATCACCAGATTTTGGTTATTAGCTGTGAACCGGCTTCTGAACCGGCATACCTTAAAAATAATGAAGATGAAAGTTTTTATATTCGAGCCGGACCCAGCAGTCGAAAATTACCGTCCAGTAAAATTGTCGAATATATTAAGAAACGAAAAATATGGGCTACTTGAGTGGAGAATAATGTAATGAAAGCCTGCTTTGTCTGCCCGATTTAGTTTAATGCTGGTATTTTTGTATTTACTCAGCGATTTTTGTAGTCAGCGTGCAAGTCATTGATTGTTCGGGACGCGTAAATACATCCTGTAAGCTTTGCTGCAACGTCCTTGTTGCAGAAGCCCAAACAATCAATGCCTTGCACACTCAGTAAATTACTCACTGAGTAATTGCGTATTTTTAAAACAATTCAATATCGTCTTCTTCTACTGGCATTTCAGAGAGTTCATGCATTTTCTCAAGAGCTTGACCGATATTGCCTCCCGTAAGCAGGGAATCGAATAATTGTTTTTCCTGCTCCATGGTATATCGAGCGCGTATGGTATTTTGCAGATTTTTCCATTCGTAGGGTGAATAAAGACGAGAAGCATCTCCCACAAGGTCTCCCAATTGGGTAATGCAGGAAACAACATGGTCCAGACGTTGAACCAGTTTGTCGTAAAACTGGAATGCAATGATGGCTTGACTCATTTTAGCTTCGATATCTTTGCAGTGAGCCAGCAGTTGGGGGTGTTCAGATGCTTCTTGTTTGTGCTGCTCTTCGATGCTTTTAACGGCAGCTTCTACGGATTGAATGTTGTCTGCCATTGATGTGAACGAATCGGTAAGTACATCGACCGATTTATCACCATCTCGCAAGGAATAGATGACTTGTGCCGCAGCAAGATTTAACATAAAAACAGTTTCTCTGACCTGACTCCAGTCGAGATCCGGACTTTGCGAAGTGGATTGTTGCTGTTCGGCTGGCACTGGACGTTCTCCTGATGGTTGCTTTTACCGGATTGCTTTCCTTGTTAAGTGTAGTCGACGAATAAAAAAATTGAATAGGCGGAGAGTTGATTCATTACTTTATTGTGATCCGCTATATCTGCAGACAATCATTGTAAAAACCCTTATGTAATGTTAAGAATCCGGTGGTTGAATGTTCGATCTATAGTTTACTAAGGTTCTGTTAAGTAATGATATATCCGTATCTGTGCGGCTGATACTTTCGAGGTTGCACGCTGCAGAAAATGATTGTCCTTCTAATAAATATTGTTCTCTTTGCTCAAGTATTTTCAATAGAGATTGGTTAACATTTGATTGAATCAACTCAAAACCTAAAATAACACCTCTGTTTAGTGCGTTGTGCGCTACTTTTTCCATGGACGGCCTAAGTTTTTGATTTGTAAACCATGGAAATAGCCATGAGACTAAAATAAGTAAGCCGCTATGGATCGCGAAATCTACACCAAGATATGGTTCTCCTGAATTACTGCTTTTATAAAATTGATCAAACAGTTCATAAGCGACCCATCCAATAGCCATTAAAGGCAGTACAATCATGGCTATTCCACCCAGTTTTATAAAAAACCTCCGCATAGACCCTCCTGGCTTAGCCAGCGATTGACGTAATATTTGTTCAACTTGTGAGTGCATGATATTTTCAGCCTGTTTTCGATGTTCATCCAGTCCGGTTTTGAATGGTGAAGTCTGAATATTGTTGATGCCTGCGGCGACAATGATCTGATCAATTGCATCATCAATGCGAGTTTGAGCCCAGGGGTCCCAAAGTGTAATTTTATCGTTTGTTTGTGTGTCCGTTTCTGTGTTTGCGCTCGAAGTTTTGATGAATTTTGATAAAATACTATTCGGGCGGACGGCGTATGATCTGGCGATTTGTTGAATGGGCCATTGCATGCCTGCTTCAAGACTGCTTGCGGTTTCTAGCCAGATTGTATGCCACTGTTGCAAAATCAAATCTGTGGATTGCTGAGTTCCCAGTCGATCAATACACAGGTTTATGGCTGTTCTAAGGTCCTTGTAACGAGCGTTCAGACTATTGAGTTCAAATTGTTCAATAAAGTGTGATTCTGACAGTTCATGGATGATTTGTTTTAGTTTGTTGAAATCATCTGCGATCCGAGGCTCTTCGTCCGAACGACAATCAGTTTCCAACACTATAGGATCGTCAAATCCAGCCCTGGATAATTGTGATTTAAATGCATCGATTTGACCTGCCGCAGATTTATCTTTTTGATTCATGATGAATATCCAGGCATGTCTGGATCCTAAATCAAGCAATAAATTCCAACCGCGCTGATCTTTATATCTTTCGGGACTGACGACATAGAGTAAAATATCAACATGAGGTAGCCATTGCAGAACGATTTCCCGGTTAGCGCTTTCGGTACTGTCAATATCCGGCATATCGATCCACATGATATGTTTGATTTTCGAGTTGTCATGCTGAGCAATGCGGCTTTTGTCTATTGGAAAATTATTCGGCATTTGCCGGATTTCCAGAGAATTGTGGATATAGATTGAAATTTCCCGAGATGTCGGTCGCTGCTCGCCAGTTCGAGCAATGGCTTGATCAGCCAGACGATTTAACAGAGAGCTCTTTCCGACGCCGGTACCACCAAAAAATGCAACAACCAGAGGTCGGCGAACGGTTTGATCAAATAATTCGGAAGGATCACTGGAATTAATTTCCAGGATCTGTTTGATGTCCTCAGGCGACAACCATCCTGCCTCAGCTGCTTTCTTTGCCCAATTTTGAGCGTTGTATTGTAACTCAGTATATTCGCAGTCCATATCGGCGCTCCCTGAGTTGTTCTTCAGCCTGTTCTAACTCTTTTTTATCGATGGCAAATAGTTTGTTTTGATTTACATTTGATCTGAGCAATAATATTGGTTGGCTCAAATTCTTGTTGAATAATTGGTCTTTTACAGTTGAATACTGGGTTTGTTTTAATTCGGCAGTGACTCGGTTCATATAGGTTCCCAGAGCGCCCTCTGTAAGATATGAAGTGAGAGAAAGCATGGCTGGTGTAAGAATAAAGTCCTGCAGGCCAATGCCTCCGGTTTTTAATGAAACTGCAATGGCAGCAGCGTCAGTGGTAAATCGGGTAGCCCTGAGGCTATTTAATGTTGCAGGTTGATCTTCAAGTTTTTTTAGCAAATGGCGAGCAGTAGATTCTATTTCGGACTGAAATTGTTTATGGTAGGTTTGTACGGATGCAATAAAATTTTGCTCAAGCTGTTGGCGCTGTTGTTTTAAAATAGTTGATATTTCATTCCACCAGAGTCGCTGTTCATTAATATCGTCTCTTTTAGAAAGAACAGCCTCTGTCAAATGCAATATAAAGTGATGGAACAGTTGTTCCAATATTTGAATTTCGTGGGTTGTTGCTTGTTGTTCGTGGGACGTCTTTTTACTCGGTTGGGAAATATTTAAAATTTGTCGGATCGGCCAAGTGATGATTTTTCGAGTTTGTATCAATAAAGGTGCTACCAGCGGTATTTCAAGAAGTGCGAGAAGTTCAGCCAGAGCTCTTTGGAATGTCTCAAAATGTTGTGGGTGATCAAGGTATCTGGATCTGTATAGAACCAGTACATCCTCAATTGATTCAGCGACTAATGTTTCCCATTCACTGTTTGCCTGTTGTTCCAGTCGAAGCGGTGAAACCCATTCATTCCAATGTTTTTTGATCAGCTTGTGACATTGCTCTATTTGCTTGTCGCGCCGGACTTTTTGTGCTGATTGCTTGATGTGGGAACACAGTTCGTTTTGAGTATCAACAATTTTGTTACTGTCCAGTCCCCCTTTGAAGAATGCCAGGCTAATTGGCGTTGGCATTGTATCGGACCGTGATTGCTGCCATTTTTCAGTGAGAGAAGCTGTAATGATAGAAAGACTTTCCTGCTGTATTTTATTCAAGCAGATCAATGTGGGTTGATTCAGTGCTTCAATCATTGACATCATATCCCAAACCGTTTGATCTGCGTATTTGTCTTTACTGATAACTAGCAGCACGATATCCGCTAGCGCGATGGTGCGTAGCAGGCCATTTTGATACGAATCCGATTGAATCGAATCGAAATCGGGAGTATCCCAGATCGTGCAAGCAGGTATTGCAGGGATGTTGGTTAATTGGGTGAGCGAGTAGCAATCTAGCTGATTCTGAGATTCATCGGTTGAGATTAATCGTTTGAAATTTCGAAAATAATCCGATACCGAGTTATACTCATCGTTCTGGCCAGCGATAGAAAAACCCTGTGGGTAGGTGGTAAATCCAGCTAATGGACTTACCTTCGCATGAGGTTCCGTTAATATTAAATTAACAATGGAGCTTTTCCCGGACTGGGTAGGGCCAATAACTGCAATTTGTAAGGGATGCTGCGGAGCATTTTGTATCAAGCCAGCCTTTTCAAGAAAGGCTTCTGCCAGCTGCAGTGAATCCTGATGTCTGTTCAGTGATTCCCGAATACCATTATACGCTTTACAGTCGCTTAATACGGCACGATAACGTGCGGATAAATGACGCAGAAATTCCAACATATTCTGGAAACAGGCAAGCTACGGGATAGTGTATAATATGCGCCCATTATACGTTATCCCCGTGAGGAGCGGCTACAATGAAAAGAGTTTTAGTTATAGTTTTGTTGGTCTTCAGTTTTCTATTTATTGGCTGTGGCCAAAATCAGAGGATTAATGCCACCAGTACGAATGCGATGTTGAGATCTGTCGGTGGAATACTACGCCATCTGCCTGAAAACGAACGTGTTGCATTCCAAGTGTCTTTCTGGTCTCTTAAACAATATGCGGACAGCGATGTCAGCTTTCGCAAATCGGTACATGGTAAAACTGTTGCTGAAATTGTCGAAATGGGAAAAGAAAATTATAAGATTCAGGCAGGGGCTGGCAATCCTGAATATATTAAATTCGATTCCTGGGAAGAAATGATTGTTGCTCTCATTGCAGAAAGAAAAGAATCCGAACTAAGGGCTCCACGGCAAACTGCAGCTGATGGCGATAATCAAATTCACCGTATGTGATGAATTGCCGGATCGGATGTACTTTTCCTTTGAAAAAGGCAAGTCATTTATTGGTCGTGGTGACGGTCGTTATAGCCATGTGCTCGGCTGTGTCAGCCAATTCTCTTCGTATGGCAACAACCACGAGCACGGAAAACACTGGTTTACTTAATGTACTCAATCCACCATTTGAATCCGAGTATGGTGTACGCGTTGATGTGATTGCGGTGGGTACGGGTAAAGCCCTGAAACTTGCCGAAAATGGGGATGTGGATTTGTTGCTGGTGCATGCGCCTGAAGCGGAACGGCAGTTTATTCAGGCGGGTTATGGAGTCCATAGAAGAGCAGTGATGCACAATGATTTTATTGTATTGGGCCCGGAATCTGATCCTGCAAAATTAAAACAATCGACGCTTGTTTCTCAAGCCTTTAAATCTCTGGCTGAATCACAGTCGGACTTCATTTCCCGAGGGGACGATTCCGGGACCCATAAAAAAGAAAAATTATTATGGCAGGCCGCAAATATTATTCCATCAGGAACTTGGTATATTTCCGTCGGGCAGGGAATGGGGGCTGTACTGCGAATCGCCAATGATAAAAGGGCCTATACACTAAGTGATCGCGGTACTTTTCTGGCTTTTCGCGATAAAATATCATTAATACCGGTATTTGAAGGAAGTATCGAATTGTTCAACCCTTATCACGTGATTGCTGTTAATCCCGAGGTACATTCTCATGTTCGTCATTCGCTGGCAAAGCTTTATATTAACTATTTAACAGGGGAGAAGGGCCAGGCAATCATCGTTGGTTTCAAGAAACACGGACTACAGCTTTTTCATGCTGACGCGATAGCGCATTTGAATTAGAGAGTTCTAAGAAAACAATCGTTTTTAACGGTCTAAATATCGCCGATACGTGACCGTTAATAGGGCTCTGGTTTTGGGTGTTTGTCGACAGCTTTAAAACCCCTAGTCAGGGTTCCGGGCATAGTGACTTAATCCAGCAATGGTTTAAGGTGTGGCCAGATCCGATCAACAATGAGTGCCTGGGCTTTTTGATTGGGATGGATACCGTCCTTTTGCATCAACCCTGGATTATCACCTATGTTTTCGAGTATATAGGGTACTAATGTTAGTGAGCTTTTCTCAGCTAACTGGAAATAAGTTTGTTTAAATAGTTCAGTATATTTTTTTCCATAATTGGGCGGAATTCTTATCCCCAGGAGGATAACATGTGCTTGCGTAGCTTGTGCACGCCGTATTATTTCACTTAAGTTTGACTTAAGCGTGATATGAGACTGGCCTCGCAGTCCATCGTTGGCCCCCAATTCCAGTATAAGTATGGAGGGATTATGGATGCGCAGTTCATTGTCGATACGTTCAAGACCTCCTGCGCTGGTTTCCCCACTGATACTGGAATTTATAAGCTTACAATTCGATTCTTTTTGATTGAGTCTTGTCTCCAGCAAAACACCCCATCCCTCATTTTCTGCCATACCATAGGCAGCGCTAATACTGTCTCCCATGATAAGAATGGTGCAGGAAGTACCAATTCTCGGCATAATCAACAAAACCAAGCTAATGAGCAAATATACTCTTAACATGAAAAAACCTCTCAAATGAATTCCGGCGATCAGGTATCAACGCAACAAATAATTAGTACGCAAAAATTATCAAAAAGTGTAACCACCGGTGAAGGGGAACTTATTATACTGAGATCGGTAGATCTTTCTATCGACTCAGGTGAAACGCTTGCAATTGTAGGTGCCTCCGGATCCGGAAAGTCAACACTGCTTGGTTTACTGGCAGGCTTGGATTGTCCCACCAACGGTAAAGTCTATTTGGCCGGTGAATGTATCACCGACATGGACGAAGATGGCCGCGCATTAGTTCGTAGTCGGCATGTCGGTTTTGTCTTCCAGTCATTCCAATTAATTAACAGTTTAACCGCTGTAGAAAATGTGATGCTTCCTCTGGATCTAGGCAATTACAAAGATCCCAAAGGTTTAGCTGAACGATGGATGAAGCGAGTGGGACTGAGTCATCGGCTTAACCACTTTCCTTCGCAATTATCGGGCGGTGAGCAACAAAGAGTTGCTGTAGCCAGGGCGTTTGCAACAGAGCCGAGCCTTTTATTTGCAGATGAACCCACAGGTAATTTGGATCGTACCACAGGAAAGCAGATTATTGATTTGTTATTCGAATTGAATCGTGAAAATCAGATGACTTTGGTACTGGTTACTCACGATGATGGTTTGGCGTCCCGCTGTCGCCGAATTGTTCGCTTGGACGAGGGCCAGGTAAGTCAATTAATCACACAGGAATAATTGAGTGAAAATGTTTATAACAGCCTGTAAGTTTTTCAGGCGCGATTGGCGTTCTGGAGAGCTGACTGCACTATTTTTGGCATTATCGGTTTCTGTAGCGAGCATGAGCTCAACCAGTATTTTTGTAGATCGATTGAATCGCAGTACAAAATTGAAAGCCGCAGAATTTCTTGCTGCAGATCTACTTGTTACCAGTCATTTTCCATTACCCGGAAATTGGCTTGAAAAAGCCGAAAGACTGAATATAAAGACTGCATCGACTGCTGAATTTGCAACTGTATTGATTCATGGTGACAAACTTTTGCTTTGTGGAATCAAGGCGGTGACTGATGCCTACCCGTTACGTGGGTCATTGACCACCGTAATGGGTCAAAACAGTAAACAATTAGATACTGTAGAAATACCATCGTTTGGAACAGCCTGGATATCGCCTCGCGTCATGCAGGTATTAGGCTTAAATCTGGGAGATTCTATAGAAGTTGGCGAGCGAAAATTAAAATTAACGCGTATTCTTAAATATGAGCCTGATCGCAGGGGTAATTTTTTGAGCCTGGCACCACGCGTCATGATTAATAAATTGGATCTTGAGGCTACCGCTGCAATTCAGCCAGGCAGCCATGTACACCAGTATTTTTTGTTTGCGGGGACAGACGCGACTATAAAAGATTTTACTGCTTGGTTAAGTCCGCAATTAGATCCAACTCAAAAAATCCTCGATGTTCATGAGAATCGACCGGAACTGGGAAACGCTTATTCAAGAGCAGAAAGATATCTCGGTTTATCCAGTGTCGTTGTCGTCATGATTTCAGGTGTTGCCATCGCAATGGCGTCAAGACGTTATAGTGAACGACATTTTAGTTTGACAGCAATATTACGCTGTCTGGGCGCGCAGCGTTATGAAATTTATAAATTGTTCGCCTACCAAATGTTAATACTGGGATTCGTCGCGGGTTCAATCGGTTGCCTGCTAGGTTGGTTGTCACAAAAATTACTGATCGTTTATCTGCATAATCTATTGCCACCAAATCTGGCTGATTCGAGCATATTCGTAGTCTCGATTGGTCTCATACTGGGATGGGTAATACTCGCAGGGTTTTCATTGCCTCCGTTGCTACGACAAAGTCAAGTTTCTCCACTGCGGGTGTTACGAAAAGATTTGGATCCTATTGCGTCCAATAGTCTATTGGTCTATGGGCTGGGAGCGAGTGTAATATTTTATTTATTGCTGAGGTTTACACAAGACCTGAAGCTAATTGGCTATTTTGTTGGCATTGCGACTTTGTCGGTTGTCGTGTTGGGCGGCTGCGTACTTATACTACTACGGGCAAGTCAGTTTATTGCATTGTTCCCACGCTTTTCCTGGCGGTTTGCAATGAAAAATCTGAGTCGTCATCTTTGGTCAAATGTAGGCCAGATTGTCGCCTTTAGTGTGACCATTATGGCCGTTTTGGTTATTTTGGTCATACGTACAGATCTATTGCAAAGCTGGCAGAATCAGCTTCAGGACGATGCCGCTAATCATTTTGCACTAAATATTTTTCCATCAAAACAGAAAAGTTTAGAAAATTGGCTGGACCGGAAAGGTATCCACGCAAGCCGTTTTTTTCCGGTTGTTAGAGGACGCTTGACAGCCATAAATAAGATCGATGTGCATAAGATTGCGAGTCACGACTCTCAGGGAGAACGGGCAATAAATCGGGATTTAGTGTTAACAGATACGGTTGAGTTACCCACAGGGAATAAACTTGTTGAGGGCGATTGGTGGCAGGATGGTGCGCTGAATAAAGTGTCGGTCGAACAGAAATTGGCTGATAATTTAAACATTCATGTTGGAGATATTTTATCTTTTAGTGTAGGCAGCCAATCAGTAGAAGTGAGTGTTTCGAGTATACGCAGTGTTAAATGGGACAGTATGACCCCGAATTTTTATATGATTTTGTCTCCTGGCACATTGAAGACCTTTCCGCGTACTTATCTGACCAGTTTTTATATTCCAGGCGATCAGGGTCATTTACTTAATGAACTGGTGCGCCAATTTCCGAATATAACCATTCTTCAGGTAGATCAAATACTTAAACAAATCAATTCTGTACTTGCGCAAGTGTCACTGGCGGTAGAATATATGTTGGTGTTTTCACTGATTGCTGGCTTGGCTGTTTTGTCCGCAGCTGTTTATGCCAGCATGGATGAACGGATTTATAGCGCGTGTTTACTTAGAACCTTCGGTGCGAGCGGATCAATGATCAAAGAAAGCCAGGGTATTGAATTTGGTACATTAGGCTTTGTATCCGGATTTTTGGCCGCAATAACATCTGAAGCCATACTGTGGACTTTGTATCGTATGGTTTTCGATTTGGATTATCAATTTACCTGGCAGATATGGATCTTTGCACCTGTCATATCAGCAATTTTGATCGGGATATTCGGATATGGATGTACGCGTAAAGTGATTAAGCAAAGTCCCTTGGTGCTATTGAGAGAATTACAGTAATGGAGGCGATTGGTTTGTTAGGACTCAAATCCTTAGGAGGCTATTCACATAACCTCCAGGATTAATTATTCTAATGTTATTTCTATTGCGAAAGTCCGAATTGTCGATTACTTTCGCTGAGCGCCTGTCTAAAGTTTAATATTGACTTTGGATGTCCACCCGGATTTTCCCTGGCAAGAACCTTCGGTCGGGCTGACCTTGACGTAATTGATATAATTGACAACGGTTTGTTCATCGAGTTTTACCGACGTGCCGGTATCGACCAGACAAATATTCATGTCGTCTCCAGATCCGGCAGAACCAAATGTAGGTACCGAAAGTAGTAGAGTTTCACCGCCGTTTGGGTTAAGCATAGTGTAGGTGTTTCCATTAACCAGAGCTGTACTCGAATGGACTGTGTCCTGCGTGCCGCTGCCAACGAAATTAAATATAAATAGCATGACCAGCACAACCAGGACCCCATAGAGAATCTTGGGGTTGTCTTTTTGTAAACCGGCAACAGTTGAAGTTATTTTGTCGATTATTTCTTGTTTGGAATTATTTTCATTACTCATTGCTAAAACCTCCTCTTAGGCATCTTACCATTATATACTTGCTGAATTAGCGACGGCTACCCATGTCGCTTCAATATTTTAATTTTCTCGCGAAAGCGGAACAATTCATTCTTGGTATTGGTATATAGACAGCATTCACATGCTCGAATCAGAAGAGTTTTTAAGCGCACTATTTTCCGCTAATTCAACCAGTTTTTTTTGTGGATTAGTATTGGTTACATTTTTGTCTGTTGGCTGCTCAACAACCGATGATCGATATTATACTTTATCCCCGACCAATCGATACTATAGAGTCATGCAGGGTGATACTCTTTACGGTGTTGCGAAGCGTGTGGATAAAGATTATCGACAATTGGCCAAATGGAATGGCCTTGCGGCGCCATATACGATTAAATCCGGAACTATTCTTAGGCTTTTCTCAACAGGTTCTTCAACTGAAAAACAACGGATATCTACAGATAATAAAGTTCAATTACCACCCGCAGAATCAAAAAATAAAAAAAAGTTAAAAAAATTTAAAAATAGTCTAAAGGTATTTTGGGATTGGCCGATAAAGGGTGTGATTGCGAAAAATTATTCGCAAACAGGAAGGAAGGGGTTGGATATCGTCGGTAAGTATGGGGAACCGGTTCGGGCTGCGGCAACGGGTAAAATATTATACGCTGGCCAGGGTTTGATTGGATACGGAAACCTGCTTATATTAAAACACAATGAGCAATATTTTAGCGCATATGGAAATAATAGCCGATTGCTTGTTAAAGAAGGCGATATCGTACAATTAGGTCAGGCAATTGCCGAAGTGGGTGTAGCAGCAAATAAACGCCCTATCTTGCATTTTGAAATCCGCAAGGATGGTAATCCGGTTGATCCAATTCAGTACTTACCGAAACCCTAATCTGTTTTTTGTACTTTAATTTATAAAACGGAGTCTCAGGATGTCGGATAATATCGTTGATCCCATCAAATTGGATGTCGTTGAACACGACACTGATAGTTTAAATTCTTTTGCCACTCAAACGAATACAGACACGAAAAAGACTACAGGGTTTGAAGACTACAATGACAGTAGTGAGAGTTCCCACTCAGACAGTTATCTGGATGCAACACGGATTTATCTGAACGAATTAGGTGGGTCTGAGTTATTAACTGCTGACGATGAAAAAATTTATGGGCGACTCGCCAGACAAGGCGACGAAAAAGCTCGTCAGAAGATGATCGAATGTAACCTTCGTTTGGTTGTGAAAATTTCCAGACGGTATCTAAATCGGGGACTGCCGTTATTGGATTTGATTGAAGAAGGTAATCTTGGGTTGATTCGGGCGGTGGAAAAATTTGATGCCGAACGGGGTTTTCGCTTTTCAACATACGCGACATGGTGGATTAGACAGACCATCGAACGTGCCATCATGAATCAGACACGTACCATCCGGTTACCCATTCATATCGTTAAAGAAATGAATGGATATCTAAAAGCTCGTCGGCAACTTGCCCAAAAGCTTGACCATGATCCCAGCGCAGAGGATGTCGCAGCGTATCTTGATAAACCGGTCAAGACTGTCGAAAAAATGCTGAAACTCAATGAAAGAGTGACTTCGGTCGATGTACCCTATGGTAAAGACTCTGATAAACCTCTGGTTGAAGCTATATCCGATGAACGTAGTGGTGGGCCAACCGATATTCTCCAAAATGATGGATTACACCAGAATATGGGGCACTGGTTGGATCAGTTAAGCGAGAAACAAAGGGAAGTTGTTTGTCGACGTTATGGATTACGAGGTTATGAAAATTCAACCCTGGAACAAGTTGCAAAAGAATTAGGCGTCACTCGGGAACGTGTCAGGCAGATACAGATGGATGCCTTAAAACGGTTGCGAGAAATTCTTGAAGGCAGCGGGTTTTCGGTAGAAACGATTTTTCATTAGGAGCGGGGTTTTAATAATATGCGAAAGATTGACGCAGGATTATTGTTTGTCTTCAAGGCGT
>CAZGQY010000033.1:0-28764 GCA_964528035.1 uncultured Methylococcaceae bacterium | reverse complement strand
AAACTTAATATATTACTTTAAATAATCGTCAATACAAGTGTGACGGAGTACTAGTTTATGTTGAAGTAAATTTAATGACTTTATTTGCCGGACTCAGGTTTATTTCATCGATAATGGTACCCTGCCTGGTTTTTAGAAGTTCACTCACCAATTGTGCAATGTCTTCAGGTTCTATAGCATCGGTGTTTGCGTCACCGTGGGTAAATCCCAATGAGTCGAAAAAATGGGTTTTGACCATTCCAGGATTGATTAATGTGACCCGAACATTGCTTTTTGCGCACTCTTCGCGCAGTGCCTGGGTAAATCCTCGAAGGGCAAATTTGCTTGCACAATAAATCGTCCCCTTTCGGCTTCCTTTAAGTGCAGCTTCGGATCCCATAAAAATCATGTCGCCTTTTTTTTTGCGTTTTAGCGTCGCGACGATCGCTTTGGCGATAAAGGCCTGACTGGTGAAGTTCAGATCGATCATTGAACGTATTTGATTATAGGAAAATTCCTCTAGAGAACCAAATTGCCCAATACCAGCGCAGAGTACTGCTGCGTCGATTCCAGGATGTTTGGCAGTTAATTTTTGCAAATGACTTTCGAGAACGTCCAGCCGGGATAGATCGATATCAAAACCGTAATATCTGTCCGAATCTAAATCAGCTTTACTGGCACGACGAGAGATTCCAATAATTGTATGGCCCTCTGCGATCAGTTTAGTTGCGATTGAATGGCCAATCCCTGAACTGACGCCGGTAACCAGGATATTGCGCTTTAGTTTGTGCATGGAAACAAGGCTGTTTTGGGGATGTAGTTGAGCAGTTCTCTGGAACAAAATTCCATCATTTCAGATTCCAGAGATGTATTATAGGAGACTAGCCCTTTAGAGGATTTTAAAGGCCCAGCAAATAATTTTTCGTCGGGATAAAGGCGGGTTATTTTGCCAAAGAATTTTTTAGGCAGGCGAAAGTTTCCAAAGCTGACTGAATGAATTCGTGAAACATCAATATCCGCGAATACATCACGAAATAAGCGGCGATATTGATCCTGGTAATTTTCCTGATAGATCAATGGGTCAAATCTGAGTCCAATATTCCACCCTTGGTCTGAGAGTTTGCGTAAGGCTTCCAGTCTGCGTTTGTATGCAGGAACCTTGTGTTCCAATGCGGTTGATACTTCAGCTGGTGTAAAACTGTAAGCAACGATACAGTTTTTAATCACCGGTCTGGAAAGCAATGAGCGGATTTGCGTGCTTTTTGTGCGCAGTTCCAGCCAGGCGTTTGACAGATTCTGGAAAGTATCGAGAAAACAGTTTGCGAATTGAGTGACAGGGTCAAATGCCAGGCTATCGCAGTCGTAACCGGAGAAAAAATGAATTTCTTTGTCCGGTGTGGCTTGTGAGAGACTCGTGATATTTTCTGCAAAGTCCTCGAAGTTGACGAAAACAACATAATTTGCTGAGTTGTACATCCCCTGGAGGAAGCAATACCTACAATCATACAAACAATTTAACATGTGCGAAAAATAGTAATTTTCTGTGGCCCCCAATCCGTAGCCAGGCGGAGTCTTTAAGACCAGGTTGTTGTGTTTTTTCGCCAGAATTAGAGAGGGCTGAGCTTTTTGCAGACGGAAATTTTGTGATTTTGGGTTAAAGACTTCGGTATAACGGTCGCAGATGATTTGTCTGGCACCAGCAAAGCGTGCGCAGATGCTTTGGGTTCTAGGGTGATCGACAATATTTTGTTCTATGTAAATCGTTTCAACCACAAGTTCACTTTATCTGAGTATTCCAAAATTACCCTCATTGTAAGGGACTTTTGTTTCAAAAGGAGTTTGTTTGACGCTGAGCGAGGTTACTTTTTTGTTCTCAGTACCGGGATCTGCTGTAGAATAGCGAAATTAAAAACAAGGGTAAACAGGATGACACAGCAGATAATCGGGTTCGTCGGTGGTGGAAATATGGCCGCTGCGCTGATCGGTGGATTAGTCGATGGTGGTTGCTCTCCTGAAAAGATTATGGTCTTTGACCTTGAGCAAACAAAGCTCCTTGCTTTGCAGCAACAATACGGTATTAACTTGGCTGCGAATAATTTATTTGTTGCCGAAAATGCAGATGTGTTGGTATTCGCGGTAAAGCCACAAATTATTCATTCCGTTGCTAATGAAATGAGTGCAGTGGTGCAAGCAAAAAAACCAATTATCATTTCAATAGCGGCAGGAGTTCGGGAACGTGATATTGAATCCTGGATGGGTGGCGCGGTTTCCCTAATAAGGTGTATGCCTAATACGCCGGCACTGGTTCGTTCCGGCGCAACAGCCCTGCATGCGAACAACTATGTTAGTGAGGATCAACGCGACATTGCAGAGACAATACTACGTTCTGTCGGCTTGGTCGTCTGGGTGGAACGCGAGGATGATTTAGATGCTGTAACCGCTTTATCCGGTAGTGGGCCGGCTTACTTTTTCTTGCTTATGGAAGCAATGAATCGTGCGGCGGAAGAATTGGGGCTGGACAAAAAAATTGCTCAGGTACTGGTCGAACAAACCGCGCTTGGTGCGGCTAAAGTTGCGCTTGAGGTGGAGGAATCGCCTGCTGACTTAAGGCGTCGGGTAACGTCGCCGGGTGGTACTACAGAACGCGCAATTAATGTATTTGAAAATGGTGGAATGCAGTCATTGGTCGTAGATGCGTTGCGAGCGGCCCATGCGCGTTCAATTGAAATGTCTGATGAACTTGGAGGAAAGTGATGGGTTCTTCGTATTATGCAAACCCGGTAATATTTTTGGTTGATACTTTTTTTAGTCTTTATATATTGGCGATAATGCTTCGCTTTTTACTGCAATGGGCGAATGCAGATTTCTATAATCCAATATCCCAGTTTCTTGTAAAGATAACTCATCCACCACTGAAAATGTTGCGCCGGGGAATTCCATCGATTGGTCGAATTGATACGGCCTCGATTGTTCTGATGATCATCCTGCAGATGATTTCCGGATATATTATTTTTCTGCTCAAGGGGGGGGCAGTACCGATTGCCGCAGTGTTTGTGTGGGCGCTGATGGAGCTGATCGGGCTATTGCTCAATGTGTTTGTATTTGCGATTTTGATTCAGGTGATTCTTAGCTGGGTTAACCCAGGAGCCTATAATGCAGTGACATCCCTGGTTTATAGTATTAGTGAGCCGTTGATGGGCATGGTTCGTGGTGTGGTGCCGTCGATATCCGGAATTGATTTGTCACCAATGATCGTTCTCGTTGGCTTGCAATTGGTGAAGATGCTGTTGTTTCCGCCTTTAGTGGAAATTATCGCTATGTTGAGTTGATTTTCGGCGATTTTACCTTAATATATAGGATCAGTCTTTTTTCTGCATTGCATGGATCGGTAGAGAGTTCCTTAACAGACTGAATCGAGTACCGATCCCCAGGAGAGTAATCAATGAGTAAATCGCATAAGAAATGTCCTTCAGGTTACAGTTGGAGCGCCTGTGGCGTATCCCGGAAAATCAGTTTTCAGTTATTTGCAATGTTGTTATTGACCCTGTCAGGAATTGCATGTGCCCAGACAGTTACCACCACATCCTATGGGTATGGCGCACCTGTAGTGTCTCAAACGACCACTTATGGAGCGCCAGTAGTCTACGGAACACCCTATGTCGGAGGTTATTATTCAGCAAGACCGGCCTATGGTGTTGCCAGTGTTCGTGGTCAGTCACGCCGGGTTTCCAGGCGGACTTCGCGACGTGTCAGTAGACGTCGTTAGGTTACACTCCAAATTTCAGTAGTTGGCTCTTTATTTCTTGACGGCCTTTGGGTTTTAATGATGTGGACAAAATAATCGAAAATGAGGGAAATCGAATGATGGCAAGAACAAGCTTTATTACAGGGGTTGAGCGAATAGGGACGGCGATTCTGGTCGTTTCGATTTTAATGATAGCGGGTTGCGGTACACTTCATTCGAAGGAACCGGTTCAATCGAAGGCTGATAAGCTGTTTGCTGATATGTCGAGTAGTCTCCAAAAGGCACAAACTCTACAGTTCAAAATTTATGCTCTGTATGATGATTTTGAGGAGTCCGGTATTAAATACAAGCGTGGAATGACTCAGGTAGTCACCGTTCAGCGGCCCAATCGTATACACTTCGTTTCCACCGCAGATGATGGAACAGTAAGGGAAGGTTGGTATGACGGAGAGACCTTTTCAGTTGCTTTACCTTTGAATAAAACCTACGTACAGCTAAAGGTCGGTCTGCCTTTAGACGGTTTACTTGACCTGATACAAGATGAATATAATATTGACCTTCCGAGTTCTGACATTTTGTACAGTGATGTGGGTGCCAAGCTGAAAGAAAATATTCTTTCTACCGAGTACCTTGGCGAAAAAAGGTTTGATGGGATGGCTCTGGATCATCTTTCGGTAGAGACGACTCCGGGTGATTTGCAAATTTGGTTATCGACAGTAGACGGTAAAATTTTGCCACGCCGCCTGGTCATCGATTTTGTAGCGGTGAAGGGTCAGCCTCAGTATATGGCCAGCTATCAGGATTGGGTTTTGGATGCGCAGGTAGACGAAGCTAAGTTTGTATTTACACCCCCGGAAGGCTACGAAAAGATTGATCCACCAAAGGCAAAGTCGGCTGAAGCTGCAAGCCCGTAGGTCAGATTTTCATTAGTTTTTGTCACGAAATAAGGAGCGAGGTTTTAATCATATGCGAAAGATTGACGCAGGATAATTGTTTGTCTTCAAGGCGTAGCAACAGGCGCATAGCAGGGCTACGCAACTGTTGCTACAACGCAGAAGACGGACAATAAGACAAGTCAGGATTCGTATATTATTGAATCCTCGCTCCTAAGAAGAACGAGGGCCGATTGATGGGTTAGTATTGCCCAGCTCTGCCTATTAAAAGTCTATTTGTATGGGTGTCTGCAGGATATGTGGTCGGTTCCGCCCGACGACAGTACCGTTGTCGGGCAATAGTTCAATACATTCGAAAACACCATCGTTCATATTATTGCGGGATTTGCCGGTCGCGAACCCGCTCAAAAATACGGACCAGCCATCGAATCTGATGTTTTCATAGCCAAGTGTCCAACCTTGCGTACAAATATTCTCTCTGTACAGGCAACAACTCTTGTATTGTGGCCATATCCAGACCAAAGCGGTTAATTGATTGTGCACCGAAAGTTCACATAGCGAATATCGGTTAATTCAGATGCCAGGCTAGGATATTGATTTGCAATATAGAGCCGAAATAGATGGACTTCGTGCCGTAGCTGTACTGCCAGTTCTGGTTTTCCATTCCGGGATTGGTGCCATGACGGGGGGATATGTTGGCGTAGATATATTTTTTGTCATTAGTGGATACCTGATTACCACTATTATTCTCGAAGAAATAAAACAAGATACATTCTCGATAATCAACTTTTATGAGAGACGTGCCAGAAGAATATTGCCAGCACTAAGTATTGTGCTGATCGCTACTACCGTCGCTGCGTATATTTTCATGCCGGCCGGGTTACTGAAATCTTATTCACAAAGCCTGGCCTCCGTTACAACCTATTCATCAAATGTGTTTTTCTATCTGACAAGCGGATATTTTTCTACTGCCGCAGATGAAAAACCACTACTGCATACCTGGAGTTTGGCAGTAGAAGAGCAGTATTATTTATTTTTCCCGGTAATGGTGGTTTTGTTATGGCGATTTGGCAATAGGTGTTTAGCATCGATCATACTGGTATTCTCTACATTGTCGTTATTATTTTCGCAATATTTAACGCTTAACAGCTATGATGATTTTAATTATTATTTAATTTTTAGCCGTGCCTGGGAATTGTTTTCTGGTTCGCTGCTCGCGATTATTTTAATGCGCGAATTCACAATCCGACGATCTGTTGCTGAACCAATGAGTCTGATTGGGCTGCTGCTCATCGTTTATGCAATAACTGCGTTCGATAGGACAACACCGTTCCCGGGGTTATATGCATTGGTACCTGTCGTTGGCACATGTCTGATAATATTTTTTGCTGATCATCAGTCACTAGTGGGCCGATTGCTGGCAAATAAAATATTGGTATTTGTTGGTTTGATTTCGTATTCGCTCTATCTTTGGCATCAGCCGCTGTTCGCATTTTTACGCCTGAAATCGATTGGCGAGCCATCAGTTGAGATTTTCCTGGTGGTAATCGCCGCCACATTTGCGCTCGCAACACTTAGCTGGAGGTATGTGGAAAAGCCCTTCAGAAACAAAACACGGTTTAGCAGAGCAGCTATTTTTAAATATACCGCTGTGTCTATGGTGATGTTCCTCGCGATTGGTGGGGCGGGTCATCTGTATAGTGGATATGAGTCCAGATTTGATTTGCCTAATTATACTGATTCTATTCAGCACAGTCCCAAAAGGGCAAACTGTCATACCGTTGGCGCAGATTATTTGAAACCGCAGGACGCTTGTACTTATTTTGCAGAAAATATTAGTTGGGCGAGTTTTGGTGATAGTCATATTGTGGAACCAGCATATGCCCTGGCAAAACGACTCGAAGTTATTAATCAGGGTATGTTGCACCTGAGTTTTAGTGGGTGTTCGCCTGCCTTGCTATTTGATGTGCGTCAGCCGGGTTGTGCAAGCTGGGTAAGTGAATCACTGGATTATCTTGAAAGCAGGGGTGATATCCGAAATGTGTTGCTGGGGTTCAGGTACAGTTACTTTTTATTTGGTAATCAACTGGACGCGTATCCTGAATTGCCAGATATAAGCCCAACCACTTTGATGAATGATGTTCCACTCGAACATACTGCGGCAGTAAGGAATAGTTATTGGCTAAGTATGGAAGCTATCATTGCCAGGCTACGGGCTGCAGGTAAACGTGTCTATGTTTTATACCCTATACCGGAGCTTCCGGTACCCATACAAAAGGCTATTATGCCATTCTCTATAGTTGGCAATGAAACCATGCTGGATTTGGCCAGAGCGACGAAAATCGACTACTATTTCAAAAGAAATGAGTTTATTCTTGCGCGCTTAAATACATTGCCTTTTGATGAAAGCCTGCATGCAATAAGACCACTGGAAATTCTTTGTGATGGCAACTATTGCCCTGCTGTGAAAGATAATAAAGCGCTGTATTTCGATGATCACCACCTTAGTTTGGCTGGGGCTGAATATCTTGTGGGTGGGATTGAATTAACAGATTAACACTAAACATGAGTTGGAGTGTTGGCTTGTTTCATTGTGCCGACATCGCTAAGACCATTTGAATAAATTAGTCGTAAAATTACCGAATCGCTGCCTTCGAAGCAGTAGCATACCTTTGTGCAGAAGGTTATTGCAGAGTACTTTGGCACAGTCGCCTGCCCTATTGTGGCGATAATCATTTGTTTGCTTTCGGCTCAAAGCACATTTCCCAGACATACTGCTAATACCTGATTCGCTACCGAGGAGTAATGCGCCCCTGGCATTTTCTCGCTCATAATTTCATTTTTTGAAACATTTCTTGCGGCGAATTCTCTATGCAAACAGTCCATACTTAACTCTAAAATGTGTTCCCGAATCACTTCAACGGCTTTAAGTTCGTTGAGTACATGGGAATCTTCATATTGGAATTGAACCTCTGCCAAATCTGGTAACCTTAAGATACCGCATCGAATATGCTTTTCTTTACAAACTCTCAGAAACCTTGTCAAAATCAGCGTTTGAAGCCGAATGGAAACATCATTCCTGCTGACAGCTGCCGGTGCAATTTTGCTTACTGCTATTTTCATTCGAGTGATAAAATCCTGCTTGCCAGCAAGATTTCGATATCCTGCAATTTTGTTTTTTATGAGGATATTCCGAACCAGCTTTAACGCAGAATACGAATAAGGAAACGAAGGTGTTACCGCACTCCAGACCGATGTATCCGGGAGAAAGAATTCATGTTTTAAAACGTTATTCAAATTCTCGGAATTCTGCAATGAAGCGACGTCTTCATAATTATTTATTGGTAGCCCTATAGTTTCTAAGTCTGAGCGTGCGGAATCCGGGTCATTCCGCTCTAAAAACCTCGGTTTGCTGCGCCGTAGCTCTATTATGCCGTTCCAGAGGCCTCGCACCTGGTTGCGGTTTCTTTCTAAATCGGCATCAATAAATGTCATCAAGGCTCGAACTCCATCGGGATGCAATGCCTCGAATCGCATCAGTGCCTGATCTGTACCATAGGCACCCACTCCATAATTCAAAACCTTGCAGCCAAGGATTCCACTTAATTTGTCAGGCCATGCGTTTGCATCTGAAACTTCCTCTGCAAAAGCGAACGAATCGCCATAGACGGCGAGACAAGGAGGCTTGTCATTTCCAAAAGACTTGAGCGCAGGGCTTTTTCTATAGCCATTCCCCTCGTGGCGTTGAGCAAGAACGGTCTTGGTCGGCCAGCCGAGTTTTTCATCTCGATCTTCGAGGTATTTTTTAAATTCCTCTGTTGAAATCGAGCCTGTACCACGAAAAACCATTTGTTCGAGTAGCCCGAGTTTAAATACAACAAATGAGGATACCTCAAACAAACTGACAAATAGGACTATAGAAAATATGTAGGCTGGCAAGGGGGATTTTGAAGGCTCCATTTCCGAATTTAGGGTGCAGTGATGAGTTAAAGAAATCAGAGATATTTATAATACCCTACGATTGCGATCAGAATTATTTCATTCAATCAGTGTCTGATAAGGCCATTCGACTGGCTAAAATCAATTTTGAAATATTTACAGTGACCAAGCGAGGGAATAGGAAAAGTAAAGGCTATTTTTGATTCTATTTGGAATTTACTGAAGAGCTTATAAATTGTCAATTCCAATATTTATCAATAGAAAAATAAAACTTCCTGGGGATCAAATTACAGTCAAAAGGTGACCCCACTCTCAAAAAGCTTGGAGGGGCATCCATATGGTATTAACCGATATTTTAATGAATTTTGGGACAATGCGATATTAAATCAGTGTCCGCCGATGCCGAAACTAGCGAATACATTAATCAGGGTTCCACTCGGCTTTAAGTGGTTTTGTTGTTCGTAATGAGATTATTCTATAATTAGTTTCTAGTTCCAAAAAACGATCTCAGAATTAGCTCAAGAGTCAATGAAGGACAAAAGCAAGCCCAATACATTGCCAGTAGAATCGGTTTCACAAATAGATTCCGCGCCTGAATCGAATGCAGAGGCGCGTATTTCCGAAAACCCACTTCATAAACTCCAAACGCGTCTGGCTGAACTGGAAACGGAGAATAATGATCTGCGTAAAGAACTGCGTATAGCGGAAATCGTTTTCGATTCTCAGGATGGAATGCTTGTAACTGACTCAAATTCTATTATCTTGCGAGTAAACCGGGCTTTTACCCAGTTGACGGGATATAACGCCGAAGAAGTCATCGGTCATCAACCGAGAGTATTCTTCACGAAACTACACAATGAAGCCTTTTATGAAAATATACGCAATAGCCTGAAAAAAAATGGATTTTGGCAGGGGGCTATCCAGGATCGGCGCAAAAATGGCATAGTCTATGTTGAACGATTAAATATTTCCAGTGTGAGGTCTGTCGACGGCTTCATTAGCCATTATGTTGCATCATTTACCGATATAACCCGTGAAAAAGAGGTCGCGGACAAAATTCAAAGTCTCGCCTATTACGACCCTCTGACAAATTTACCCAATCGCCGCCTTTTTAATGACAAGATGGAAAAGGTACTTGATTTACTGAATAGAAAAAAAATGAGTGGCGCACTGTTATTCATCGACATAGATAATTTCAAAACCTTGAACGATACCCTGGGTCACGACATGGGTGATTTATTGCTAACATTGATCGCCGTGCGTCTTGTTGATTGCCTGCGCGATTACGATACGGTTGCTCGATTGGGTGGCGATGAGTTCGTCGTGATACTGGAAGATTTGGACATTGATCGCGACAAAGCCAGGCATCAAACCCAGGCAGTTGCATATAAAATTATTAAGGCACTGAAAGAAAAATATAGGCTTGGCAATCACGATTACCACAATACTTCGAGCATTGGTATAACATTGTTTCATACCGCTAATACGCCTGTAAATGAACTGCTTAAGCAAGCAGACGTTGCCATGTATGCATCTAAAGTCGCGGGGCGCGATTGCCTGCGTTTTTTTGATCCGGAAATGCAGACATCAATAATAGAGAATAACAAACTTAAAGCCGATTTGATGGCCGCGTTATCGGAAAATCAATTTAAACTTTATTTCCAGTTACAGGTGGCTAAAGATCTAAAGGCCGTTGGTGCAGAAGTATTGTTGCGCTGGGAACATCCTAAACGCGGATTAGTTTCACCAATGGAATTCATTCCGTTGGCCGAACAAACCAAATTAATCTTACCCATAGGCCAATGGGTAATGGAAACAGCTTGTACCCAACTAAAACTATGGGCAGAGGATCCACAGACCCAACATCTACAACTCGCCGTAAATATCAGTGCCCATCAGTTTCATGAAACTGATTTTGTCGAACAGATCTGTGAATTGCTAAGTCGATATACGATCAAACCCAATCGATTAAAGCTCGAACTTACAGAAACTCTGTTACTTGAAAAAGTGGATGACACGATAAACAAGATGAACGAGTTAAAAAATATAGGCGTCTCTTTTTCCATGGATGATTTTGGTACCGGCTATTCGTCACTGGCTTACTTATCGCGATTGCCGTTTGATCAGCTTAAAATCGATCAGTCCTTCGTACGCAATATTGATGTAAAACCGGCCGATGCCCTGATTGTGCAAACCATTATCGGCATGGCCAATAATCTTGGAATGAATGTGATCGCCGAAGGCGTGGAAACAGAGGAGCAACGGGCCTTTCTGGAAATTCATGGCTGTCCGGCGTTTCAGGGCTATTTGTTCGGCAAGCCTGTACCGATTGAGCAGTTCGAATCGTTATTGAAACAAAGCTACGATTTTACGGATGAATAAATAATAGAAAAAAGGTAACTGCTCGCCCCTCTATGGGTGATCTGTTCCGGAAGACGCCGTAAATACATCCTTGTAGGCTTGGATGCGGCTTCCCTGCCGCATACACTTCCTCCACAGATCCCCCATAGAGGGTTGTTTCGATTTGGGGGCGAGTAGTTACTAAAAAAGAATCAGGGAGATTAATCAAATATATCGACAATGGAACTGATAAACGGGCTTTGCGGTTCAAACGTTTTGTAGGCATGAAAATATTTCCAGTATTGCAAACCCTGCCTACCCGATACAGGAATAGGTTGTCACCAATAATGGATCAACAACGTTAATGATTTGCCAAATAATCTGGCAATGATCGCCCAAACATTCAGGGTAAAATTCACATTGCTATGAATATAGTAGATTACTTAAAGTCAATATGTCTGCGAGCTGTCGATATTGTTCCAGGGCTTTGAGTGAAAGCCGAGGCAGCTTTAGTACTACAGCAAAGGGCGCAGCCAAAGAACGATGAGGCGAGACTTCCTCGTGCATCAGTAATTTAAATCGCTCTAGTCACTTTAACTTATGACGCCCCGTTACGATATAGGTACGAAATCGATTGCGTGATTCGATCAATTGTAGCTAAACCGAGCAATTGCTATCATACTCTCATATCACCGTCACTAATGGAGAAAAAGTTAATGAATAAAATCCTTTGTTCGATATGTTTTGTTGTTTTTATGGTGGCATGCGCATCTTCCCCGGCCCCTCAAACACCGAATACTGATACAGCGAACGCTGCCACGATAAAATACGCGTCAGATTCAACTATTGAGGAAGGCAAGGGCGTATTAATCCAGCAATCTGTTAAGATTCAAGCAACTGTTGTTTCCGTTGACAAAGCCGATCGAAGCATTTCGGTACGCGATTCGGCGGGTAAAATCCAAAAAATTGAGTTGACTAAAGAAGTTAAGAATTTCGACAAAATCCATCCCGGCAACGAAGTTGTGCTTGATGTCTACTCCAGCATTGCCATGCAACTTGCAAAACCCGGGCAAGAATTTGACGATAGTTCTGCCGCCATGGTTAAGGTGGCCGCACCGGGTGAAAAGCCAAAATACGTTAATGTTGACGTAGTCGATGTATTGGCGGAAATAAGCAAGATCGACAAGGAAAAACGCGAAGTTACCGTTCAGGGACCCGTAGGGAAGCCGATTACAGTGATTGTGCCTGACCGTATTAAGAAATTTGACGAATTGAAAATCGGTGAGAAAGTAAATACTCGCTACATCAAGGCATTCGCTTTATCGGTTGAAACAGTAAATTAGTCATGTCTGTTTTTTACCCGTTCTTTGCACCTTGCAGCACACACCGGGTTATGCAGCGGGTTACTTGGCGAACCAGATTAAGCCAAGAATGTTTATGACCACTCACATGCCGTTTGACCCATATATTAATGAAGAAACGGTAGCGGAAGTTCGTCATCATTGGAAGGGGCCTTTTCATTTTGGCGCATCAGACGGCATCGTGGTTAATATGACTAAAGAGTTAGTCTGGGTCCGCGAAGGAATCATACCGGATTTCCCAAATAGTCGAGCGCCACAATTCGACTTCACTAACGGGCAATTAGTTGTACCGCACCCACCGAAAAGTCGCCAAGAAATTCAAGAACCATTTGTTCGAGAGCAACAGATTGATCCTAAAAAATACTATCCTGAGGGTTACGTTCCGGAGTTGTTAGAAGACTGGCCGGTAGAAGGAGATTTAGTAGCACCATTAGATACCCTACCTGAAAACTTAAAAGACAGTATGGGTTCTCAATGGCGACTAAAAGTCAAAAACCAAAAGGCACTCAAGGAATTAGGTAAGTAACCTTAAAGGCTAAATTAAAGTGTTAAAAAAGCCCCAATAATGGGGCTTTTTGATTTGGGCATAAATAGAAAGTTTGATTAAATTGTTCTACTGTATACCTAAACCAACAATGTGATATTTCGCCACAGGGTATTTTCAAGGATATGGCCGAGTTCATTTCGATAAGATGTTGATCTGTTCGTCATATCCGATGTCCCTTTGGTCTGTTCTTTCAAAAAGACATGTAGTTCTGTATCTGTCGGCCAATTTTGAACGGGGTGACCGGTCACAGACCCAGACACCGTCCCAAGTTTAATGACCGGGCTGTTTTGAATCATCGCGCAGCCGGACAAAATGGATAAAACCACTAGATATTTATGAATATTTAGTAACTGCATATTCCAAAGATTGTTTTTTATATCGATTATATACACATTGTGGACGTTGGTAATTCTATTTAGCATTGCTTGGCGATATAACCCATAGCGATCAATTCGTCCTGCAGATTAAAAATCCACTTGTATGCGCATCTGCAGGATATGTGGGCTGTCCTGGCCGATTACAGTGCCGTTATCATTCGCATTGTTGTCAGTCAGTACAAAAATATAATTCGCCATTATGCGGAGCTGTTTGTGGATATACCAGTTAAGCCCAAAGGTTAGATTGTGTTCCGCACCGCCGGTTATATCAGCATCGTTCAAATCAATCCCGCTGTAGCGTGCTGCAAGTTCAACTGCACCGTAGTCGTGTAACGGTTGAATGCGCCCAAAAATACCATCGTCCAGGTAATTTCGGGTTTCACCAGTAGTAAACCAGCTCAAAAATACATACCAGCCATCGAATCTGACGTTATCATAACCGGAGCGTCCAACCAGTGTGTGTATATATTCGCCCTGTACAGACCAGGAACCTCGAATTGTAGCCATATCTAGGCCAAAGCGGTTAATTGACTGGGCACCAAAAACGGTACCGGTGTTCACGTATCGAACATCAGTTAACCCGGATTCCGGACGGTTCCTGAAAAATACGCCTGATTCGTTGCCAACATTTCGGTACGAAAACGATCCACCAAGATGCAGGATTTGTTCTGCGGTATTAATTGGAGTCACCGATAGATGGGTTGTAATACCGTAACCCTGGGCGCCTTGATCCTTTGACGAAGAAAGCTGGTCGGCGAAAAAACCTCCAGTAAGAAACCAAATGTCATCACCCGTCGCAAGACTTAATCCTACCGTTGATCCTGCGACGAGCGGCATAAGCGTCGTGCTGGACAACGATTGTGATGCAAAAAACAGGAAGGCCTGAATATCTTCCGGTGTGAGTCCTTCGTATTCGTCGAGGATGTCAGTGGTGGATGAGCCTTGAGCCAGAAGGTTCAAGATGTATTCGACGGTCAGTCGCGTGCCTTTAATCAGCGGTTTACCAACCATGATCTTTGGATGATACACGATCCGTTAAAGGAGTTGTTGATCATTCATGGATTACCTCCAAAGTGCATGTTGATCATAAATAATGCTAAATATTGGCAAGATAGAATGAGAAAAGCAACAGTTAGTTACCGTCCAAAGTGACACTACGCTTGGATTTAGCGGTATAACCTCTAAGCATTTTATCTGTTGTGCCACAGCCTGACAGATAAATATCTGTTATCGGCCCATCGCGGACGTTGAGTATTTTTACTGAGCAGGGGTAACGTCGCCAATCACTGGAGGCAAACAGTAGAGCAACGAAGGAGGTGCGGTGTTTGACTTCCGAGTGTATTTGCCTTGTTAGGTCTTTTTGCCTATATTGTACGGTATTACCGTACAACTGAGCGTGCAAACCAATGGATAGTGTAAGTGTCAACAAGTTTAGAGATAATTTAAAACAATTAGTAGAACAGGTAGTTAATAGGCATCTACCACTGAAGGTAACGCGCCGCGCTGGTGACGATTTCGTGGTGTTGAGTGCCGAGGACTGGGAACGTGAGCAAGAAACGCTATTTGTTTTGCAGAACAATGAATTAATGAGGCAGATTGCCGCGTCTTTGCAAACGCACAAAAAACGTACTGGATACCAACCTACGGCCGAGGAAATGGATGAGATCACTGGTATTTGAAGGCCATACATGGACAGATTACGAAGAATTGCGACAACGCGATATAAAGTTACACAAAGCACTGTGTAACATTTTGAAAGATATGCTTCGTGGCAACCCGAACTCGGGGATAGGCAAGCCCGAACCTTTGAAACATAACCTCTCTGGTCTTTGGTCTCGACGCCTTAGCCAAAAAGACCGTGTCGTGTATAAATTTAACGATGAATACATTTTCATTTTCGCTATCGGAGGCCACTACGATCAGATTTGACAGCCTTGGCTCGAGAATTTCCAATATTTTCCAGTATCGCGGGCAGGGTTTGATATTCAGAAAGGTTCTGGTCATGATGGACCGTATCTGCTAGGTAGCGTAATTATTTATACATTAATCGTAACTGCTCGCCCCTCTATGGGTGATCTGTTCCGGAAGACGCCGTAAATACATCCTTGTAGGCTTGGATGCGGCTTCCCTGCCGCATACACTTCTTCCACAGATCCCCCATTGAGGGCTGTTTCGATTAGGGAGCAAGTAGTTACCATTAATCTACACATAAAAGCATTTGCTCTCACTCCGGCTTGATTGTCAATTTCGCAGTTTGGTTGTTAATATTCAGGTGTTTGTTTGTAGACTAAATGGTAGAATCCAGCGATGTTTGCGCTGTCATATTGGGGTTCAAAGAGCCTGGAGAAAAGCCGGAATGATCATCTGGACGCACAGCCCAATATTCTTTCAACACATAACAAACCTATCGTTATAAATTGTATACAGAGGATTCAAATGTACATTAATCCAGCTCCAATATTCATTATCTTTACGATACTCGCCGGAACATCTGCGATCTGTCTGGCTGGCGAAGACTCGGATAAAGTATCGTTAGTCACTCTGGAACCGGATATGGTTGCTATCGACCAGTATACGTCCGGAGGAATAGGATCCAGAAACACCTTGACAGGCGATTGGGGCGGACAGCGTCAGGCTCTTGCCGATAAGGGCATTTTTATCAATTTGGGGTTGACCCAGGTGGTACAGGGATTAACGAATGGAGGCGTAAATGCAAAATCCGCTTATATCGGATCCGCAGATTTATGGCTGAATTTCGATACTGCCCGTCTCGGTTGGTGGTCGGGAGGCCTGGTCACTCTGCATACAGAAGGCTTATGGGGTAATGGTCCTCAGCCGATCGGTTTGAGCAGTTCCAGTGGCGCGGTGTCGCCGGTGAATTTTGACTCCACAATGCCGCAGATTGATTCCAATTCGATCGCGCTTTCGGAAGCGTATCTCACTCAGGCCTTATCGGAAAATTTTGTAGTTCTGGTGGGACAAATTGATGGTGCTGCGTTGCTAGACACAAACGCGTTTGCAGGCAGTGAACGCTCCCAGTTTTTGAACGGTGGTTTGAAAAATAACCTGATGCTCGGGCAGTATGCCCCCTACACAGCACCGACGGTTGGCGGAATTATTAAATTATCCGATAGTGTAAGTCTTGCATTAGGAGTGCTTTCTCCAGGAGGCGAGGCCACAGATTGGTTCAAGGATTTTTTCAAGGATGTGAGTATTGCTTCCGAACTAGAGGTTAAAATCAATCCAGCCGAGTTACCGGGTACATTGCGGTTTGACTTTGTATGGACATCCGAACCAAAAGTGAGAACCAGTGGCAATGGTCGGTTTGTCTTACCTCGTCTTGTTCGGGGCATTCCGTTACCTCGATCTAGCAGCAACTGGATGATCAATTTTAATTTTGATCAATACCTTTATGTGGGTAGTGATACCGAGAGTTCGAATCAACATATAGACGGGCTCAGAGGTCCTCAGGGAATCGGTTTGTTTGGGCGTGTAGGATATGGTGGCTCAAGCGGAAACCTGGTTAACGTCTTTGGAAGTTTCGGCATCGGTGGTCGCGGGTTGATACCACATCGCCCGAATGATCGTTACGGTATTGGTTGGTACTATATGGATTTTCCTTCGAGTTTTAAAAGACTGGCGGGGCTTCGGTCGGAGAATGGTGTTGAAATGTTCTACAATTTTGCACTGGCCCCATGGGCCCAGCTCACTGGCGATATTCAGTGGATTAATCCGGCACTAAAAGGCGTTGGAGACCCTTGGGTTCTGGGTGGACGGCTTCAGGTTTATTTCTGAGTTTTTGGGAAGTTGTGGTTCACAACATTGACAGGATATCGATTGGTTCAATTTCTGGTTGCATCGCTCTGTAAATAAACACCGTAGGGTATTTTCTTAATTGCAGTTCATGTGGGCTCAACCCTATATTATGTGGCCTGCGCTTGCTACTTATCATCAACTAAAGTGTGTTCGGAAAACTGGCGCACGTCATAGTATTTTTCTAATTGCAGATAAACCTGTTTTTGATAAAACACCCTAAACATCGGTGAATCAGGGAGATCCGGCCAGATCCGAATGCGAAGTAGTGGCGGAACTTTGCGGTAAACGATAATTAGTCAAAGTCAATTCGCGCTGTGGCAACGGAATCGTAATTCCCGCTTCTTTCATCGCATCGCTGGTTGCCAGAGCGATATCACTCATAACGGCTAACCATCCTTGCTTACTTTCTGTCCAGGCACGAAGTTCGAAGTTTAGGGCATCTGCTCCAAATCCACGAAATAGCGCCTCCGGTGCCGGACTTTCCAGAACATCCACATTGTCCGTTGCAACCTGAGCGAGTATTTGAAGAACCCGCCTGGGTTCGGTGCCATAGGCAACGTGCAGGGGTAATATAATTCGGCGCTGTTGGTCGGCCAATGTCCAGTTTGTTACTCGAGTTGAAATAAAATCTCCGTTTGGCACTATCACATCTGCACCATCGAAGTCACGGATTTTGCTGGCACGAATGCCAATAGAGACAACTGTTCCTATCAATTCATCGAGCTGTACTTTATCTCCCACTCTGATCGGCCGCTCGAACAGTAAAATAATTCCAGAAATAAAATTGTTGGTAATATTTTGCAGGCCGAAGCCAATACCTACTCCCAGGGCACTCATCAGCAAAGTAATTTTGTCCAGAGGAAATCCGAGTATTCCCAAAGACGCAATAAAGCCAACGACCAGAATTGTATAGCGAATGAACGAATTAATCGCGAATGGAATACCTGCTGCAAGCTGAATCCTTGAGAACACTTCCTGGTCCAGGGCAAAAGTCAGAAATCGTGCTAATGCCCACGAGACCCATAATGTTAACCCAAATGCAAGAAAGTCACCGATTGAAAATGTTACTGGCGGGTGTCCAAGCTCGGTGGTCAGTATTTTATTACTCCATACAATAAACGGATCCCATATTTGCATGCCACGGAAAACCTGAAAAAACCAGATACAAAACCCTGTGCTCCGAATTACAAAACGGGCTATCCTCATAAATATACTGGCATTCCTGCCGATCATCCTAACCCGATCAAAATAATGCTCATCCAGCATACTCTGTACAACTGATTCAAATAACCGGGTTAACACCAAAAAAGCAGACCCGGATATTGAGCCCCAGATCACCAGAAAAACGAGCCGGTCGGCGAGTAGAATAAAACCTGTCAGTACCGCGATAAATCCGATAGTAACGGCGAGCTGGTTTAGTCGTATCCAGAAGGAAATAATGCCAGTCCAAAAAGTTCCGATCTGCATTTGCCTGATTTGCGCGCGCCATCGGATTCTTTGAAACCAAAAGTTGACCGCCAGCGCAGACAAAAATATCAGGATCAGCATTGTGCGGTTCAATAAACCAAAACCTCCCAAACTGCTTCGCAGAATATCAATCATCGCGATTAATGCGATGACAACCAAAGGACCAATCAATGCGGTGGGTACTACACATCTGATCACCCGTAACCATACAGGAACACCGATCACACAGATCAGAAGCTTGAATCCGGTGGGTTCTCCAGGGAATATAAATGATGAAAACAACGCACCAAGCAGTACAGCGGCAGACCAGGGATGATTGATTATTGAAACTGCCGAGTTAGGGGGCGTACCTTGTGAATTACCCGAAGTACTTTTGCGGCTTAGAATTTTACGCCTTCCAGAGAGAAACCAGCCGAGTAGAGCGACTAACAGGGTGTAATTTGCTATCGAGTCCAGATTGGCTGTAATGAAGATAACTGTTTCAGTTTGCAGATCCGAAAAAGCTGAAACCGCTTCTTTGATCTGTATCTGCAATTCGGGGCGATCACTCGAAGATAATCGCCATATTGGTGGGAGCTGACGAGTAAATACCTCGGTTTCGATTTTGTCCTGTTCCTTCGTGATTCTGAGCATTACAACGTCGACAGAATTTTTCAGATTGGCAGCCTGATTCTGGTAGTCCAGAATATTGTTCCGCTGTTTTTTCACTAAACGATTCTGAGTCCTAAGCTGATCAAGAATGGTCTTTGTACGTTCAGTGGTTGTACGGGGCGCGGACTCTTTTTTCGCTCTGTTAAGAGTCAACATCCATAATTCTTGTTCTTGGGCGATTCGTTTCAGATTGATTTCAAATTGTTCGACTTGCTCTTCAAGGTCAGTAACTTGCTCCGCTATGCGACTCGCCGAAGTCTGCCAGGTCGCACTCAATGATTTCAGATTATCGTGTGTTAATCGACGCGCCAATGCGCGTTCGAATCTATTTTTATCACTTTGAATATCTTTGCGTATCTTTTCGAAAATTTCCAGGATCTGCTGATTTTCTTGTTTTCTGTTTGTATCCAGGCGGAGCTCCGTAATCCAGTTCTCCAGGACTTCGGCTTCCCGGATAATTTTTCCGACCGGTATCGCTATAATTTGCGGCTGATTTTGTTCTATTTCCTGGGGTATAATCGGGTTCGGAGTGTTCGCGCCGACAAGACCTCCTCCTGCGGTTAACAGCACAATACAATAGATCTGCAGAATTTTTGAAATTTGCGTTAATCGATTTTTCATGTCGGAAAGAAGGGCTAATTTAGGGAACCAGAAGGCTGAGTGATTAAAATATTTTCTCCAGGGAACTTGCCATGCTTTGCCATGAATGTGTATCAACAGCAGAACTGTATACAGTACAGAGTTCCAGATGAAGTGGCTACACTAAACCGGACAAAATATAGCGAGTAAAAAATCCTCGGTCAGCGTTTTTTCCGTTGGTTGTTCTGGACAATGATGTTGGCAGGTAGAATGTCGATTGAATGAATGTCCATGTGGGATAAGGTGTGTATGCACAAAAAGCCAGGTAAATTCAGATCTCTGGCTTATTAAACATGAATAACTTGGCAGGGAATGGACGTTGGTTTTGTTACATGGGGATTAGGAAGGGTCTCTGATTGGGTAATAATGTGTCAGATACAATATCGGTATTCGGCCCGGATTAATAATCAGGCATCCCAGGAGTAAGCCTGTTGCACAGGACATGTAAGATTCTATTGGTTTTATCCGCTATATCTGGATGTGCTATGACTAAAAACAGTTTACTCATAAAATTTAATCAGGTTTCCGATATGAAGAGCGAATAGAGCGATAGTATGAGCAACAATGCGGAAGAAAAAATATCCAATTTTTATAGTACGGTGGGTTGGGAGACCGAAGGTGAGACCACGGAAGATGCAAAGCGGTTCGAAGACTTACGGGAATGTGCCAGGGACTATGTAAGCAAATGCAGGTTCAGGGTATTAAGACATATCCCCAACAATGGAGAATCCATCCTGGATATGGCATCCGGACCGATTCAATACAAGGAATACCTTGAATTCTCAAAACACTACAAGAAACGATATTGTGTCGATCTGTCTTCTCAAGCTCTGGATCAGGCTAAGAAAAAAATCGAGGATCATGGGGTGTATTTGTGTGGTAGTTTTTTTGATATCGATTTAGAAGTTGATTTCTTCGATTGTGCGATTAGTCTCCATACTATCTACCATATGGACAAGGACAAACAGGAAGACGCGGTTAGAAAACTGATTACCGTCACGAAACCCGGAAGGCCTGTAATTATTGTCTACGCTAACCCGCACACATTGATTAGTTATATGGTATTGCTGCTACGCCCTTTTAGAAAGTTATTGAAGCGATTAAGGAATATAGGGAAGGACAAAGAATTAGAAGTTGATTTCTATTTTTTTGCGCATCCCATTGGTTGGTGGAATAGATTTCGCGATGTTGCTGATATACAGATATTGCCCTGGCGATCACTTGCCTCAGGTCATCAGAAGCTCTTAGTTCCGGATAATAAATTCGGCGGGAAAGTATTCGATTTTCTTTTTAGGATGGAAGAAAAATTCCCCAAGTTTTTTGTTAGATATTTTCAATATCCTATGATAATTCTGACTAAGAAAAGCGAATAAAATATTGTCATATACCATCATAAAGCTATTTTGTTAATCCAATGTCGACAGTTGCTTTCCAGGCGACTTTTATACATTTCTCCCTCAAATGAGTAGAGAGTGGATACTCAAAGGCAATTCTATTTCTAATATTCTGATACTGGTTCAGAGATTGAAAAGCAATGAAATTTAAATCCTGGTTCAATCGTCATCCGACCCTTTTCATAATTCAAATAAATTTTCTAATTCTGAGTATTATTATTGTACTTGTTGAATTGGTTCTTAGATTATTTATACCGTTCAATATATTAACTATCGGCCACATATATTCAGAGAATGCGATCAAATATGGTTGGGGTTACAATCCTTATGAATTGGTAAGAATTGCTGATCCGGATACTCGTGAAGTTTATGATTCCTTCACCAATCGATATGGTTGGAGAGACATTGACCATTCATTTGAAAATGCGGAGGGGCGTTACCGTATTTTGGTATTAGGTGATTCGAATACTTTTGGAGCCATTGTGCCTGCCGATAAAATATATACCCGTGTCCTTGAACAGAAACTACAGTCAGCGGGCGTCAATGCTGAAGTAATCAGTCTGGCGTATGGGGGTTGGGGAACCGATCAGCAACTGGAGGCACTGGTAAAAGAAGGGCTTAGTTACGGCCCGAACCTGGTGATTCTTCAGTTCACTACAAACGACATTTCCGATAACCAAACTGTTTCGGGGCCTGCTCCGGAAGATTGTACAAAGCCTTTTTTCTACACAATTATAGACGGTAAGTTACGCCGAAACGAAAACCAGTGTTTTGCCAGTCGTAAAGATTCTCTGAAAGATAAAATAAAGTGGGTGATCTCAAAATCAGAAATATTAAAACGTGCCTATGGGCTTTATCTTGCGAAACGGCTGGTTGATGTTCATGGGGGTGGCTATAGTGTTTCGGAAAATAAAATTGATAACCTTAAGGTGGCATTTGGTTTAGATAGAGAGTCTGGGTTTTTAGATGATCTTCAGCAATTTAGTCATTCTCCGAATAAGAGCCGTATAGTTCGATTAATTGATGATCACCATTTAGGTGAAAACAAGATTGGTATTCTGCGCGTTTTGGAAGATCGCTGGTTTAACCGCTATTGGAAACAATCCAATTTTAGTCCCGAAGCACCAAAGGTTGATAACCCTGGGTGGAAACTGTTTTTTGGCCTTTTACTTGAAATATCAAAGCAAGTTGAAAACTCCGGGGCCAAATTGGCAATTCTCTCAGATAACGAAATCGGACATTATGATTGGGACGTTTATTGGTTCAGAGTTAAAAATCATCAACAAACCATGGAAAACTATTTGGCTCCGACTGGATTAATCAGGCAATTTGCGACGGCCAACGGGATTGATTTTATAGAAAACAGGATTGGTGTCACCCGAGCAAGAAACGACCCCCATCCGAATATTCAGGGTAATATTGACATGGCTAGAAATATATTAAATTACTTAAAATCAAATGGTCTGCAATCTGTCGACATCGACTCAGAGCGCTGAGTGTGATCGATCTATAATTAGTCGTAATATTTTTTTCTGGTGATTGTGGCTCCACTTTACTTATTGCCTTCAACTACCACCGTTTGAGGATATAAACCAATAAATATCATGGAAGTAAAAAATGTAATGACGCCATCAGAAACGGTATCTTCAGTTTGCACTCGAACCTCAGTTAGTTTCTCTTTGGCAATAATTTCTTCTGGTTGCGTCGTATAGATGGGTAATACACCCGCCAATAGATACCAGTTTTTGTATTCGGTATGAAATTTTGTGGGGGCGTCCACCGATAAAATTCTGACTTTATGGTTCTCCGGTGCAATCAAATTAGTTTTAAAACAGCCTGATACCAGGATCGTCAACACTATGCTCATAAAAATGATTGTTATTTGTCGCATCATTTGTTTCCCTCCACAATCAGGGTACGCCTGGGGAAGCCAATCATTCCTGGGAAAATGTTAATCAAGCCATCTGCAAACGTATTGGTCATGTACAGGCGTACTTCTTTTAAATTATTTTCCTTAATTATTGCTGCGGTATGAGGATCATCGATCGGTTCCGATCCCCACCATTTAAACCATACTTTCTTTTCTATTCTGACAGTGGTCGGTGTGTATCGGGGTAATAATTTTACCGATTGGCCAACGGGCGTGTCCAGATACATCGTGCCACAGCCAGTGAGTAGCAGACAAGCAACTAAGGAACTCATTAGGGTTATCGACTTAAGCATAATTTTAGGGTTCATTTTCAACGGTGAAACCGCAATTTAACACAAATAGGCTGAAAAATACCCGGCTATAGCTCCATCATTTTGGGTAATGCTGTAAAAAAATGCATATAAACTTATTGATAACTAAAAACAATCACGATTATGTTTAGTAATCAGCCATGTTGGGATTACGATGAAAAGTAGTTCCAAACTACCCTAAATCCAGTAAAAAAGTATTAGGATTCAGAATCCAGTAGAGCTATCGAAAGTACTATATTTCATCATTGATGTTTGCAGAAAAGCGTGAAAAATCCCTTTTTTGCAAAGGGTCTTCTGTTCTAGAGCAGCCTCATGTCAGTATGATTAGATCAAATATTCAAGCCATAAAATAGACGGATTCTGTATTTCGTCTAAACTTTCTATACATTGTTTTCGGCGTATTCGACCGTTGTCAAAGATGGGTTAAGTTTAGACATGACAGATATCAAATTTAAAGAGCAGTTGCAGCTTTATGCGCACTGGCGAGAAAAAATGGTGCTTTCAGTTGAGGCATATCAGCATTGGCTGGACAAATATCAGTTAAGTGACCCCTCTGAGAATGAAACCATAATGAATATATTATCGGGGTTGCGTACCGATAAAATTACATTGGCCTTCGCTGCGGAATTTTCTCGCGGAAAAACAGAATTGATCAACGCCATGTTTTTTTCCGAAACCGGCGTGCGTTTATTGCCATCTACACCGGGCCGAACCACCATGTGTCCAACCGAGCTCTTTTGCGATAATGATGGTGGAAATTATATACGGTTGTTGTCTATAGAGACACGACTTGAGGATCTGTCTATCGCAGATTATAAGGAGCGGCCCAGAAGTTGGATGCAGGTTGATTTGGACAGCAATTCTCCATTACAGATGCAGGAGGCGTTTCAGGAATTGATTGCCGTGAAACGTGTGAGTGTTGAGGATGCCAAGCGGTTGGGTCTGTACAGTGATGATATGAATCCGGTCGGTGGAGAAGTCCCGGAATCGGTCGAAATCCCCTGTTGGCGGCATGCCTTGATCAGTTTTCCACACCCCCTGTTGAAGGAAGGATTGGTGATTCTTGATACACCCGGTTTGAATGCGCTCGGTACTGAGCCTGAGCTGACTATCAATATGTTGCCGAGTGCGCAAGCTGTGGTATTTGTATTAGCCGCAGATACCGGGGTAACCAAAAGTGATTTGGATATGTGGCGCAATCATGTACGTGGCGCTCGTGAAGGGCAGGCCTCGGGTTTGGCCGTCGTCATGAATAAAATCGACGCGTTGTGGGACGATCTTTCTGGCGAAGAGGGTATAGAGCGATCCATTCAGTCTCAGGTAAACACAACAGCATCTGTGCTGGAAGTGGATAAAAGTGTAATTTTTCCGGTATCTGCCAAACAGGCGCTACTGGCCAAGGTTAAGTCCGACGATGAGCTTTTACGAAAAAGTCGATTACAGGCGCTGGAATCTTTTCTTTCGAGTGATGTGTTAAATGGACGGCAGGAACTGTTGACACATTCGGTTTCACAAAATATTGGTGGAATGGTCAATGAGTCCTCTCGATTGATCGCAAATCGAATAGCTGATTTATCCCAGCAATTGGAAAAATTTCGGCAAATTGGCGGAGAAAATAAGGATATGACTCTGCAGTTGATGGCTGAAGCGCGAGATGACCAAAGCAGTTATTTGACAAACGTTGAAAACTTTCAAGCGACACGGCGAGTATTTTCCGTCCAGGCTCAGCATCTTATAGGTGCACTGGAGCCTAAACATGTCGACGGAATTATCAGACGAACAAAAAAACAGATGACAGGGAGTTTGACCACGGTAGGGATGAAGAAATCAATGAAAAGTTTGTTTGATGAATTGGGCGAAATATTTCACGACGCCATGGATGTCACTCGGGAAACCCGACGTCTGGTAAAGGCGATTTATAAAAAGTTTCACGGAGACTATGGTTTTGATGAAATTGATCCTCCACTGTTTTCTGTGAAAGAATACGAAGTTCAATTGAAACAAATTTTTAACGATGGTGAGGCGTTTAGAAATAGTGCGTCATCTACGCTTATGGAGCAGGGCTTGGTTATTCAAAAACTGTATAGTTCGATTGTGGCTCAGGCTCGAGGTGTATTCGTTGCTGCGCATAAAGATTCTATAAAGTGGAATGCTATAGTCCTTGGTCCGTTATTGCGGCAGATTAAAGATCATAAGAAATCCATTGAAAACAGATTGGATATGCTTAGAAAAATTAATACGTCCAAAGAATCGGTTGATGAGAATATTCGACAGTTAGAAGCAGATCTGCTTCCGTTGAATTGTCAATATGAGGAGTTGAAAAAGATAAAAGATAGCCTGCACATGGGTGTTCCCAGTACAGCAGACAATGATTATCAGTGTTCGCAGGAACTTGATCAGGTCGCGGTCGCTAAATAGAAAGCGTTTGTCTGATCAAAGTTGTTGCATCGGATTTAGCTGACGGTTTTACATTTTTCTATAGATTAAATCCCATACTTTGTGTCCTTTGTGAAGGCCGCGTTTTTCAAATTTTGTCAATTTTCGTTCCAAAAGGCTGTCTGGCATAGCTGTTGATTGTGCCGGGCTTTCCATTAATGTTTCACAATTACTCAGTACTTTTCGCATTGATTGGGCATAGTTGTCCCAGTCTGTGGCGGTGTGAAAATACCCATGGGGTTTCAATGCCTCTGACACCAGTGATGCGAAATCTGGTGTAACCAATCGGCGTTTGTGGTGTCTTTTTTTAGGCCATGGATCAGGGAAATACAGATTAATGAGATCGATGCTGGAACGAGGAATATAGTCTCTAAAAAATACTACAGCATCTGCGCAGCAGACTTTTACATTAGGTAGATTTCGTTGCTTGAGTGAGGCGAGTAAGTGTCCGATGCCGGGTCTGTGTACCTCGATACCTATGAAGTTACAATCTGGGTGTTTTTCTGCTGAAGCAATTAAATTGTTACCGTTTCCAAAACCGATTTCTACGATGAGACTGGCTTGGTGCGCAAAAATATTGTCACTGCAGAAGCCGTTTTCGATGTTTAGTTCGTATTGGCTCAATAGATTCTTTATTGCGTCCCGCTGTGCCGGGGTGATGCGACCCTGACGGCGGCTAAAGCTGGGGATATGTCCGTGCTGATGGGGCTTGGCTTTGTTCATGATAGTTTTACAGCCAATTTTCGAGCAGCTTTTAAAAGTGGATTCCACCCGTCCGCTTTAAAACTCGTAGTTAGAATAAGAGTTCAAAAGCCTATAGAAATGTACCGTCGATCGGTGATGAGGCGGACGCATACCGTTTACGAGGTATTCGACCAGCAAGAAATGCTTCTCGACCTGCTTCAATAGCTTTTTTCATTGCAGAAGCCATTAATATGGGTTGTTTTGCTGATGCGATTGCGGTATTCATCAGTACTCCATCGCAACCAAGCTCCATGGCAATGGAGGCGTCTGATGCGGTTCCTACACCTGCGTCGACAATGATAGGGACTTTTGCGTTTTCTATGATAGTTAGTATGTTATATGGGTTGCGTATGCCTAGTCCGGAACCAATAGGTGCCGCCAGAGGCATCACGGCAATGCATCCCGCGTCTTCTAATTCTTTGGCGACGATAGGGTCATCATTAGTATAAACCATGACATCAAATTGGTCGTCGATGAGTATTTGTGCGGCCTCTATTGTTTGTACGACATTCGGAAAAAGCGTTTTTTCGTCTCCCAAGACTTCCAGTTTAATCAGCGCATGTCCATCCAGCAACTCTCTTGCCAGTCGGCAAGTTCTGACTGCATCTGCGGCCGTGTAGCAACCAGCTGTGTTTGGTAGTATCGTATATTGGCTGGGAGGAATGAAATCCAGAAGACTGTCTTCGTTGGGGTCTTGGCCGATATTTGTACGACGAATGGCTACTGTGACAACGTCTGCGCCGCTCGCTTCTATAGCAAGGCGAGTTTGTTGCATATCTTGGTACTTACCAGTACCAACTAATAGTCTGGAGTTGAATGTATATTTCCCGCAACTTAGGCAATCATTTTGCCCTCCACCAATAGCTCGGACAATTTCGACCTGATCTCCTGATTTGAGCCTATGAGAATCAAAGTTCTGACGAGCCAGGATTTCTCGATTAATTTCAACAGCAATTCTAGCGTCGGTCAATTCGAGCTGCTCAATAAGCGTTGCTACGGTAATCCGCTCGTCCAGTGCGTGTGGCTCGCCGTTGACGGTAACATCCATAAAATGAGAATTAAGTCAGAGATTTGATTAGAACTGGATTTTGCGAATCGATTTTGTGGTTAAGAACTCTTTCGTTCGCGTTGCGCATTGCGACGCGTACGCACAGAATTGGCAAGAGTTTTCAGTAAATCAGCGGTGTTTTCCCATCCAAGACAGGCGTCAGTAATGCTTTGTCCGTAGGTCAGAGGTTCTCCGCTGACTACTTTCTGGTTGCCAGCGACCAGGTGGCTTTCTATCATGACTCCAAATATCTGCGAGCTACCAGACGAAATTTGTGCTGCAATGTTCTCGCCGACTTCTATTTGTCGGTTATGCTGTTTTTTGCTGTTCGCATGACTGAAATCTACCATCAGTGTTTCAGGTAATCCGGCATTTTTTAGGGCAGAACACGCATTATTAACACTCTCTGCATCATAATTTGGAGTTTGTCCGCCTCTTAGGATTAAGTGGCAGTCATTGTTTCCGGTTGTTGCAAAAATAGCTGAATGCCCTTCTTTTGTAAGGGATAAAAAATGGTGAGGGCGACATGCGGAACCAATGGCATCCACTGCTACGCTGATTGTACCGTCAGTTGCATTTTTAAATCCTACGGGACAGGATAAGCCCGATGCCAATTCCCGGTGAACCTGGCTTTCTGTGGTTCTTGCTCCAATTGCACCCCAGGCAATTAGATCTGAGACGTACTGTGGTGTTATCAGGTCCAGATATTCTGTTCCAGCCGATAGCCCCATTTCATTGATTTTTAACAGCAGATTTCTGGCTAATCGCAAACCGTTATTTATGTTAAAACTTTCGTTAAGATCTGGATCGTTAATGAGTCCTTTCCAGCCGACTGTAGTTCTTGGTTTTTCAAAATAGACTCGCATAACAATAAGCAGGTCTTTTTCGAGTTCTGCTGTCATAGCCAAAAGCCGGTCGGCGTATTCTATAGCCGCTTTGGGGTCATGTATGGAACAGGGGCCTGCCACTACAAGAAGGCGGTCGTCATTGCCTGTTAATATTTCGTGTATAGCATTTCGGCTCTCAATCGTCGTGCGGGCGGCTGCCGCAGAGATTGGTAATTCGTTGTGGATTTCGTCAGGAGGCGATACCTCCCGTATTTCGGAAATTCTAAGGAATTACCAATCTCTGCGGCAGCCGCCCGCAC
>CAZGQY010000032.1:0-29444 GCA_964528035.1 uncultured Methylococcaceae bacterium | reverse complement strand
CAACTCTACATTGGCACCTTTGGAAACCATTATTTTGTTGATGCGACCATTAAGATCGGTCAGCCGGAATTCATTCGCCAACCGATCACCCATGCCGGAAATACCGATCTCGGCTAACCCCTGAGCAACAATTCTGGAACCAGAAAGATCGTCCACTGCATTCCAAGCGCCGATGGCCTTCAACTGAACGCCATCAACCCGCATCATCAGCTTCACCGGATTGGCTGGCTTATTTAATGACCCGCTTAGTGCGATCGCACTCAAACAAAAAAGTAGTATAATGCTGGCAACATAGGCTCGATGGATTACCTTTGGCGGCGCTGCCTGGGCGGCACGCGCTGCGGTCTCAGCCCAATCCAAATGCTGATTTGCAATTTCTACGTCATTGTCGACTAATAAGGCACGTACCGCCTTATTCACCCGCTCGCTGCGAGCCTGTTCGAGCTGCCTTCTCGATCCACAGTCACGATTCATCTCACTGTCCGGATTTTATTTTCCATCGCCCTGTTCGCCATCCACTCCCTTTCGTTGGGCGCGCCGATACTTCCATACATAGCTCCGGGCCGATAGTTCCCGATAAAATTAATTCTAACGGCCTCGATTCGTAGGCAGGTGGCTTTATTTCAGACCACTCTGCCATCGCACCGCACTTGCCATCTGTCAAACTAGAATGCCTCCAATACGCTTCGACAAACAGTTCGGATCCGATAATTTTTACACGAATTTTCTCGCCAACGCCTACATCAATGGGGACAAAAATTTGCTCATCACGCCCCTGTGACTCGTAAAATCCGCTAAGCCCGATATCGTTTGCACGCAATTTTCTTTTTTTAACAACATCATCCAACTGCCAATAAAATGGATGCCCACGACGAATAATACCGTCGAGGCGGTAATAAGTTTTTTCGGCCATTCCGACGCCACGAATCGATATCGTCCGCCCCGGTAATGACGATCTGAGCACAACGCGCGAACCAGAATCAAAATCCAAATCACCCCGAGTCAAACCGACTAACGCCAGGTCACGTGGATTTTTTGATACCTTGGCGATATAGAACCCTTCGCACCGCACACCCTTTTCTCGCACGGTATACCCGGTCAAATTAGAATCAGCCTTCAATTTTCCATCGCAAGGCGGTATGGCCGCGGCTGAACCACAAACTAACCCTGCCAATAGCTGTAGAGTTAACTTCCAGTTTTTCATAATATTTTCCAAATTGTGACTAAATAAGTAATTCCAATACATTCAGAAATCCGCTCTCCAACCGCTCACCCAACGTAAAACGCCGATTGCGTGGAAACTTGTCAAGCTGAGGAACCAGCCAGCACAACAACTCGTGGCACGCCTGAACCGCCTGCGGTGTTTGGATTTTTGCCATAAAAAAATTCCGAAAACGGTCTGGGCTACGCGTAATTTAACCTTAAAAAGGGAAAAGAGTATAAAAGCAAAAAAGGGTTAGCGAATCCTGGCGACACGGAAGCCGAGATCGTAGTCGCGGCCGTCCGGCGCGCCCCTGTTGCGGTTAGCAGAACGCACCCCCTTCGGGTTGTAGTTCCACGACCCGCCCCGCAACGCACGACGACCGTCGCCCAACTCGCATTGTTTTGCTTCGGCGTCGTAAGGATCTTCATATAGCGAACAAGTCCATTCCAAGACATTGCCCAGAACATTGTACAAACCAAAACCGTTAGTTAACTTTCTATCCACCGGCATTGTGTAAACAAATTTATCGTTACAATTATGAATTGTCCATTCCGAAAATTTTCGTTTGGCTTCCTGATCAGCTACGTTAGCATAATCGCATGCTTTATCTGCATCGCTTCCCCAAAATCGCTCAGCAGAACTACCACCGCGCGCTGCGTATTCCCACTCCGCTTCGGTAGGTAACCGATAGATTTGGCTCGTCTCACGACTTAACCACTTAACATATGCTTGAGCATCGTTCCAGCTCACACAGGTCACCGGATGATTGGATCCCTGTTCAAACCCTGGACTACTCCAATTGCGCCCTTCTACGTATTTCCATTTCGAACCGTCCCATGTACGGCAACCATTCGATTTTTCTGCATCAGTAGAATAATTTTTCTGCTCGACGAAACGCCGAAATTCAGCCCGGGTCACTTCTTTCTGCCCCATCGCAAACGAACCCACACGTACACTGCGAGGCGGCTTTTCATCGCTATCCGCCTCCGCACTATCGCTACCCATTGTGAAGGTTCCACCCGACAACAAAACCATCGTCGGCCCTTCCGAACCGTCTTTGAACTTATCGCGACAAACCTTTTTGTGAGTCCAGCTATCCCAGCAACTGGATGGTTTTTTGACTTCAACCGCTGCACTGCAATCGGGCAAAGACCACCGCGCATTCGATCTTGCAAAACGACGTATCTTGTCGATATCCAGCGCATAGGCCGTAGGAGGTGCATCCTCGATAACCATACCGATGATACCCTGTTTGCCAATCAACGGTGCGCCCGAAACGCCCGCCTCTATGGTAGGCGCAATAAACTCGATCAGATCTTTGGTATCCGGTTCATTTACGGTCAACTGGCCCGCATATTTATCCAGAGGAACCCCCCATTTACGGTCTTGCCCGATCCACCAAACCGGATCACTGCGCTTAAAACGGGTACAAACTGACTGCGGGTCAAAACTAAATGATTTTGTCTTGATTACGCGCAACAAAGCCATATCCAAACCATCGCGCGCAACTACCTCGGCGCTAAGCGACTCAAATTTTTCATGATGGAAATAAACCTTGATTTCAGCCGATTGACCCGGAGAAGGATGCACCCCATCGATTACGTGCTTGGGCGTAATAATAAATATTGAATCATTCTGTACACCCACGACAAAGCCAAAACCATCGCCCTCGCCGACCACGCGTACTGTGATTGACTTATACAGCTTTGCAATACGGTCACCTTCCGAATCCGCCAGAACAGGCTGAATCAATACACTCACGATGAAAAGTAATCGGAACAAATACCCCAATACGCGATATTGCATACTCATACAATCCCTTAAGTCACACAAATGGTTTAGCTGGAAGCTCTAAATAGCCGCACCGGTTCCCCATTCAGTATCAACACAAATCATTATTCATCAATACCGGGGTAATTTAGTTTTGTGGTTTATTTTGACTCAACGCAGGACCAACAACAAGTATTTGCGATTGACACGATCTTAATTCTTCATGGGAACTCATCCGTGAGATGGAAATATCAAATTAAGAACACCTGACCTCAATGTCTTTGGTTCCTCTCCCTCCAGTCGCTCAAAACCAGATTAATCATCTCCCGACAACCGATAAAATCATGAATCCCAACACACATCAACGACCTGTTGTTACGTTCTATGCTAAAAAAAGGAAAAACAGGGCAAAATAACCGAAATATCCTACTGAACCAACATCTCGAAGCTTTTCCCGAATGGCTGAGTAAATAAATATACAACCTACAAACCCTCCTCCACAAACGCTCGAATCCCCGCAATTCCCTGCCCTCCATGCGCCTGGGCACACTCTAAATCGTTAATTTGTAAACCACCCAAAGCAAATACAGGGACATTGCTATTCTCAACCCAGGATTCAAATTGATCCCAGCCAATAGATTTCACACCAGGATGAGATCGAGTCGCTTTAACTGGCGAGAGAACTGCGAAATCCAGTTCCATATTGCACGCATGCTGTAACTCTTTTTGATTGTGACAAGATGCGGCCACCCAGAAATCACGATCCAGAGGACGATCATCCAGTTGCATTAAGCGTTCACTGGACAAATGCACACCGCTGGCTCCGAGTTGCCGGGCTAATTGGGGTTCGCAATTTAGAAGCAGAGTCGTACCGTTGCTATGTGCGACTTTGCACAATTGATCAGCAAGATCGATATATTGGGATTGAGCTAAATATTTTGCCCTTAATTGAACAATGCAGTCATCCCGGTTCAGTAAGCTCAAACAACGTTGCAGTAAAACGTCAACCCTAGCGTCTGCATCCTCTACGATGGCGTAGAATTTCGGAAGCCTCGCAGCGCTAATGATAGACAAATTGGCGGGAGGAAATTCATAGTTCGGCAAGTCTTGCTGAGTTACCCAGGCGATTTCCTGACCCTCATGACCCGATGCAGTACCCTCAAACGAATCTACACACCAAACCTGTAACAACACATCGAATGTCTCATACTGATGGTGAATCCTGATCAAAGGATGCGCTTGTGTCACGACAATATTCAGCTCTTCCCCAAGCTCTCTACACAAAGCGGTGAAAACGTCCTCTCCTGCCTCCAGTTTTCCACCTGGAAATTCCCAAAGGCCACTTAGATGAGAAGATCCTTTTCTTTTTGATATAAGTACCCTACCATCGGCGCCCCGAATAACCCCCACCGCGACCGATAAAGCTTTCCTTTCGGCAGGATTCACACAAATTCAGGTTCAGGTGCGATAATCGGCATTAATGCGGACATAATCATATGAAAAATCGCAGCTTAGAAATGTTTGGCTGGCACTTCCACGTCCCAATAAAACCCGTATTGTAATATCATCACGATCCATCACCCTCTGCGCTTTTTCTTCACAATATTCTGGAGCCACGCCACCATTACATACCAATAGGACGTCACCCAACCATAGGACCACACGATCAATATCGAAAGACTTAAGCCCCGATCGACCGATAGCAGCCAAGATGCGTCCCCAGTTGGGATCGCTGGCAAATACCGCCGTTTTAACCAATGGCGAAGAGGCGATGGTTTGCGCAACCGTCAATGCTTCTTTTTCGGATAATGCCTGTTGCACAACAATTCTCAACAGTTTAGTCGCACCTTCTCCATCACGGATAATCAGTTCTGCAAGCTCTGCACAAACTTCCTGAAGCATTTTTCTAAAAAACTCAAAACCTTGACTATTCACTGTTATCGGACGGTTTCCAGCAGCGCCCGTCGCCATTAACACACAGGCATCGTTGGTCGATGTATCCCCATCCACACTAATACGGTTAAAAGATTGCTCGACAGCGGAAGGTAGACAGTGAGACAAAGTCTCTTGCTCCACATTTGCATTTGTACCGATAAAAGACAACATGGTGGCCATATCAGGATGAATCATGCCGGAACCTTTGGCAATGCCGTTAATAACAACGCGCCGACCCTCTATTTCGAATTCACGGGTACTGCCCTTAGGACGGGTATCGGTCGTCATTATGGCATTCGCGGCATTTTCCCATGTCCCATCCGACAATCCCTGTACGGCGACGGGTATGGCTTTTTCTAGTTTATTTAGCGGTAACGATTCGCCAATTACGCCTGTAGAAAAGGGTAGAACGCGACAGGCATCCCCCCCTGCTACCGATGAAGATAGCATTTCGCACGTACTCTTAGTATCCAGCACACCCTGCTGACCGGTTCCTGCATTGGCATTGCCGGAATTAACCAGTAACCATCCAGGCGAATTTTTTAGATTTTCTCGTGCCAGCTTCACGGGAGCCGCACAAAATGCGTTGTTGGTAAATACGGCTGCACAAGCTGAATTTGCTGCCATTTCAACAACCAGCACATCATCCCGTTCGGTTTGCTTAATACCTGCATTGGCGGTTCCCAAACGAATTCCCGATACCTCAGGCATTTCCGGGAAACAATACTCTCCTACTGCCATATCTGCTTTAATTAACCTTGGATCAGTCCAATTTCCCGTGGCATTGCTTGTATTTTTTCCCGGATCCACAGGGGCAGGGCTGGTTTCGACCGACTTTCTTAGCGCTACGCTTGAATGGTTTTTTCTGCTCGGGCTGCTGATGCTGATCCTGTTCAACATCAGAGTCACTCAGCGCACTGGTCGCTTCAGCGTGTTCATAATGCATTTGTTGTTCCGGTGGCTGCGATTCATCTTCAACCCTTAGGTCATCTTCGGTGCGCACCTGTACTCTCGATACAATGCCTGTCACTTCTTCCTTAATATCATCCAATAATGCGGTGAACATCTGGAACGCTTCTTTTTTATATTCCTGTTTAGGGTCTTTTTGAGCATAACCTCTTAGATGAATACCCTGCCTCAGATGATCCATCGCGGCCAGGTGTTCTTTCCATGAATTGTCCAACACCTGCAACATGACTGATTTTTCAAAATGCCGCAGCGCCTCTGATCCTGCTACTTTTTCTTTATCTGCATAATTCTTATTCAGTCCATCTATAATATATTTGCGCAGTGTTTCCTCATGTAAGGAGTCATCTTCATCCAATGCCCGCCGGATTGCTATCTTAAATCCCATTTCAGCATCCAGTGCGTCCTCCAGCCCGCTTATGTCCCATTGCTCCTCCATAGTTCGTGGTGGAATGCAGCGATCATAAATAATATTGACGACATCTTCCCGAATCGCAATGATGGTTTCCGATATATCTTCGGCTTCCATAAGTTCGTTGCGCTGTTCATAGACCACGCGCCGCTGGTCGTTTGCCACATTATCGAATTCCAGTAATTGTTTACGAATATCGAAATTCCTGCCTTCAACTTTGCGCTGAGCGTTTTCTATAGCTTTCGTTACCCAGGGATGTTCGATCGCCTCACCCTCATCCATACCCAGTTTTTGCATCAACCCTGCTACTTTTTCAGATGCAAATATACGCATTAAACTGTCTTCCAAGGACAAATAAAACCGTGTCGACCCAGGATCACCCTGACGGCCCGAACGACCCCTTAATTGATTATCAATTCGCCGCGACTCATGTCTTTCTGACCCAATAACATGCAAACCACCCGATTCAATTACTTTTTCGTGCCGCAATGTCCAGTCCTGACGAACCTTATCAATTTCACTGTGATTAGTAGCGTCGACTTCCCCCAATTCAGCTTCCAAATTACCGCCCAATACAATATCGGTTCCACGACCTGCCATATTGGTAGCAATCGTTATGGTCCCAGGGCGACCTGCCTGAGTAATAATATGAGCTTCCTTTTCATGCTGTTTTGCATTAAGAATCTGATGCTCTATCTTTTGCTGGGTCAGCAAGCTGGATAAATATTCAGAATTTTCGATGGACGTTGTACCCACCAGGACAGGTTGCTTACGCTTTATGCAATCTCTGATATCTTCGCAAATAGCTGCATATTTTTCCTTGGTCGTTAAATACACCAAGTCACCCATATCATCACGAACCATGGGCTTATGGGTCGGAATTACAACCACTTCCAAACCATAAATCTGTTGAAATTCGAATGCTTCTGTATCCGCAGTCCCTGTCATTCCTGCAAGCTTATTATACAAGCGAAAATAATTTTGAAAGGTTATTGAGGCGAGTGTCTGATTTTCACTCTGAATGGGAACCTGCTCTTTCGCTTCTACAGCCTGGTGTAAGCCCTCTGACCAACGTCTACCGGGCATAACTCGTCCGGTAAATTCATCAACAATGATAACTTCTTTATTTTTTACAATGTAATCGACGTCTTTTTGAAACAACACGTGAGCCCGCAGGGAAGCGTTCGTATAATGCATCAAAAGAATGTTCGCGGAAGAGTATAAACTCTCATTTTCCGCCATTAATTTGTGCTCAACCATCAGCCGTTCAACAGTCTCATGACCTTCTTCTGTCAAATAGACCTGACGGGCTTTTTCATCCACCGTATAATCCCCAGGATTTTCTTCGGTTTCCTGTTTGGACAATAATGGAACAATTGCGTTGAGACTCTTATACAGTTCTGTTTGATCATCAGTCGGCCCGGAAATAATCAGCGGTGTACGCGCTTCATCGATCAAAATTGAGTCCACTTCGTCGACGATTGCATAGTTCAAATTACGCTGTACTTTTTGCTCAACACTGAACGCCATGTTGTCTCGAAGATAATCGAAACCGAACTCGTTGTTTGTACCGTATGTAATATCTGCCGAATACGCTTTCCTGCGCTCATCCGGAACCATATCGCTTACAATCACGCCTACACTCAATCCTAAGGCGTTGTAAAGTTTACCCATCCAGGCTGCATCACGCGCTGCCAAATAGTCATTCACTGTGACAACATGAACTCCTTGTCCGGACAAAGCATTTAAATAAACCGACAGCGTCCCCACCAGAGTCTTTCCTTCTCCGGTTTTCATTTCGGCAATCTTACCGTCATTCAATATCATGGCACCGATCAATTGAACATCGAAATGGCGCATGTTCAAGACCCTCGTTGAAGCTTCACGAACAGTGGCAAAAGCCTCCGGTAATATCTCCGTTATGGTTTCACCCTGCTCAAGCCTATGACGAAATTCAGTCGTTTTGGTACGCAACTGATCGTCGCTCAATAATTTTATTTCCGAATCCAGAGCGTTAATTTTTTTAACGGCTTTTCGTTTCTTTTTCACCAGCCGATCATTACGACTACCGAATAAAAATTTTATGATTTTAGCTAACATCAAGTTTAATTCCGATTCTCAACACAACGCCTGCCTCAAATAATGAAGGTTACGAAACACCGTTATGGTTATTTATTGGAAAATTCCAGATCGATAAAGACATGCTCTTGTCGAGTCCCGATATTCTATTATTTTTGACATCTGAACTGGGAGGTTGCACGAGAAAAGATAGGCATATAGAAACGCCCATTGTATGAGAAATTAAGAAATTCGGCTAGCCAGACGGAAACAAGTACCCAAATTAAATATAAGGGAGTTCGCTCTTGTTGAAGATTGACAAGGAAAAGTATTGTAGAAAACTTCAGTCTCTCGAAGCAATTTCCTGATTTTGATTGCGCCTTATGAATTTCATTGGATTGATTTTCTTATTATCCAACAGTACCTCAAAATGGACATGTGTCCCGGTGGAGTGTCCGGTAGATCCCATGTGAGCAACCGTATCGCCTTTATTCACCATATCCCCGGCAGAAACAACCAGATCCGTGTTATGAGCATAACGAGTCACATAACCGTCACCATGATCTATTGCCACCGAATTGCCATAACCTCCATCGCGGCCAGCCCAAACCACTAAACCCGATGCCACTGCCACCACATCCGCTCCTTTTTTCCCTGCAAAATCAACACCGCTATGGAACGAGCGTTTTCCGGAAAAAGGGTCAGTTCGCCACCCATAGGTGGATGTCAACCAACCTTTTCTTACCGGTTGTCCTGCCGGAAGCGTCTTTTCTTCTAACTCTTTATTGGTAAGCAAATCATTGAGCGTGTTGAGTTGCAATGCCTTTTTTTCAATTTCAGTCGAAAATGAGGCAATTTGCTGTAAAACCTCTTCGTAAGTTTGTGCCTGGGAATCCACCTCGGCATCAACACCGCCCATCGCCGGGCTTGCCGAGAAATCGAATTCGCCTTTTCCTATATCCAATTTTTCTACTACTCGGCGACCAATCACATTTAAACGTAATAGCTGTGACTGTAATTGTCCGAGCTTCAACGCCAATGCATTCAATCGCGATTCGGAATCAGGCTCAATAGTTGCCAAAGAAGGCACAGTAACAACCGGTTGAAAATCTGTGTGTGAAATTTGGCGTTCCAAATAAGAACCATAACGTGCCCCTAAATAGAATACACCTAAAGAAATAGACACGAGCATAAGAAACGAAATGAGTATGCTTTTTCGTAAGCACACCACCCAAGTCCTACCACCTCGCGGCTGAATAAAAAAAACTTGCATATCACTATTAACCAAGTAAGCTTTGAAAGTCGACCCTGAATACTCCAGAATCCCATGCTAGCAAAACCAATTCTAGTCCATAATTTGATTAGCAGGGGTGAGGCAATTCCCACTTTTGTAAAAAATAAAATTTCCGAACAACAAAATATTCTCAATCAGCTAAAAAGTATCCTTCCTTCTTCATTGGCCAAGCAAGTCATTGGTTGCTGCTGCAAACAGCGAAATCTAATCCTTTTTACAAATTCTTCTGCCTGGGCCTCCCAACTTCGCTTCTATCGCCAGCAAATACTAGAGTCGGTAAAGCCACCTTCTAAGCTCCGATTTGATGAAGCGCGTATTCGCGTTTTACCGCCTAAACTTATAGAAACCCATAAAAAATCGCCTCGCATTCCCAATCACGAAACGATAAATACCCTGCGAGAAAGCGCCGAACACGCTGCACACTTCGAAATTCAACAAGCGCTTCTACGTTTAGCCCACACTCTCACCATTCAGAGCAATTCCTGAATGGCGGATTATGATACCACTATCTGAGCATTTTTTGTAACTGACGGTAATACAGACCTTTCCGGCGTCAACCCGCCATTTGAACCGGCCGCATATAGGAAATCGGCGCTTCACTTTCATCGTTGAAGGTCACTGATTCCCAAGCATCTTCATTTTTTAATAACTCCCTTAATAACTGATTATTCAAAGAATGACCAGATTTATAACCTGTGAACGAGCCGATCAAACTATGTCCGAGTAGATACAAATCACCAATTGCATCCAAGATTTTGTGTTTAACGAATTCGTCAACATATCGCAGACCATCCTCATTCACAACACGATAGTCATCTACAACAATCGCGTTGTCCAGACTACCGCCAAGCACTAAGTTCCTCTTACGCAACGCCTCAATATCTTTCATAAATCCGAAGGTTCTCGCCCGACTGACCTCCTTTACAAATGAGGTCGAAGAAAAATCGATACTTGCAGTCTTCGATTCATCATTAAAGGCTGGATGCGGAAAATCTATCGTAAATGTCACCTTAAAACCACCGAATGGTTCAAAGCAGGCCCACTTGTCACCGTCTTCCACCATTATCTTGCGTTTTATTCGAATAAACCGTTTAGGCTCATTCTGTTCTTTAACTCCAGCGGACTGCAATAAAAACACGAACGGACCCGCGCTACCGTCCATAATCGGTACTTCCGGTGCACTGACATCGACAATAGCATTGTCAATGCCTAAACCAGCCAACGCCGACAGTAAATGTTCTACAGTTGAGATTTTAACATCACCGCTCACGAGTGTAGTGGAAAGCAGTGTTTCACCTACATTCTCGGGCCTGGCATCAATAGTAACCGCCTCTTCAAGATCCGAACGTCTAAATTTTATCCCGCTCCCGGGCGCAGCCGGCCTTAATGTTAAATAGACCTTCTCTCCGGTATGCAGGCCAACGCCCGTCGCTCTTATTACATTTTTCAGCGTTCTTTGCCTTATCATAATCTGTCCTGTTTCAAATGATTATTGCATCGCAGCAAAATCCGCACGGATATTAACACAACACATTCCGATACGCACAATTTTCCCTAACAATCCCAACCATAAATTCGCGAAATATTGAGAACCTTTTCCGTAAAAATAAATATCAATTCCATAACGATCTACCGGTATTTGTAATGAATACCGGTTATTAATACGCTGACCTAACCATCCATACAGAATGCATCCAAAAAACCATACTCCGTAGCCATACTTTTCCAGATAAATTGGCTCAATCTGCCTGACGACGTAAAAACGCGGGAATATCCAAATAATCCAGATTCATATCTGCTTTGGCATCAACAGCCGGATTTACTCTTGCCTCGACACGTTTGCGCCGGATAACAGTTGGCTTGTCCAATTGATCATAATCCACTTCGCCGTGTTTATTTTTTTGCACCAGTCGAATCCCTGCCTCCTGCTTAGAAAATTCACTGACCAATCCTGTTGCAACCACAGTTACCCTGATTTCATCCTGTAAGTCAGGATCGATTACTGTGCCGACAACGACAATCGCATCTTCGGAGGCAAATTCCTTTACAGCGTTACCGACTTCATTGAATTCACCAATAGCCAGATCCAGTCCGCCGGTTATATTTACCAAAATGCCACGCGCACCCTGTAAATTAATATCGTCCAACAATTCACTGGCGATTGCTTTCTCTGCAGCTTCTCTTGCTCTATTTTCTCCGGTCGCTACACCAGTACCCATCATCGCCATGCCCATTTCTGACATCACCGTTCGAACATCAGCAAAATCCACGTTAATTAATCCAGGCCGGGTAATTAATTCTGCGATACCCTGTACGGCACCAAGCAAGATATCATTCGCTTTGTTAAATGCATTCAACAATGAAACATCACGCCCCAATACTGGCAACAATTTTTCGTTGGGAATGGTGATTAGTGAATCGACATATTGAGTCAATTCCTCTATGCCCTTATCCGCAATTGCACGGCGCTTATTACCTTCGAAGGAAAACGGTCGGGTCACAACAGCCACGGTTAGTATTCCCAGTTCCCGTGCAATCGCTGCGATTACTGGTGCCGCTCCAGTTCCGGTTCCACCACCCATCCCCGCAGTCAGAAACACCATATCAGCACCTTCGATCACTTCCTGAATTCTTTCCCGATCATCCAAAGCTGCCTGTCTACCAATTTCTGGATCGGCTCCAGCACCCAAACCCTTGGTTAAATCATTACCCAGCTGTATAACTGTTCGGCTGGAAATATTTTTTAAAGCCTGCGCATCGGTATTCGCGCAAATAAAATCCACACCTTCAATACTACTTTCGATCATGTTATTGACCGCGTTACCGCCACCTCCACCAACTCCAATAACTTTAATGACAGCGTTTTGCCCATATGCATCCATCAATTCAAATTTCATCGCTTATTCCTCCAATTACATCCAAAATAAAAATGTTGCTAAAAATTTCCTTGAAACCAACTCTTCATTTTTGCCCACAATCCATGACTCTCACCCCCAACAGCTTTACTTCTCTCCAACGAATCACGATTTTGTTGGGCAAACAAAAGTAGCCCGACACCTGTCGCGTAAATTGGATTTTTCACTACATCCGTAAGTCCGGATACATATTGCGGCAACCCTAAGCGCACAGGAATATGGAAGATTTCCTCTGCCAATTCGATGACTCCCTGTACTTTAGAACTACCACCAGTTAAAACGACCCCTGTAGCGATTAGATCTTCAAACCCACTACGACGAAGTTCTGCTTGAACCAAAACCATGAGTTCCTCGTATCGAGGTTCAACAATCTCAGCCAAATTCTGCCGTGAAATACTTCTCGCCGGCCTATCCCCAATACTTGGTACTTCAATTTGATCATCTAAACTTGCTAGTTGAGTAAGAGCACATGCGTGCTTTATTTTTATTTCTTCAGCATGTTGGGTAGGCGTCCTCAACGCCACCGCAATATCGTTTGTAACCTGATCACCGGCAATTGGAATAACTGCGGTGTGGCGTATAGCGCCCTCAGTGAAAACCGCAATATCCGTCGTGCCCCCCCCTATATCCACCAAACAAACACCGAGCTCTTTTTCGTCTTCGGTCAACACCGAAGTACAGGACGCAAGTTGTTCGAGGATAATATCGTCTACTTCAAGACCATAGCGTCGAATACACTTGATAATATTTTGCGCGGCGCTCACCGCCCCCGTGACCATGTGTACCCTTGCTTCCAATCGGATTCCCGACATTCCAATAGGTTCTTTTATCCCCTCCTGCCGATCAATAATAAATTCCTGCGGCAAGATATGAAGAATTTTTTGATCTGCCGGAATTGCAACTGCCCGCGCAGAATCTATCACCCTATCCACATCGTTCTGTACAACCTCCTTATCTTTAATCGCGACTATGCCGTGCGAATTCAAACTACTGATGTGACTGCCGGCAATACCTGCATAAACTGAAGTTATTCGACACCCTGCCATTAATTCTGCTTCCTCAATGGCGCGCTGAATCGATTGGACGGTGGATTCAAGATTGACCACAACACCTTTTTTCAAACCCTTTGAAGGATGTGAACCGATCCCAATGACCTCGATCTGACCTTCATCCGTTAATTCACCTACAATTGCAGCAACTTTTGAAGTCCCGATATCAAGGCCAACGATTAAATTCTGTTCTGTTTTCTTAGCCATTTTTTTATTCTCAGTTTCGCCGTCATATACTTCGTACTTGACGGTCGGGTTTATCGGCTGGTTGATTGACCCACACGCCCCATTCCAGCTCAGTCCCAGATTTCCACTGAACGGCATAGCCATTTGGATAACGTAAGTCCACACGCTCCATTGCCTCAATTTGTTGATTCCCTAGCAGAGGTAATGTTGTTAAAAATCGCTCAAATGCCAGCAAAGGTTGTTTGCGTCCCATTTGCACTAACAAACCATTTGAAAGTCGAATTGACCAGGATAATCGATCATTAACCTGTAATTTGGTAATAGTTATTCCAATATTATTCAAACGTCCCTGTAAGTGTTTTAATTTGTCCAGGAGAACAACCTCCTGCTCCTTTGGCCCCACAATAAGGGGTAAAGATGTAAACCTAGCTATCTGGTTCGGCCTGAATTTTTCGCCATTGATACTCAACAAATCATTCTCACCCCAACGAGCGTATGGAATCTGTTCCTTCACTGTAACTATGACAGTGTCAGGCCAGATCTTTTGAACCTGAACTCGATTCACCCAATCCAATTTCTCCACAGCATCACGAACCAGATCCACATCGAGCACTAAATAACCGACTTCTATTTTTGGCAATATTGCCTGTTCCATTTCTTCTTTTTCTACATGTTCAAGAACACCGATTACACGCACAAACCGAATATCCAGACGCTGATCCTGATTTGCGAAATAATACAAACCGGCCACAACTATAAACGCGACAAACAGTCCTGCAGTCACAAAGAATTGACCGGAAGTTTCCATTTCAGACACAATATTATTTTGCTTCATTCGCATGTCTTTAACTCGTAGTAATACTGGTTTCCAAAATTCGCCACACCAAAGCATCAAAAGATATTCCCGCAGCCTTTGCCGCCATTGGCACTAAACTATGGTCTGTCATACCGGGGACTGTATTCACTTCAATAAGCCAGGGGCTATCTTCTTCGTCAATAAGCAAATCAACACGCCCCCAACCCGTCACTCCAACAACCTCACACGCCCGATTCGCCAATTGCTGTAATTCTTCCTCGCGATCACTATCCAAACCCGCCGGACAATGGTACTGCGTACTATTCGAACAATATTTGGCTTCGTAATCGTAGAATGCATTAGGCGTCTCCAGGCGGATCAAGGGTAGATATTGATCCTTAAGGAATCCCACGGTATATTCACGACCCGCAATCCAGGCTTCCGCAAAAACTTCACAGTTATGCTCAGCCGCCGTTTTCCATGCCTGCGCCAGCTCATTGGAATTATTAACCTTACTGATTCCCATGCTGGAACCTTCCAGAGCAGGTTTTACAATAACCGGAAACCCAAGCTGACTTTCACAGCAAACCAGGTCAGATTCTGCTTTTAACACCATCCATGGCGGTGTCGGCAAACTTTCGCCAGCCCAGCAAAGTTTAGTTTTTACCTTGTCCATACTCAGTGCAGACCCCAATACACCGCTTCCGGTGTACGGTAACCCAATAGACTGTAATGCGCCTTGCATTTCACCGTCTTCCCCACCACGGCCATGAACAATATTAAATACACGATCAAATCCAGCATTTTGAAGAACTTCCAATGGATTCGCAGCCACTTCCAAACCCACTGCGTTAACACCCGCCCTAAGCAAAGCCGCCAATACTGCGCCACCGCTATTTATCGAAATATCCCGTTCCGCCGATGTACCACCCATAACCACAGCGACTTTGCCAAAGTCAGCTGCATCTTTGACTACAATTGGCGAACTCATCGACCATCCTTCGGAGTATGTTCGCCGACAATATGAACCTCCGTTATCAATTTCACACCTTTTTTTCTTTCGACTTCAGTCTGCACATACCTAATCAGCGATTCAATATCGTTTGCATTTGCAGCCCCACTATTGACAATAAAATTTGCATGCTTGTCTGATACTAAAGCACCACCAATGCTATAGCCTTTTAGGCCACAAGCCTCTATCAATCTGGCTGCATGATCGCCTGGCGGGTTTCTAAAAACCGAACCACAACTGGGTTTATTTAATGGTTGGGTATCTGCTCGTTGTGTCAAAAGCGCACGAATCTTTTCGCGAGTTTCCACCTTAGCGCCTCGCTTCAAATTTAATTTCGCACCCACAAACCATTCACCCTCAGGGCCAGACACACTACGATATGCAATTTTGTATTCATCGGGATTACGCAGATGACAACGGCCTGTTTTATCCAAGCTGTGAACAGAGTCAACCAACTGCCAGGTTTCACCACCAAATGCTCCAGCATTCATAGCCAGCGCACCCCCCATCGTACCCGGTATTCCACTCAGAAATTCACCGCCAGACAAACCGTTTTCACTACAGAATTTAGCCACCTGGGGACATTGAACGCCTGCTTCAACGTAGATCGAACCGGGGCTCTCCAAATGAATTTCAGACAAACGACCACGTAGATTAATTACAGTTCCTCTGATACCGCCGTCCCGCACCAACAGATTACTTCCCAGGCCCATCCAAAATATGGGCTCAGTGACCGGTAATTCACTTAGAAAGTTCTGCAGATCCTTTCTGTTCTCTGGGCGATAAAAGCGATCTGCAAGTCCACCTACGCGCCAGGACGTATATTTGGCCAGAGATTCGTTTAACAACAATCGATTCATGGTTTCACTAATACGGGCAATTGGTTTCTCCGCGGGTCTTATTTCTGTTTCAACGGCGACCATTACAATGTAGCTCGAGTAAATTGGGTACCTGACAAATCAGCAAGCTGGCCAGGTAGTTCGTTTGCGATTTGCCCTACACTACCGGCACCCTGGGTAATCAATAAGTCATCTGCGCCCACGATAGAGAATGCCACTTTGGCAAGATCTTTCAATTTGAGTACAAACACAGGATCGACTGCACCTCGAGTTCTGATTGCGCGACTTAATGCCCGTCCATCGGCACCAGCAATTGGTTTCTCACCAGCGGTATAGACTTCCAGTAAAATCAATACATCAACCGAGGATAAAACCTGCACAAAATCTTCAAACAGATCGCGAGTTCGAGTAAACCGATGCGGTTGAAAAATCAAAACCAGACGGCGGTTCGGCCAGGCAACCCGGGCCGCCTCCAGAGTCGCAGAAATTTCTTTCGGGTGATGACCATAGTCATCTACCATTAAGACGGAACCCTGCTTCATTTCGAGTTCTCCGAGAACCTGAAATCTGCGGCCAATACCTTTGAATTTCGATAAACTTTTTAGAATTGCAGAGTCAGGAATACCTAATTCGGTTGCTACCGATATTGCCGCAAGAGCATTCAACATGTTGTGCCGACCCGGCAAATTTAGATTTATCTGCAAATCCGTATAATCCCCGGAGCGATGAACTGTAAACTGGGTATTCATTCCGATTTGTTCAATATTATCTGCATAAACGTCTGCATCGGGTTCTGTTCCATAAGTGATTACAGGCTTTGATATTTTTTCCAGAATTTGCCGAACCCCCGGATCATCGATACAGACAACCGCCAAACCATAAAATGGCACATGGTGCAAAAACTCAATAAAAGCTTCTTTTAACGACTCATAACTCCCCTGGTAGGTATCCATATGGTCGTAATCAATATTGGTCACAATTGCAATTATCGGTTGCAAATATAAAAATGAGGCGTCACTCTCATCGGCTTCTGCGACCAGATAGGCACCTTTACCTAACTGCGCGTTGGTGCCTTCGCTATTCAGTCGACCTCCAATTACAAAAGTGGGATCCAGTCCCGCTTCTGCAAGTATGCTCGCGGCTAAACTTGTTGTTGTTGTTTTTCCATGGGTTCCTGCTACACCAATACCAAATCGAAATCTCATTAATTCCGCCAGCATTTCTGCACGAGGAATGACCGGCACTTTCTTTTCCCTGGCCGTATTCACTTCCACGTTGTCGTCGCTCACCGCACTGGATGTAACGACCACGTCGACTTTGTCTATATTTTCTTCTTTGTGGCCAATATAAATATCTGCTCCCAGGTTTGATAAACGTTTTGTCGACTCCCCCTCTTTCATATCCGAACCGGATACCTGATAACCTAAATTTATGAGTACTTCGGCAATACCACTCATGCCGGTTCCACCGATGCCTATAAAATGCACACGATGGATACGCTGCATTCCATGCTGACCCACGACACTTTCCGGTAACCTCATCATGTCGCAACCCGCAAACAGTAGTCACATACCGTTGCCGTCGCATGCGGTTTCGCCAGTTGTTTTGCTTTGACCCCCATTGTCAGAATTTTATTTACATCCGCTGACCATGTGCACAGGACTTCCGCCAAAGACTTTGGGTTCAATTCCGACTGAGGAATCAACACACCCGCATCACCATTGGTAACAAATTTTGCATTATGGGTTTGATGATCATCGATCGCATACGGGAACGGTATCAATATCCCTGGTAAACCTGCCGCAGCCAGCTCACTGACCGTCATTGCTCCCGCACGACAAATCACCATATCAGCCCACTTATAGGCAAAAGCCATATCTTTTACAAAAGCATCCACCCGCGCGTCTAATCCCAGCTTTTCATAAACACGGGTTACTTGATTTTGCATTTTTTCGCCCGTTTGGTGCCAGACATTTACGCGCCGCTGCAGTGTCCCAACTGCTTCCGGTACCATTTCATTGAGTATTTGAGCACCCTGACTTCCACCGACCACCAAAATATTAACCTGGTCTCCTTTAACAAGTTTGGTGTCATTAACCAGATCTGCGATCTGCTCTCGTAAAGGATTACCGGTGCAGATAGCACCAACGGACGGGTCAAAACTGCCCGGAAATGCTTCCAGAACCTGATTCGCAATTTTCGCTAGCCATCTGTTTGTGGTGCCGGGTATGGCATTTTGTTCATGAACCACCAAAGGGATTCTCGCGAGATAGGCAATTAAACCACCCGGACCAGAGACAAAACCGCCCATACCGAGCACGATATCCGGTTTTCTTCGAAATAGAATCCAACCCGACTGACAACAGGAAAGCACCAACCTCAGGGGTGCGAGCAGCCGCCCGACTAAATTTTTACCTCGAAAGCCACTCACCGATAACCAGTCGATCTCAAATCCAGCCGCTGGAACAACTTTCGATTCCAAACCTTTTCTGGTTCCCATCCAAGTAACTTGATTGCCTCGATCACGCAAACATTCGGCAACAGCCAATGCTGGAAAAACGTGTCCCCCGGTACCACCGGATAGGATCATGATTCGCTTAACCATTCACAATCCCGTTTCAACACCAGTGCCCCCTGAGCAACAGTTTCACTGTGGACTCTATGTAACATTGCCATTCCACAACACATAATTATCATGCTGCCTCCACCATAACTCATCAATGGTAAGGTCAACCCCTTGGTCGGTAACATACCCATGTTCACGCCCATATTTATGAACGCCTGAAGACCAAACCAAAGACCCAATCCGTAAGCAAGAAATGCCGGAAAACGCAAGCCTGCAGTTTCTGCACGTTTTCCAATTTCAAAAGCTTTCCAAATAACGACTGTGAACAAAACAATGACTACACAGACTCCAATTAAACCCAATTCTTCCCCGATAACCGCGAATAAAAAATCAGTGTGTCCTTCAGGTAAATAGAAAAGTTTCTGCAAGCCGCCTCCAAGACCCACACCTGTCCATTCACCTCGACCAAATGCAATCAATGCCTGAATCAGTTGAAAACCTGCTCCCTGGGATACAGACCAGGGATCTAAAAAACTCAATACTCGAACCGACCGATACCCAGAGAAATAAATAAGCATTCCTCCAATGACTGTCAGAGATATAACTAAGGTCGCAAACTGCCATAACCTTGCTCCACCTAAAAACATCATGGAAAGTGCAATCATTAAAATGACCACAGCCGCTCCAAAATCCGGTTCCAGCAAAAGCAATACACATGCAAACGCAAGCAGTGCAAGCGGTCGAACCATGCCATAAATAGAACCTCTCACAGTATCCACGTGCCGCGCTATGTAGCCCGCCATATATATAACAGAAATTAATTTTACGACTTCAGATACCTGTACCAAGGTCACGCCAATGTCTAACCATCGCGTACTACCATTTACCTTGACACCCAGTCCTGGAATAAATACAGCAACCAATAATGCCAGGCCAAGCAGGAACAACCACTGGCCCATTTTTTCCCAAACCGTTAATCGAATTACGCTCACCACAATTGCAGCCAGCAGCCCTATCAAGATATGAAAAAATTGGTTATAGGGATAATGAATAACACCGTTTTTATGTCCTTCACCCAAATGTAACGATGCAGAAGTAACCATAATAAACCCGATCAAAATGATGATGCCTGATGCGAGTAACAAAACTTTATCCAGACGCAAATTCAATCGGTCACAGACAATATCCCCCCTTAACTTAAAGAAATCAGTGCCCATGCGTCATTTCCTTTACAGCAGATTCAAATTCACGACCTCGTTCCTGGTAGTCAGAAAACTGATCCAGGCTTGCACAGGCCGGAGACAGCAACACCGTATCCCCCCTTTTTGCCAACTTTCCCGCTACACTTATGGCTTGTCGTAGATGAGAGGCACAAATCGTCTGAGTCTGTGTTTGCAGTATCTTATGCAATAATTCAGCATCTTTGCCAATTAATACCACCGCTCTTACTTTTTTCTTTACCGCTGCCTTCAGCGGCCTGAAATCTGCGTCCTTTGCATCACCACCCGCGATTAAAATGGCTTTTCCTTGCAATCCATTCAATGCGGCAACACATGCACCCACGTTGGTCGCTTTTGAGTCATTGATCCAGGTAACACCATCAATTTCCTCCACCCATTGCATTCGGTGAGGTAATCCTGAAAAATTTTTCAGGGCATCAACCATGACCTGTTCTGAAATTCCCAGACATTGCCCCATCGCTAAAGCAGCCAATGCATTTGCAACATTGTGTTGCCCTTTAATTCTCAGCGACCGAGTGTTTACAAGCGGTTTCGACGCGGACACAATCCACTCATCTTCAGCATCACAAATAATTCCGAAATCAACTGCCTGGTTACCTTTTAACCCAAAACTGACTACTTTATCGTGATTAGCTGCCATCGCCGCCACCAGAGCATCATCCTTATTGATCACAAAAGTGTCACATCCAGCAAATATTCTTTGTTTAGCCGCTGTATACTCGGACAAATCAGCGTAACGATCCATGTGGTCCTCGCTGATATTGAGGACGGTCGCAACTGAAGTGTTTAGGTTCGATGTACGCTCAAGCTGAAAGCTGGAAAGTTCCAATACATAAAGATCAACCAACTCGTCTTCACTAATCAAATCCAATGCTGGAGTTCCCAAATTCCCACCAACTTTTGTCACCCAACCTGCCTTTTTTGCCATGCACCCAAGTAGAGTTGTTACAGTACTCTTACCATTTGAACCTGTGATCCCGGCAATCGGCGCTTTTACAACACCAGAAAATAAATCGATATCACTCAACAACACCACTCCCGATTTCAACGCATCCTGAATAACCGGTAAATCGAGCCCAATCCCTGGGCTCACTACAAAATGGGTTGCCGCATTAAATGCCTGCCTGTCGTATTCACCTAGAAATATCGCCGCATCAGGATTTAGAGTTTCAAGTTCCGCAAGACCAGGTGGACATCTGCGATTGTCCACGACCGCAAATTCTATTCCGTAGCGCATTAGGAAACGAACCACCGAAAGCCCGGTTTTTCCTAGCCCAACGACCAATACACGAGCATCTTCTGGCATCAAATCAAAAGCCCGCCAGACCAGGGTTCTGGCCTGACTTGAAGAACGCTCGGGTGTCATAGGTTCACCTTAGCTTTAAAGTTGCCAGTCCGAACAACACCAGGATTACTGTTATAATCCAGAATCGAACAATTACACGCGGCTCCGGCCACCCCTTCAGTTCAAAATGATGATGAATAGGCGCCATCCGAAAAATTCTTTTCCCGGTAAGCTTGAATGAAATAACCTGCAACATCACAGATACCGTTTCCATTACGAAAACACCACCCATAATCATCAAAACAATTTCCTGTCGTACCAATATTGCCAGCGTACCCAGTGCACCACCCAGAGCAAGTGCGCCGACATCCCCCATAAAAACCTGTGCGGGATATGCGTTAAACCATAGAAACCCCAAACCAGCACCAACCAGTGCTCCACAAAACACCACCAGCTCACCCGCACCGGGAAGAGAAGGAATTGACAAGTATTCTGCAAAATTTGAATTCCCGGATGCGTAGGCAAAAATACCTAAGGCACCCCCGACCATGACGGTTGGCATAATAGCCAGGCCATCAAGGCCGTCTGTCAAATTCACTGCGTTGCTTGTACCAACAATCACTAAATAAGCCAACGCTACATACATCCATCCCAAGTCGATCATGACTTTTTTGAAAAATGGAACAATAAATTGGGTTTCTGCGGGAATCTCTGCGGTTTTGAATAGAAATATGCCAACGACCAAAGCAACAACCGATTGCCAGAAAAGCTTCGAACGTGCGGATATACCGTTGCTGTTGCCCTCGGTTATTTTTTTGTAATCATCAATAAAACCGATAATGCCAAATCCTAATGTGACAAAAAGCACAGACCAGATGTATCTATTTGTCATATCGGTCCACAATACCGTACTCACACAGATTGCGACCAATATCAACGTCCCACCCATAGTGGGTGTTCCCGCTTTTTCGTAGTGCGACTCAGGGCCCAGTTCGCGTACAGTCTGTCCTATATTGCGCTGACTTAACCGTCTTATCATATAAGGACCAACCAGCAATGAAATAAGTAAAGCGGTCAAAGTTCCCAGAATGGCCCGAAACGTAAGATACTGAAACACTCGAAAAGCGCTTTCGTATTCACTCAAAAAATCGAATATATAGAGCAACATAACTACACAGACCTTCCGTCGCAAAGCAAGTCCACTACGCGCTCCATTCGCTGACTACGCGAACCTTTTACCAGAACGATAGAATGTTCATGTAAATTTTTAGTGACAGCTTCTATCAAAGCTGATTGTTCGGCAAAATATTCACCTCCATTACCGAATGACTTAGCAGCAAAATCCGCATATAGCCCAGTTGAATAAAAACGTGTAATTCCTTTTTCGCGGGCATAACTCCCAACCTGTTCATGCAGAACTTTGCTGCGCTCGCCTAGTTCTGCGAATGAACCCATAACAATATACGTTTCGCCTTCAAGCTGTGACAAAACATCTATCGCAGCAAAAAATGAAGATGGGTTAGAGTTGTAGGAATCATTGATTAAACGGCATCCGTTCAGTCCTGCAACCGTTTGCATGCGCCCTTTAACAGGTTTCACCGCCTGCAAGCCTTCCTGAATTTGCTCTATATCAATATCCAGCGCTAACGCAACAGTAGCCGAAGCTAAGGCATTACTCACATTGTGCTGACCGGGCAAGTGCAATAGTATTCTCTGTTTCGTACCCCTATAATCAAGTTTAAATTCAGTCTCGAACCCCGATTTGGTTAAACGATAAACAACATCGCAACCTCGAACATCACATTCCTCACCGTAACCAAAAGTCATTACTTTCCGATCTGCCGCCATACGACGCCAAAGCCCCAAATACTGATCATCCCCATTTAATACAGCCGTACCGGAATCGCTTAAACTTTCGATTAATTCACCTTTGGCATTGGCAACTCCTTCAATACTTCCAAACCCTTCAAGATGTGCCGAACCTGCATTGGTAATAACCGCAACATCCGGTTTAGCCAAACTACTGACATAAGCAATTTCACCCGCATGATTAGCACCCATTTCTATCACGGCGTACTCATTTTCCTCCTGCAATCGAAACAATGTCAGCGGCACCCCCAGATCGTTATTCAGATTACCGTGGGTATACATAACGTTGTACTGAATCGCCAGAATTCCCGCGGTCATCTCTTTGACCGTGGTCTTTCCATTGCTGCCGGTGATTCCTACTACCGGTATGTCACACCGGGTACGCCATTCTTTAGCCAGTTGCCCCAAGGCAACACGCGTATCACCAACCAGTAAATGGGGTAATTCGGTCTCGATCTCTTTATCCACAATCGCGGCGACGGCACCCTTTTGTTTGGCATCACCAAGAAACTGATTCGCGTCATAATTCGGGCCTTGAATGGAAAAAAACAAGTCCCCTTCGTGTAACGTTCGGGTATCAATACTGACCGCGGAAAACAATACGTCCGTACCGCTCATGTGGCCATTCAGAATTCGATTCGATTCACTGAGAGACATCATCATTGGATGCTTATTCCCGCCAGTTCAGCCCTTTGCGCAACTGCGGATCCAACTATCAGGCGATCATCAAAAGGGTATTTTTTACCATTAATTTCCTGAGTATTTTCATGGCCTTTTCCCGCAATAACGACAAGATCGTTCACACCCGCCCGCTCGATTGCAGTACGAATCGCCTTATTACGATCACGCATTACCGTAATACCGGGATCCTGGCAGCCGCGCAGTATATCTCTGACAATGGCATCACCATCTTCAGTCCGGGGGTTATCGTCCGTAATAAACACGAAATCTGATTTTGTTTCAGCAATCCTTCCCATAATCGGCCGTTTACCTCGATCTCGATCACCGCCACATCCAAACACCAGCCATAGCGAACCCGAACAATGAATCCGCAAACCATCAAGAATGCTCTGCAATGCATGCGGGGTATGGGCATAATCAACAATAATAGTGGGTGTACTTCCCTCAACGGAAAAGCGTTCCAATCGTCCTGACACGGGCTTAACCGTCTCTAACACTTCAACTGCCTTAGTCAGTGGTATACCTAACTCCAGCATTACACCCAAAGCTGTCATCAAATTTTCGACATTGAAATCACAAAAAACAGGGGCCGATACAAGTACAGACTTATTTTCAAACTGAACCTGCAGTGCGACCCCCTTCTCATCATGGCGCAACGTAGAAAACTTTAACCTGGCAAACGGAGACTTATTGTCATCTCCTCTGGAAAATCCCAGAATTCGAACATTAGGTGGAACTGCGGAAAGAACCTGGTCGGCATGTTTATCGTCAAGATTGATGACCACAAATTCTAAACCCGGCGCTTCTAATAATTTCAATTTTGCGCCGATGTAAACGCGCATTGTTTTGTGGTAATCCAAATGGTCTCTGGTAATATTGGTAAAGGCCGCTCCCTTGAAAACAATCCCCCGTGTTCGCCCCTGATCCAGGCCATGAGACGACACTTCCATAGCCACAAATTCCGTATTCCGACTTCTGAACGAAGCCAGAATCCCGTTTATTACAAGAGAATCCGGGGTGGTATTCTGCAGTGCTTTTAACTGATCCGGAAAACCCCATCCTAAAGTTCCAATCACGCCACAAGAATGAGACTTTGATAACGCCTGAGCCAGCAAATGACTGGACGACGTTTTTCCATTGGTGCCGGTAATACCGATGACGGCAAGGTCTCTGGAAGGATGTTTGTAAAAGCGGCCAGCGACCAATTCCAACTTTTTACCTAATCTGGGAATTGCCAACAGAACACAGGCTTTGCGCTCAAAATCCAGGATATCGTCTGTGGTACCGGCTGGATCATAAGCTATCGCAACAGCATCTCTGGAAACCGCTTCAGATGCAAAGTTCAAACCATGATGCACACTGCCGTTTATAGCAATAAACAGACTCCCCGCAACTGTTTTCTTACTATCTAAAGTAATTCCAGTAACTTTAAGCGAAGGGATTGGCTCTATACAACCCAGCCCAGCAAGCAACTCATCAAGCTGACTACTTTGCGGTGAATTGTCTGGCCAGGAAATCATATCGCATCGTCCAGTTTCACCTGTACGAAGGGCATTGTCTGTTCCTCATCCGGGGGAATTCCCAATATTCGAAATGCAGCACTCATGACGCCAGAAAATACCGGTGCTGCAACAGCACCACCGTAATATTTACCGGCTCTTGGCTCATCGAACACAACCACTGTCACAATCCTTGGGTTACTCGCTGGTGCCATTCCTGCAAATAACGCTAAATAACTTTTTTGCAGATAACCACCTGGACCCACTTTTTTTACAGTGCCGGTTTTCCCAGCAACACGATAGCCGGGCACACTGGCCTTATAGGCTGTTCCCTCACGGCTAACAACATGTTCCAACATACTCCTCACGGTTCCGGCGGTTTCACTTGACATTACACGGGAAGCTAAGCTTTGCTCCTGATCACCGATTTTCAGCCTTACAGCAACCATCTCACCATCATTTGCCAATGCTGAATAGGCTCGCGCCAAGTGTAACGCTGACCCGGATAACCCATAACCGTAGGATAAGGTCGCCTGTTCAATCGGGTGCCACTTCTCGTGTGCCAACAATCGTCCGGTTGCTTCCCCCGGAAATCCAACTTTTATAGAATGTCCAAAACCCAAGCGATCATAACAACCCCAAAAGGACACCGGGGATAGCGACAATCCAATAATGCTGGCTCCAACGTTACTGGACTTCTGTAGAATATGCATCAGATCCAGAGCGCCGTAGTCTCGACTATCACGAACCAGATTTCTACCCACCGGCAATGTACCGGGGCTGGTATTAATAATAGTATTGGTATTATAAATTCCTTGCTCCAATGCGCAGGCAACAACAAATGGCTTCATTGTTGACCCGGGCTCGAATACATCAGTAATTGCTCGGTTTCTAAAACGTTCCCTGTTTAGGTTTTTTCTTGAATTCGGATTAAACGAAGGTTGATTAACCATCGCCAGAACATCACCATTTCGAGCATCCAGCATAACTAACGACGCGGCTTTAGCCTTATGCTTTTTATAAGCCGCTTTTAATTCCCGGTAGGCTAAAAATTGCAAGCGCTTATCAATTGTCAGTCTTAATTCCCGACCCGGAACACGAGACTCGATATTTTCTATATCCTCTACGACTTTACCCGAACCATCCAAAATAACTGCTTTTTTACCTGGCACCCCGGATAAGTCATTTTGATAAGCTAGCTCCATGCCTTCCTGACCCATGTCATCAATATTGGTGAACCCCACAAGGTGGGCACTCACTTCACCTGCGGGGTAATAACGCTTGTATTCACGCTTGGAAAAAACACCGTCTATTTTCAAATCTGCTACTTGAGCGGCCAAAGGTGGATTAGCTCTGCGCTTTAAATAAACAAATCTGCGACTTTGATTTCGTTCAATCACTCTATTCAATTGAGCCGTTGATTTATCCAATAATCTGGCCAATTTTTTAATCTGATCCGAATCAATTTTGAAAAACTTGGGATCCATCCAGATGGTGTCCACCGGGGTACTTATAGCCAATGGTTCACCATATCGATCAACAATAGGCCCACGCGTAGTCGATACCACTACTTCCCTGATATGACGCATATTAACTCTGGACTTTAGCTGCTCCACCTGAAAAACCTGCAGATGAACCGCTCGACCTAGCAACATAAACATCAAACCAATCAGCATAAGCAATAGAAACCGACGTCGACCGGCAAACTCTATTGTGTTAACTGATGATTCAAGCATTTTCGGTTCTTTCACTCACGTTATGGTTTGATATAAACGATCGAATTACGATCAGGAAGCATTAAATCCATTTTTTTACGAGCCGAACTTTCGATGCGAGCGTGCCCGGCATGTGTAGTCTGTTCAAGTTGCAGCTGCCCCCACTCAACGTCATACTGATCGAGAGTTTTCTCTAGCTTTCCAATCTCTACAAACAATTGTCTCGATTGAAACTTGGAGTACACGACTGCCAAAGCAGAAAAAATCACCAGCAACAAAAGTGTGAGAAAACCTTTGCTCACCCGACTCTCTCCGCCACACGTAAAATTGCACTCCGTGCCCGAACATTGTGCAACACCTCTTCCACCTGCGGTTGTTTTGCTTTTCCAACAGCAGACAACCTTGGACAATAGTCTGTTGCCATTACCGGGATTCCTTTCGGAAACTCTCCGCCGATTGCCTCTTTCCGGATAAACCTCTTGACGATACGATCTTCCAAAGAATGGAATGCAATCACCACCAGTCGACCCCCAGGTTTGAGTATGTTCACAGCTTGTAGCAGACCAGCCTGCAACTCCTCCAATTCATTGTTAATATGTATCCTTATCGCTTGAAAACTCCGCGTCGCCGGATGTTTATTCTTCTCCCTGAATGGAACCGATTCCTCGATCAAATGAGCCAGTTGTCGAGTTGTTCCAATCGCTGTTGTCTTTCTCGAATCAACTATCCTCTGAGCGATACGTCGGGAAAATTTTTCTTCTCCGTAGCACTTAAGTACCCTCGCCAATTCCTCTTCCGAAACACGAGCGATCCATTCCGCTGCAGAAGTACCACTTGTTGTATCCATACGCATATCTAATGGGCCATCCTGTCTAAAACTAAAGCCACGTACAGCATTGTCAATTTGTGGAGATGAAATTCCCAGATCGAAAAGAATTCCTGAGATCTCACCACACCAACCACGCGCCTCGACCAATGCTTGTAAAGCCGAAAATGCGCTCACTGCAAATTCGAATCGGTTATCACTCACCAGCAAATTCGCTACTTTCGAGTGTTCCGCCTCACGATCTCGATCAATTGCCAACAATTGACCAGCTTCCGTCAATTCCCTTAAAATCAACTGGCTGTGGCCACCGCGCCCAAACGTACAATCTATATATTTACCGTCCGGATTTATCGACAATGCCTCGATGACTTCTCCCGCCATAACAGGAACATGTTCGTCGGCAATCATCTCTAGTTGCGCCTAATTACATAACTAATCAATGCTATACGAGGTCTATCGATTTCTTATACAATCAGGCACTAGAAAACTATATCGCCGGCTACTTGTTTCAATTCGTCCAATTTTTCCTTACTCAAATCCATCAAGGCGTTTACTGTACCTTCCCACGCAGATTCAGCCCAAACCTCAAACTTATCCACTTGACTGGATAATACGAGCCGTTTTTCTATTCGCGCAAAAGAACGTAATCTTTCAGGTATTAAAATTCTTCCATGGCTATCCATATCACATTGCGCTGAATTCCCTAACATGAACCTTTTCAGTGCCATTGCCGGATCATTTAATGAAGGTAAATCTGCCAATTTACGTTCCACTTTTTCCCATTCGGGCAAAGGATACAAAATGAGGCAGCGATCACGGTGTTTTGTAACCACTAACTGGCTGTCGCAATGCTCTCTCAGCACGTCACGATGTTTGGTCGGGATAGAAAAACGACCTTTCCCGTCCAGATTTATTGTATCGGCACCGCGAAACATGTTCTAATTCCCATCTCCCACTTATGCCCACTTACTACCATTTCTACCCATATTAACGCACTATAGGAACGAAAATCCAATAAGTCAAGCCCAACAATAGAAAAAAGCAACCGCCACTCGCCCAAAAAAAACCGATCAGCAGGTACAAATGGAAATGGAGGCCAAAATTAAGGAATGCGATACACGCGAAGATAACGAATAAACCGACGATATATTGCGCCAGGAATTCGAAATTTTGGTATTAAATTAAGTAGCAGTTGCTACAGAGAGAGAACTTGAAAGAAATTTGCAACAACAGATAGAAGAATAGAAACAGGCACCAAAAGCTTAGCCAGGGCTAGTACTCCATCATTGTTGTATTGACGGGTATATCAGCCGATAAGCAGCCATC
>CAZGQY010000031.1:0-29673 GCA_964528035.1 uncultured Methylococcaceae bacterium | reverse complement strand
GACAAACAATTATCCTGCGTCAATCTTTCGCATATTATTAAAACCTCGCTCCTAACGTATTTTTTTAAACTATCCGGTTTGGCGAATATATCGAGTTTTTAAGAGACATCAATAGAGTACAAATCTAATAGGTTTTCTCATCAAGCTGTTCGCATTTCAACTCCATACTTGTATATCTGCAATGATGCCCACCATCGGTTTCTTCGCATATCAATTCGCCAGGCACCGTTATTTCTTTCAAGTACCAGCCATAAGCCAGTCTTCGGCACTCCTCTATTGAAAAAGATCTGAGGTCTTTTTTTGCGCTTTTCTGTGCTAATTCCAGTGTTTTTTTAGTATCCGCGAAGGGTGTGCTGAATTTTTTCGTTTGATGTTTGTAATGGGGATCGGAGTAAGGTGACTTACAAGCGGCAATCAGAAAAATACAAACCAAAATTATAAACTTTTTATTCATTAATATTACCTCACTAAGTAGGGCCATCGACAGAAGCTACACTCTACCAGAAAGTGACACTTCAAACATACGTATATTCCACATCTTTCTTTACGCTCAAAATTGTCAGAATGACAGACCGAGTAATGCAAGCATCAATATGTCAACTATACTTACTATCACCAACGTTACACACCCGTTTTCAGCCAACCAATCAGACTATGCATGATCGAAGACAACATCCAAGAATAAAACCCAATCAATTATTGGAACTATTCGACACCAACACCCTAAAGCCATTTGGAAATGTTGTTGACCTGTCTTGTGGTGGCATAATGGCAATCACCAAACAAAATATCGAAATCAATTCTGTTTTTCAAATGGCAATCAAATTGCCGGAAGGATACAGCGAAACCCCCCATATTGAATTTGGGGCAGAAGTACTATGGGTAGAAAAATGCGGTGACACCGAGCAAAGTTGGTTCGGATTGGAAATTATAGATATTTCCACGTCGGCCAGCGAAGAACTTGAACACCTTATTGATAACGTACACGAACCCGCGACCTAGGAAATTAAAACACGAAAGTACAGCTTGAAGACTCAAAACTTCACACGGACTCCCGCTTTAGTAATTCCTGAATCGAATTCAATGCCCTGTCGACAAAGGGTGTTTTTTCCTCCTCAATGACTTTAACCAGGCCTCGATCCATTTCGTCGGCCAAATTATGTAGCGACTTGACAGCGATTTGACGCCCTCCTTGATTTACAAACATATAATTCGATGTGGTTGTATTTATCCAAGCCAGTTTGCCACGTTGATATATTTTCTTATCTTGATCAAAAAACTCAAACCAGGTACCGAATTCAAGTTCTTTCAGATAGGATAACAAAGCTTCACGTTCAGGTGGAATATCGCTACTAACACTGGATACATCAGGCTCAGTATCCAATGCCTGCTGCCATTCTTCCGGAATGATCTGCTTTAATTTTTCAAACCGCTCCTTCTTGGTTTCAGCAGAATCTTCATCAGCTTCTGATTCATCTTCAGTCACACCAAAAGCGGAAATCTGCGTCGAACCACCGGGTCTTTTAGGGACAACTAATGCCGCCTTATGACAGGACTCCAGATTTTCCAGCAATTTTCCACCATCTGCATCGATATCCCCCGACAAATCAAGTCCAGCGCGCACAGCATCAACAATTTTGGGTAATTTCAATCGCAGAAGATTTCGTTCCTCATCATTAGCTTTAGTTTGTACACTCCAGATTAAATCGTCAGTTGTTTCAAGAACGGAGACCCATTCCTGACTATTCTCTCCCGCCCGCAGTAAAGTAATAACAAGAAAATTAGCCCAAGGCCCCATTAATAGCGATTCAACAAATTTAGGGACTTTATTATTCACCATACGGTTTACAATTTCGTGCGACACCAGGCGACGGGTAGATTGTAATTTTTCGCGGCCTTTAGCCGCTTCAACAGCCCGTTTCTCCGCAATCATCGCCCGCCGATTGTGCGCTGACATGAACGATGTGAATTCATCAAGCAGTGTTGAGAAGATCTCTGTGTTGTCATTAAATTGATTCAAAATGGTATTCACAGTTTCGCGCATTTTCGCAATAATACTCAGACTCGCGCTGTCCCCACCACTACACAGACTTCCGGCTCGACTCAATGCATTCAGTAACCGTCGCGCGGGATGTTGACCACGAATAAAAAACTTTTTATCAAGAACTGCAATTTTTAGAAACGGTGTATGCAAATGGCTTAATAAAGCTTTTACTGCATCAGGAAGCTGTTGATCATCCAGTATGACTTCGAACAACATACCGACCAGATCAATTACATCCGCATCGGCTGTCGCGACTTGCCGACTGGCCATGATTTCACTCAACCGGGTAATTTGCTCAGTAAAAACATCTTTGATGTTGTTTAATGACTGATCTGGTTCAACCACATGAGGAACGCTGGTTTGTTGCAACCTATTCAATTCGAGCACCAACTCTGCCAGATTCGTGCTGTTTACTCCTGCGTTTCCGTAAGTCCCAGCATTTCCGGGGCTTACAGGTAACGAAGCAGCAGGTCGATCATGCCTTCTATGGGCAAGAATATCACTGATCCCCTGAAACAATGCCTGCTTTAATGCTTCGTCATCCGCATTATTTACATAGCTCGGATCGTATCCGGTCAATTCCGCAGTATAGGATTCGTCTGTTGACTGCTCACCCGCCGCAACTCTATGTTTCGCCTGTACAGCGGCAGAGGGTTTTAGTGTCGACGCAGGGTTCGTTTTCGATTTTCCAGCGGCCGATGTCGGCATCGGCATACCCAATGTTAAATTCGTCAGCACACCGGCTCGCGCCAGACTCGAATTAAAGTCATCGTAGACTGGTTTTATTTTATTCACTACATATTGATTAAATGCATTCAACAAAGCCATTTTTACAGCGACCGAAACTTCGAGTGTATCAATCGATATGAGAAATGCTTCGCATATGTGCTTAGGGCCTCCCGGTAATGCTGCACTCCTTTCACCAAGTTTGGTGCCACCATTAACTACGGCAAGCCGTTGGTTAAGGGCATAAAGTTCTTCAGAAAAGTTATTCTGAGCACCGGTGACTATATTGGTAATAACAACAGTGATTTCAAAATCGTCTTTATCAACCAGGGAAAGCTGGCCTAATTTGTGAGCAGATTTCCCTTTTTCTTTATTTTCAATTTGCCCTTGATCAAATTTTTGGAACCCTTCCGCCAATGCGTGAAAAAAATCCTGTTCGACAGTCAATCGACGAATTTGAATCTCCTGGATAGTTTCAAATACGGTGGTACGTGAAGCATCGCTCTCCGCATTGTCAGCGATTTTCATTAGAACTTCGTCAGTTTGATCGAGCATCTCTTTGTATAAAGTTGCAATATTTTTTGCAACTCTATCCCGACAACCGTGCATCAAGTCACGAAAGCGTGGCAAAGTCCCTCGATGTGAAGTTTTATTTGTAGTGGAATCCGAAACCATAATATTGACAATGAATATAAGGAATGTTTGTGAGCCCTATCTGATAAAGCACTCATTATTGATTTATACAAGAATTAATTATATAGGAAATTCGTGAAAACGTCAGAATCACCGAAAGAATAAATAAATTGCCTAGCAGCCTACCCACTAAACCACAACTAACTAGTCCAGGTATTCTCCTTGGATTAATCATTGAGCGTAGCAATTATTAAAAATTTTCGACATAATCAAACAGAATTCAATTTTACCTGTCGGCCTGATTACGCCCGTTTAAACCAAAATGTCCAGAATTAAGACGCTATTGCAACGTTGGTCGACCAGAAAAATTAATTCTGGGGTTAACCAACAGAATGCAAATCGGGATACCAAACAACCACAGAATGCAGACATCAACCGCCCCGAAGGGAATCTTAATAACAGGCCGACCGAATTGGTTTCTCAGGATAAGATCGAATCGGTTGTTCTCCAAAAATTATTTTCGAATCAACGATTCAATTCACTGGACGGTCTGAACGAGTATGATGACGATTTCACCTCCTTTTCACCCTTGGGCAAATTGATCACACACGAAATGAAACGGGCGCTGGCATACACAGCCAAGCCGACGACAAATCCAGGCAACCAGGCCGACGACAAAGAATCTGACCAGGAACCCTTAAATTCCAAAGAAAATGAAATTTGCCATCAAGCTATCGAACTCGAATCTGATATTGCTTCGAATCATGATTAAGCCTGGATTTACCTGTCTTTTCTAGTCGTGAAAGATCTGAGCTCTAAACCCAACAAGGTTCAAAAAACACTGCAGGAAATCAGCTTTCAGAATACGGCTCCAGGCATCCGCTACACCTCAGAAGGCCATTGTCTAATTATTTCCAAATCCGCAGACCTTATCGCGGTTATCGATTGGCTGCCTTCATCGCTAGAATATTGCGTTGTACTCAATGACCCCTGCCCGATCACACTCGCCGAAATACTGACTCATCAGGTTATTCCCTACTTTGACAACATAAAAGAGTTTCGGATTGAAGGCTTTCTGGGAAACTTCAATATGGAGATTCTCCAGAACTCTAATTTTGTCAATATCTCCAGCCTGATGAATCCTGCACCCGCAAAATTCGATCTTATTCTCGATTTAGCACTTCCTGCCACAATTTCACAAACAATACCTCCTCCAGGCTATTTCAATTGTTCGGTTAAAGACACCCAGAGTCAATCGGTGATTGCGCAACTTGCCGATTGGGTGGGGGAATTTGAGAAGCCCAGGTTTTTCAGTTTCACCGCCGGTCTGTGTGCACACCAAAATTCATCGATAATTGGCTGCGAACAATGCCTGTCAGCCTGCGCTGCAGAAGCCATTCAGTCACAAGCTGGAAAAATTCAGATTGACCCTTACTTGTGCCAGGGTTGTGGAGATTGCGCATCTTCCTGTCCGTCCGGCGCAATTCGATATGCTTACCCTACCCCGAAAGAAACTTTGGAAAAGTTTCGTAAAATTATTCAGAATTTCATTGCTACCCATAAAAAACCACCCTCTATTTTGCTCCATGACTCAGGCAGCGGTAGTCAGTGGCTGGCAAATCACAGTTCTCAATTAGACAGTGAAATCCTCCCCTTTGAAGTGGAAACACTCGGCAGTGTCGGCCTGGAAATGTGGTTAGCCATGTTTGCATTCGGAGCCTCACGAGTTGTTTTACTGGATACTGGAGCGCTCAACCCTCAAACTGATTTCGTATTGACCCACCAACTACAATTCGCAAATGAAATTTTGAGTGGTATTGGATTTCCAGATGACAGGCTAGTACGTAGCAAAGGAGGAAGAGAAGATGATATATTCACATCGGCACACCCGACAGCGGTTGAGCCATCCTTCAGACCGGCTACTTTTTCCGGTATAGATGACAAACGTACGATTTTACGACTGTCTGTAAAGCACCTCGCCACGCATGCAGCTAGATTAACGGACACCATCCCGTTATCCGCAGGCGCACCCTTTGGTGAGATCATTGTGGATAGTCAGCGATGCACGCTGTGTATGTCTTGCGTGTCTGTTTGTCCGGAAGCCGCGCTGACCGATGGATACGACCAACCGAGACTGAGCTTTATTGAAGCAAATTGCGTGCAGTGTACTATCTGTAGTCAAGCCTGCCCGGAAAATGCCATTACACTGAACCCCAGATATATACTGGATACCACACATTCCAGAAAACCCAGAACATTACATCAGGAACAAGCATTCCATTGCATCGAGTGCGATAAACCCTTCGCCACTCAAAAAATGATCGACACAATTACTGAAAAACTGAAATCTCATTCAATGTTTCAGAACGATAACAAACGCCGTATTATGATGTGCGAAGAATGCCGAATTCGAAACCAGTTTGAAAATCCATTGACCAAAACATCAACACCCACCGACAGCTAAACTTTCAAATGCTTGTTCGTGAAGAAATTGAATGGCGCGCCAATACCTATAATTTACTGGCAGGCTTATTGAGTGCACCGCCAACTGACAAGGTTCTATCTACTCTTAGTCAAATTGGCGGGAAAAGTCCCGACCCGGCAAACAAACCTCTATCTGCAGCCTGGATCGCAGTAGCAAAATCAGCCCATTCGGCTACCAGCAAAGCCATCCACGACGAATATCAAACTCTGTTTATTGGCATTACACGAGGTGAAATCATCCCTTATGCATCCTGGTACGTGTCTGGATTTTTGATGGAAAAACCATTGGCTAATATACGCAGGGATCTGAATATAATGGGGATAAAACGTTGCAAAAACACACACGAGCCAGAAGATCACGTTGCTGCGTTGTTTGAAGTAATGACCTTATTAATCCAGGACAACAACGAGGCTCATATCGCTTTCTTTAAAAATCATATCGAACCCTGGATAAACCGACTCTTTCACGATATTGCCTATGCGCAATCGGCTGATTTTTATCGTTCGATTGCTCAACTGGGAATTGCTTTTATGACTCTGGAAAAGAACTTGTTGGAATTACATTGAATACTGCGTTCCCACCGCTTGAAATTCCTGAGTAGATTGGGATAGAGTACTCGAAAACAGACGATTCACTGCAATGTGCAGAAAAATACAGTAGCCCATGCTTCGTCAACTTTTATAATACAGTAGCCCTTGGTTCGTCAACTTTTACAATAAGGAGCGAGGTTTTAATAAAATGCGAAAGATTGACGCAGGATTATTGTTTGTCTTCAAGGCGTAGCAACAGGCGCATAGCAGGGCTACGCAACTGTTGCTACAACGCAGAAGACGGACAATAAGACCAGTCAGGATTCGTATATTATTGAATCCTCGCTCCTAAGGGTACGGCACCATTTTTTACAAGGATGACTCTATTTACAATTAAATATCATTGATTTGCACTTTTTGTGATAAATATATTTAATAGCCACATTATCACTTTAGACCGTGTGTAACAGAAACCTGAGCATAAGGGCCTAGTATGAAAAATTCGACACATCCCAATGGCAGTCAAACCCGACGAGGATTTATTCATAAAACTCTGGTTTTTTTTACAGGTGCATTGACAACTGCAGCCTATGCAAAAACTGAATCGGTAGAAAATCCAACGCAGCAATCAAAACCACCAGAAAACATTCCGGATAAAGGTTACCATTTAACGGAACATATTCAGAAATATTACGACAAGACCCGAGTTTAGAGACACACTATTCACATTTAATCAAATCCAAAATAAATCAAGGTTAAATAATGAAACATATAAAACGTGTTTCCTCAACCCATACGGCTCAACCAGATACCACAGATATTGCCCCTTTCACCGTAGATAGACGATCATTCCTGCGGAACTCCGGATTAGCTCTGGGTGCGAGCGCTGTCGCGGGATCGTTTCCATTAACCATGATGGAAAAAGCAGAGGCAAACCCCGCTTCTGTAGCTAATAAGGACACAACAACAGAAGTACGCAGTGTTTGTTCGCATTGCTCAGTAGGCTGCGGCATCATCGCGGAGGTTCAAAACGGTGTCTGGATCGGTCAGGAACCGGCTTTTGATCATCCATTCAATCTCGGAGCCCATTGTGCTAAAGGCGCTTCTGTGCGTGAACACGGTCACGGCGACCGCAGGCTCAAATACCCAATGAAGCAAGTAAGCGGAAAGTGGCAGCGTATCTCCTGGGATCAGGCAATCGAAGAGATAGGCTCTAAACTAAGCTCTATTCGTGATCAGTCCGGTCCGGATTCGGTTTATTGGCTGGGTTCATCAAAACACAACAACGAGCAAGCTTATTTATTCAGAAAATTTGCGGCACTCTGGGGCTCCAACAATATTGATCACCAGGCGCGGATTTGTCATTCGACTACAGTTGCCGGGGTAGCCAATACCTGGGGTTACGGAGCCATGACAAATTCCTACAATGATATCCACAATTCCAAAGCAATTTTGATTATTGGAGGAAATCCAGCGGAAGCCCACCCAATATCGATGCAGCATATCTTTCGCGCCAAAGAAAATGGCGCTCCGATCATTGTCATCGACCCGCGCTATACGCGAACAGCGGCGCATGCGAACCAGCATATTCGCCTGAGACCGGGAACCGATGTACCTTTCATCTGGGGAATGCTGTGGCACGTATTCAAAAACGGGTGGGAGGATAAAGAATTTATCAGACAACGCGTCTATGGCATGCAGAAGATACGCCAGGAAGTCGCAAAATGGACGCCTGCTGAAGTCGAAAAAGTAACCGGGGTAGCAGAAGCCGAAGTATACCTTGCGACTAAAACCATGGCTGACAACCGGCCTGGAACCTTTATCTGGTGTATGGGAGGTACTCAACATACCATCGGTAATAACAATACCCGCGCCTATTGCATCTTCCAGCTTGCTTTGGGAAATATGGGGGTCGCTGGTGGTGGCACCAATATATTCAGAGGCCATGACAACGTACAGGGAGCGACCGATCTCGGACCCAATACGCATACTCTACCTGGTTATTACGGATTATCGGAGAACGCCTGGAAGCATTGGGCAAAAGTCTGGGATATCGACTTTGACTGGCTGGCAGCACGCTTCGATCAGGGAACTTATGACGACGGAACGGGCAGCACAAAAAAACCAATGTTCATGAACGGCATTCCTGTATCTCGCTGGATCGACGGTGTGTTGGAAGATAAATCGAATATCTCGCAAAAAGATAATTTGAAAGCCATGGTTTTCTGGGGGCACGCAGCCAATAGCCAGGTTCGCGCTCCGGAGATGAAAAAAGCCATGGAACAACTGGACATACTGGTTGTTGTTGACCCCTACCCATCTAACGCTGCGGTTCTCCATGACCGCACCGAAAACACCTATCTGTTACCTGCATCCACCCAGTTTGAAACCCACGGTTCTTTAACATCGTCCAACCGTTCACTGCAATGGCGTGATCGGGTTATAGAACCCTTGTTCGAGTCTTTACCTGACCACATTATTCTCTACAAATTCGCCCGAGAATTTGGCTTTGCCGATGCTCTGACAAAGAATATTAAAGTCGAGAACGACGAGCCGTCGATTGAAGATATCACTCGTGAATTCAATCGTGGCGCATGGACGATAGGCTACACCGGTCAATCACCTGAACGTTTGAAATTACACCAGCAAAACTGGCATACATTTGATACCACCACACTTATGGCCAAAGGCGGACCCTGCGATGGCGAATACTTTGGACTGCCCTGGCCGTGTTGGGGCAACGAACAATCCGGTCACCCAGGAACCCCGCTACTGTACGACCTGAGCAAACCCGTGGCGAAAGGTGGTTTACCGTTTCGAGCCCGCTTCGGCGTAGAACGTGATGGCATCTCTTTACTGGCCGAAGATTCATGGTCTGAAGGTTCAGAAATTAAAAATGGGTACCCCGAATTCAGCGCAGAACTACTCAAACAACTCGGTTGGTGGGATGATCTGAGCGAACAGGAAAAACTACAGGCCGAGGGTAAGAACTGGAAAACCGATCTGTCCGGTGGCATACAGAGAGTGGCCATTCAGCGGGGATGTGCACCTTTCGGTAACGCCAAGGCCCGATGTATTGTTTGGCAGTTTCCTGACCCTGTACCCATTCATCGGGAACCACTCTACAGCAACCGTCGGGATTTGGTTAAAAGCTTTCCAACCTACGAGGATCGCAAACGCTTCTATCGCTTACCGACACGGTATCAGTCAATACAGGCGACTGACTTCAGCAAAGAATATCCATTGACCATGACCAGCGGTCGACTTGTTGAGTATGAAGGTGGCGGCGATGAAACCCGTTCAAACCCCTGGCTGGCAGAGCTGCAACAGGATATGTTTGTAGAAATTAATCCGGTTGACGCCAACAATGCCGGAGTGCGGCATGGTCTGCCGGTGTGGGTCGAAGGACCCGAAAAGGGAAAAATTAGGGTTATGGCCTTTGTCACTGAACGTGTCGCTCCGGGGGTCGTATTCATGCCGTTTCATTTTGCAGGACAATTCCAGGGCAAGGATCTTCGCGATAAATATCCCGAACACTGTGACCCCTACATATTGGGTGAATCCTGTAACACCGTTTTCACCTATGGCTATGATTCTGTCACTGCCATGCAGGAAACAAAAGTTTCATTGTGTCGCCTTCGCAAAGTATAACAACAGGAGACTTAACAGATGGCTAGAATGAAATTTTTATGCGACGAAGAACGCTGTATAGAATGCAACGCCTGCATCACTGCCTGTAAAAATGAACACGAAGTCCCCTGGGGGATCAATCGACGACGCGTTATCACCCTGAACGATGGCGAGCCGGGTGAGAAATCAATATCAGTCGCGTGCATGCATTGTTCGGATGCTCCCTGCGCAGCGGTTTGTCCCGTGGATTGCTTTTATACCACCGAGGACGGAGTGGTGTTGCACGATAAAGACTTGTGTATTGGTTGCGGCTATTGCTTCTACGCCTGCCCATTCGGCGCACCACAATACCCCCAGAACGGGACTTTTGGAGCACGCGGAAAAATGGACAAATGCACATTCTGTGCGGGTGGCCCGGAAACTGACCATTCTCAGGAAGAATTCGAAAAATACGGAAGAAACAGATTAGCTGAAGGAAAGCTGCCGCTGTGCGCCGAAATGTGTTCGACTAAAGCTCTGCTGGCGGGCGACGGCGATATAGTCGCTGATTTGTTTCGAGAACGCGTGGTACGACGGGTAGACAACAGTACAGCGAATGATCAATCCCCTACAAGCGGTGCGTGGGGATGGGGAACCGCCTACAAGGATTGAATCATGACTTCGAAAAAATATGGTTTGGTACTATTTGCTTGCTTATGCCTTGGATTATCCGCCTGCTATGACGAACTCAAAGTCACACTCTACGAACCTCATGTGTATAAAGGAAAAGCTGATGTCCACGAGAGCGATGCAACCACAAGAGCCAACCAGCTACAGTCACGTTTCCATCTTGTACAGGCTGATCGGTAATCGGATGAACGTACGTTTGACCCATGAATCATTAGTCACACTGTAAGATTGTGACTCGTAAAAAACAAATAGGCCACAAATCCATATTGCGGATAATTGCTGCCTGCCTCTTAGTATCCACCATTTTATTTTTTACACCTGTGGCCGATTTATTGCTACCGGATGTCTCTGCAGCAAGTGATAGTAACCCCATTGCGGATATCTGGCGGCAGGTACGCGAGGGACAACCTGGATATACCGCTGTTTCTGGTCAGGAAACTGATGTTCTAATCGAGGGTTCAGGTGAAAACTGGCGTCAACTAAGAAACGGACCGCTCGCGACCTTAAGTGCTTGGTTACAAGGCATAACGGTCTTGGCTTTGACACTATTTTTTCTCGTCCGCGGAAAAGTCCGGCTAACCGAAAAAAAAACCGGGCAGATGGTACACCGCTGGAGCCTGACTGAAAGACTTTTGCACTGGTACACTGCAATACTGTTCATTATGTTATCCATAACCGGATTAAGTCTTTTATATGGTCGAGCTGTATTAATACCTTTTATCGGCCATGAATCGTTTGCGCTCTACGCGCAAATAGCAAAACAATTCCACAACTTTGGCGGATTAATGTTCATCGCCGGACTGTTCATGATGATTGTTCTATGGCTAAAAGATAATCTGCCAAACCGTCTCGACATCGAATGGTTTAAAGCTTTCGGTGGCATGATAGGCGACCATCATCCTTCAGCGGAACGTATGAACGGCGGTGAAAAAGCCTGGTTCTGGCTATTATGCTTTGCCGGTATCGGCGTGGTGACAACCGGCCTCCTGCTTGATTTTCCAAATATTGGCCTGAACCGCTTACCCATGCAAATTAGCCATCTGATCCATGTCAGTTTAGCCGTCGTGCTCATAGTAGGATCACTCGGCCATATTTACATCGGTACCATTGGAACCGAGGGCGCTTTCGAAGGCATGATTTCAGGCAAAGTCGACAGCAGTTGGGCGAAGCAGCATCATGATTTGTGGTATGAAGAGATTGTTGATAATTCTAAAATCAAGACCAGCGACAGTCCTTTGAGTAGTACAGTACCCAAGCGAGATCGGGGTATTTGATAACCATTGCCAGGTAGAACTCAATACCGAACCCAGCGGACTGGCAACCGCGTTGTCTCCCCGGTTCAACACATGAGTATAAATTTGCGTAGTACGAACATCTTTGTGACCGAGTTGTTCCTGTACAGTACGGATATCCATGCCACGCTCTAGCAAATGGGTGGCAAAGGAATGACGTAAAGTGTGAAAACAGGCAGGCTTGGTGATATGTGCTTTTCTTATTGCGATTTTGACAGCTCGTTGCATAGAACTTTCATCAAAATGATGTCTGCGCATAATACCAGAACGAGTATCAACACTCCGCTTTCGTGCTGGAAAAACGTATTGCCATCCCCATTCCTTCTGGTAGCGAGCCATATGAGGTGAAATTACCATTATGTGCGGTACAAACAGATGAAGACACAAAGCAAAGAATTCCGTGCATAGGCATTCAAATTGAAAAAGCAGACAACGGTGTATTCATTGGGGTTCGTTACCTTGATGGTGGTAACGGTGTTGGCACGTCAGAAGACATTGGGCTATATGAGGAGCCAAATGAAGAATTTGGCTTATAACAAGGCGCTCGTTCGGACGCAAACTACGCTGCGCTTCGTTTGCGCCGCACAGCTTGGTCGTTAGAGCCCTAGAAACAATTGGAGAAATATCGATATGAATCTAAAGCAAATCGAAGATGAAGCTCTGCACCTTACTGAGGATGAACGCGCGGAGTTAGCACAAAAATTACTGCTAAGTCTTTATTCACCATCAGACGGTGAAATCGAGGATGATTGGCTTCGAGAAGCACAGAACAGAGCTAAAGAACTTGATGATGGTCTTGTTCAGCCAGCACCAGCAGAGGAAGTACGGAGGAAAGCGCAGGCTCTCCTAAGGTGACATATTACTTTCACCCCGCAGCGGAGGCAGAACACCTTGAATCGGTAGCCTATTTTGAAACAAAACGGCCAGGACTGGGTGCTACTTACTTGGCCGAATTCGAGAAAATTCTTGTTGAAGTTTGTAAATCACCACTCAGGTATCCGATAGAATTGAAGCCTGACATACGCCAAAGAGGAATGAAGAAGTTTCCATTTACTATTCTATATCGCCTTATTCCAGGGATTGTTTTATTTATCTCCCCATTTCTTTGCGAGATGAATTGACTGCGTTGCTTTATTTGGGAGTGGGACGTAACAGAGGGGAACGGGTCGTGAGACCCTGACCTACCCGGTGTTTAAAGAAAATCTTTGTTTACTAATAGGACTAAATCATCTATAGTTTGTACATATGTACATCACTGGTGATATATGTACCTTACAATAGATACATCGGCTTTGATCGCAGTTATTGGAAACGAAGAGTCAAAAAATACAATAATAGAAATCACAGAAAATTATTCTCTGTATGCCCCTGTTTCAGTCCACTGGGAAATTGGCAATGCATTTTCTGCCATGTTTAAAAGGCAAAAAACGGACTTAGTGCTTACGAAGCTTGCACTGAAAGCTTATCAAGAAATTCCTATAAAATTTATTGATGTTCCGTTAGAACAAGCCTTGGAGTTATCATATAATCAAAAAATATATGCGTATGATGCTTACCTTATTCAGTGTGCGCAACAGACAAGTACTGCATTATTAACACTAGATAAAAGGCTAAAGGCCGTAGCAAAAAACATTGGAATTCAAGTTTTAGAGGTCGAAAAATGAAAGAATATAGTTTTACAGAAGCTCGGCAACACTTTGCATCCATATTGGATGAAGCTAGAAAAGAAGGTGTTGTTTGCGTAAAAAAAAGAGATGGGGAGTCATTTTACATCAAACCAGCGATACCAAAAAAATCACCTTTGGATATTAAGGGTGTTAATCTTGGAATATCTTCTAATGAGGTAGTTGATATTATTAGAGAAGGAAGAGAAGATCGCCGTTATTTTTAGAAATATTAGTGTTCCAAAACATAACCTTATTCGTTATGCGCTGTAGTGGTAGCGAAGTTGAGCGATAAGAAGAGTATCAGATTGATGTTTGTAAACGATTCTATGTTCATCGTTAATGCGCCGAGACCAGTAGCCTGAGAGTCCATGTTTTAATGGTTCAGGCTTACCTATACCCTCGTACGGTGAGCGTTGTATGTCTTTGATAAGAGTATTAATTCGTTTCAGTGTTTTTTTATCCGTGGATTGCCAGTACAGGTAATGCTCCCAAGCGATGGATGAGAAAGTCAGCTTCATTCAATGAGTTCTCTTTCGGTGCCATTACCGGCATCAAGTTCAGCGATGGATTCTAATAGTTGTTTGGCATTTGCAGGCGAACGAAGTAAATATGTTGTTTCTTCCATTGCTTGGTAATCTTCGAGGGACATCATAACCACCGGCGACTCACTTTTACGGGTTATGATTACGGGGGCGTGATCATTGCAAACCTTTGCCATTGTGCGGGCAAGGTTAGCGCGGGCAGCAGTATAGCTAATGGCATCCATAATAACTCCAAAACGTGCATGTACGGTAATAAGTACCATAAGTATAATTGCACATAACAAGTGCGTCAACGCTGACCGTTTTATCCGTCACTTCGTTCTGGGTAAAACGGCTGGTTATGCAAATCGTTATATTTTTCTGAATACAATAGGCAGACATTATGCTACAGTTGTTCTATGAAAAGTTACAATTGGAATCGAGAGAAGAATGAAATTCTGAAAGTAGAACGAGGAGTTTCATTCGAAGAAATTGTCTTCCATATTGGAAATGGTGATGAACTGGATGTATACCGACATCCAAATTATTCACGTTATCCAAATCAAATGATTTCCGTTGTAATGGTTAAAGATTATGTTTATCTGGTTCCCTATGTAGAATCAGAAAATGAAATATTTTTAAAAACAATCATACCTAGCCGTAAGGCAACGAAAAAATATATCGGAGAATAATTATGGTTAAATACAAGTTAGATGAAGAGGAGCAAGAAATTCTAAACGCATTTGAGTCTGGAAAGCTCAAATCTGTTCCAAATGTAAAAGATGAAATAGAAAAGCATAGGCAAATTGCAACAGCTACATTTAAAAAAGATAAAAGGATTAATATTCGTATTGCTAATCGTGATCTTTCTGAGCTTCAAAAGTTAGCTTTGGTTGAGGGAATTCCTTATCAAACATTTATAACCAGTATTTTGCATAAATTTGCAGATGGTAAATACATAGAAAAACAGCATTAATAGGCAGTGCTTTCCAGTAAAAATATAACGAATAAGGTTATATCCCGCGCAGCCCCAATATGAACCGTTTGCTGGACAACACTCTCAATTTTTATTCGGTTTGAAAAACATTAATAATTTGCTTTGTAAGCTTTCCACCAATCATGTGATCATGTGCCTAGCGCGCTGACCACCTTTCTGCCCGCAACACTCAAGATCCACGTACCGATGCGAAATTGCCCAACGATCATTACCTGCGCACCAGCATCCGGCCACGGAAAAACAACGATTACCGCAGCCATCGCGCGTTATCACAAAAACCAGGGTAAAGTTGTTCGAGTGTTTAAAGTCGGGCCGGACTACATCGACCCGACCATTCTGTCTCGGGCCAGTGGTCACCCAGTGTATCAACTGGATCTATGGATGACCGGCGAGAACCAATGCCGCTCGTTACTCTATGAGGCTGCGGCTGATGCCGATTTAATCATAATTGAAGGCGTAATGGGCTTGTTTGACGGTACGCCCTCGTGCGCAGATCTAGCCAGCAAACTGAGTATTCCACTCGTCTTGATTATTGATGCTCGCGCCATGGCACAAACTTTTGGCGCAATTGTTGTGGGTCTGACTGAGTTTCGCCCAAGCCTTGCTTTTTTCGGCGTAATTGCGAACAATGTTGCCAGTCAACATCACGAGCAATTATTAACCAGCAACCTGCCCAACAATATTGCGTATCTCGGCTCAGTCCATAAAAACCCCAAGCTAAATTTTCCCCAACGGCACCTGGGCCTGGTTGAAGCCAACGATGTCGAAAATATCGAACAACATCTGGATGAGGCCGCAGTAGCAATCAGCTCAACAAGGCTGACAAAATTACCGCCGACTGTAAGTTTGCATCCACCTGTTGAACAATTCATTCCGAAACTATTAGACAGCGTAACCATCGGTATTGCTAAAGATGCAGCTTTTTCATTTATTTATCCGGCAAATATAGCGTGTCTGCAAAAAATGGGCGCTAACTTAAAATATTTTTCCCCCATAAACGACACCCAACTGCCAGAAATTGACGCCCTTTATTTGCCCGGAGGCTACCCCGAACTTCATATGAATGAACTGCAGGCAAATCTGACAATGACCCAGGCAATCAAAACACATGCAGAATCCGGAAAAACGATACTTGCAGAATGTGGTGGCATGCTTTATCTAATGGACAGTTTGACTGATAGCAATAATAACAGCGCCAATTTATGCGGCATACTGCCTGGAAAAGCGCGCATGCAATCCCACCTGGTAAAACTGGGTATGCAATATCTGGACACAGATACAGGACAACTGCGAGGTCATACCTTCCATCATTCTGCACTGCACTGTCGCCTGTTACCCTGGTCTTATGCATGTAGACAAAACTCAAGCCATAAAGGCGAAATCATTTATCGCAAAGATAAGGTTTTCGCGTCTTACGTACACTGGTATTTCAGCTCACACCCGGAATTTGTTGCGACATTATTCCTGGCTATACCTTTAACTCATGTCGAAAACCATTCTAATAATCAATTAATTAAACACTAAATCATGGGTCGTTATCGTCCACCGTTACCTGCTGCATCACCGTACATAAGTAAACAAGGATTCGAAACATTAGAGCTTGAACTCAAGCAATTGTGGTCAAAACGAGCCTTAGTGACCGAAGCTTTAGCTGCGGCAGCAGCCGAAGGGGATCGTTCAGAAAACGCTGAATATATATACCGAAAAAAAGAACTGCGAGAAATTGACAGACGAATTCGCTATTTACAAAAACGCATACCCTTATTGAAAATCGTCAGCGAACACCCGGATAATTCGACAAAAGTATATTTTGGAGCATGGATAGAACTTGAAGACGATAATGGCAACAAATTCACTTACAGAATCGTAGGTAGCGATGAAATCAACCTTAAAAAAGGCTGGATTAGTATAGATTCACCTATGTCTAAATCTCTTCTCAATAAATCACTGGGCGACGATATTATCGTTGCGACACCTAATGGAGATGTTTGCTATTGTATTGATACAATCAGCTACAAGGCTGTCCAAGAATAGAATTCATTCAGAGAAACAGCCATTTTGGAAACTTTTTGATCAAGAGGTACGATGTGGAACAGGAATTTTCTCGCGGATTCCGTTACATTCCACCCAGACTACAGAATGTCAGGTAACCTATGCGATTTAACGCAATTCGTGGCCACTCGTCAACAAACAACATTCTACAAACTAAACAACCCTGTCCGCTAAGGCAGTCAATATGATTTTTGCATCCAATTGCGGTTTTCTAGACAATTCACACAACTCTCTACGCCAATTTCTCGACCCGGGTTGACCATGATAAAGACCGATTATATGCCGAGTAATAGCCGACATTAAAATCCCGGCATCCATCTGTTGCTGAATATAGGGTATATATCTCCGCAATATTTCTACACGTTCCGGTATCGGATGAGAGTCCGCATAAAAACGGCAGTCAACCTCTGCCAACAGATACGGATTTTTGTATGCTTCGCGACCCACCATAACTCCGTCCACATGCTGCAAATGGTCTTCAGCCTGACGCCATTGAGCAATCCCTCCATTCAGCACAATATTGAGTAAGGGAAAACTCTGCTTCAATTGATAGACTCTATCATAATGCAATGGTGGAATTGATCGGTTTTCTTTAGGCGACAGCCCATTCAGGATTGCCTTCCTGGCATGAATAATAAAAGTTTTGCATCCCGACTCAGCAACAATACTAACAAATCGGTGCAAATCCTCAAATGAGTCCATGTCATCGATTCCGATTCGTGTCTTAACCGTAACTGGTATATCCACTGCATCGGACATGGCATTAATGCAGTCACCCACCCGTTCCGGAACCGCCATCAGACAAGCACCTATTTTGCCTTTCTGGACTCGACTGCTGGGACAACCCACATTAAGATTCACCTCATCGTAACCATAATCCGCAACCATACAAGCAGACTGAGCCAAATCTTTGGGATCGCTGCCACCGAGTTGGGCAGCCAACGGACGTTCTATTGAATCATATCGCAAAAACCGCTCATGGGTGCCGTACAGCAACGCGCCGGTAGAAATCATTTCTGTATACAGCAATACCCGACGAGAAATTAAACGAAGAAAGTATCGGAAATGACGATCCGTACACTCCATCATGGGAGCGATTGAAAGCGGGTTAAGCAGAATCTTACTCAGTAGTACTCTGACTGTGGTTTGCCGAGCAATTCTTTGCTGGAATAGCGAAAACCTTCCAGGCGTTTAATACTATAACAACTATGCATCCATACTCCACTCACCACTACCAGCATGAGTCCCCAGGATGCCATACTAATATAGAAAAGGGTTTTCATCTGTGAAATTTCGCGACCAATCTGTTCAGCATCGAACATTCTTGGCACCGAATCCGATGGCGATTTCTGTAACCCGGAGTCAAAAACACTCAATGAATCGATGGAGTTTTGCAATGCATAGGTTTTCAATACTTTAAGGTCAGATTTTAATTCCTGAATGGCCACCAGGTCGGACTTCGATATCATCCCATCCAGCAGGCTTTTTTCCAATTGATTCACTTTAATTTGGATCGATTCAGTAATCAGCGAACCCACCTGGCTTTTCAATATTCTAATCTCATCAAGCACAACTGATTCATCCGACACTTTGCCAACAGTACCAGCATCCTCTCGCACCCCAGGATTAACTTCACTCAAATACGGCAGTAAAACAAACAACATTGAAAAACAAAACAAAACGGCCACCAGAATAAAGAATAACCAACGGCCCATTAAACGCTGCTGCTGCTGCAATACGTACACAGTTTCAATCATCGGCTGTTCGCGCCCAGGCACGTAAGGATGACTATATTTTTTGGTTTCGTGATCCATATTATTCCCCCCCATGCAGCCAATACACAGCGGAATTACCCGTAGCTATAGCAATATCTAAAAAGCAGTGTGGATCGTGAACTATGACAGATCTAAAACTAAGGGTCAATCCAGACATCGAGATTGGCGCATCAACCGTTTCATTTCCCTAACTGCTTCTGACAATCCGGAGAACACCGCCTGGGCAACAATGGAATGGCCTATATTCAATTCTACAACCTCTGGAATCTGACTGATCAGTTCAACGTTCGAATAACTCAATCCATGACCTGCATTGACTTGTAACCCAGCCCCATGCGCATACCCTGATGCCTCCTGAATGCGCATTAGTTCACGCAAACGTTGCCGATCATCCTTTGCGTCGGCATAGCTCCCGGTATGAAGCTCGACAACCGGAGCACCCGCCTCAATTGCAGCGTCTATCTGAAATTTTTCCGGATCAATAAACAAAGACACCTTACAACCGGCAGCCATTAACTCCTGACAAGCTGCAGCAACCTGATCGAAGCGAGCACGCACATCCAAGCCACCTTCAGTAGTCAGTTCTTCCCGCTTTTCCGGAACCAAACAGCATGCATCCGGCTTCACTTTCTTTGCGATAGCAATCATTTCATCGGTAACCGCCATCTCCAGGTTAAGACGCGTATGGATCATATCTTTCAATAAATAGATATCCCGATCCTGAATATGACGCCGGTCTTCTCTTAAATGCGCTGTAATCCCATCGGCACCCGCCTGCTCAGAAAGCAAAGCCGCCTGCACGGGCTCGGGATACCGGGTCCCCCTAGCCTGACGAAGTGTCGCAACATGGTCAATATTGACACCAAGAAGGATTAACGAATGCTCCGAAAAGTCTGATTGGGTCTCTTTATTCATTTCTATTCCTTAGCTTATTAGTTCAGCCTCATCGGCATAAAACCAGTGCGACATTGTTTTTATCCGAATCTCTACTCTGCATGTTCAGTAATTAAACGGTAAATCCCTGATAGTTCTGCAATACCAACCCGGCTAGTTCTGCTGCAACACTCCAGACGCAGCATAATAAAAGCCAAAAGATTGGGTTCACTTTTAATTTTGTACTGCGGGTAATCAGAGTTATTTAATTACAATGAAAATGACACGAGATTCTCTTTCCCAACGATGCATCACGCCGAATCTATATTGGACTGGAACAGACTACGACTCAACAATGGTTTACCATTCAGATGAGAATCAATAACGGTTCTCATCAGTTGTTTGGCTTCGCGCAAAGTCAGCTTGTCAACCAAATTACGCTCACGTAAACCGATTAGCGTCGCACCATGAATCGCATTTTTAGCCGACTTAACTTCTACCGGACCCTGACCAATCAGGTAGTTATACAGTTTTCCAGGTTCAATACAACAACCGCTATCAAGTTCAACATCAAGTTGCAGGCCGAAGCCAACCTCTTCCAATAACGATACTTCAAAATACCTCAGACATCGCTCCATTTGCTCCTCATCGCGCAAATTCAGTAAGGTTGCAGCGTAATACGAAAACAGATTCTTATGAGGATCGTGATGGTGTAGAAATCGCACCAGCAATTCATTTAAATAAAAACCACAATACAAGCTCCTGCCGCCTAACTGAATGGCCGGCGGAATTATTTCGGCAGCCGTCAAGGTTTGTAGCTGCGACCGCCCCATCCATGATAAACGCAGGGGGCTAAAGGGTTGCAAAACTGCAGACATAGCCGATTTTGCTTTACGGACTCCTTTCGCCAGCAGCGATACTTTACCGTAATCGCGGCTAAATACCTCCATCAATACACTGGTTTCCCGGTAGGGTCGACGATGAATCACAAAAGCACTTTGTAATAACACCCGCTTGCTATCAGGCATATCTAACTAAATATTTGTCTGGCGGGCCGTTCGAAAATAATCAGCCGCCTGCTCCACCGATCATGCAACACTTGACCGTCAATCATAACCAAGGCTTTGCAGGATTCGCTCACTATCTGACCAACCTTTTTTGACTTTCACCCAACATTGCAGAAAAACTTTTTTATCCAACATACGCTCAAGATCTTCTCGAGCCTGTTGTCCAACCGTTTTCAATACCGCGCCTTTTTTTCCGACTACAATGGCTTTTTGAGACTCGCTTTCAATCCAGATAATCGCATTAATTTTGACCAGAGCTGCTTCATCAATATACTGTTCTATTTCAACAGTAATCGCATAAGGTAATTCTTTGGCCAAACGCCGGATCAACTTTTCACGAATAATTTCCGCCGCGAAAAAACGTTCTGGCCGATCAGATATTTGATCTCCGGGATACATCATTTCACCCTCAGGTAAGGCAGACATTATATGTTGTTCCAACTCCTCCAGATTGATTTTTCGTAGTGCAGATATCGGTATAATCGAAGCAAAAGTATAACGACGGCTGACTTCTTCAAGAAAGGGTAAACAGGTCTCTTTATTGGCTACCCGATCAATTTTATTGATCACAAATATTACCGGGACATCGATTGATTTCAACATAGCAAAAATCGACTCGTCGTATTCATGCCACTGTACAATATCGGTCACCCACACAACTACATCGACACCAACCAGAGTCGTAGTCGCTGTTCGATTCAGATAGCGATTCAGGGCCTTTTTTTCAGACTTATGCATGCCCGGCGTATCAACATAAACAGCCTGCCCCAATTCCGTGGTTTTTATTCCTAAAATTCTGTGGCGGGTGGTTTGAGGCTTTCGTGAAGTAATACTTATTTTTTGCCCAAGCAAATGATTCAGTAGAGTCGATTTACCGACATTGGGTCGGCCGATAAAGGCAATAGTTCCACATTTCATAGGTTGGTTTCAGGAATTAAACAGAGAGGCTGCAATTAGATTTCACAATTGCGCGATTGTAGCAGGCACTTCGCCAAGGTTGTATTGACGGAGTATTAGTACTCCTTCACACTTATATTGACGGTTATCTCAAGCCGACAAGTAGTCATTTGCGTCGTTGCACTCATTTGAATTAGCCCACTAGTCCTTCAATCGTGCGCCTAGCAACTGACCACTTCTCGACTCGTTCTACCCGCCAATATAAGTGTGAAGGAGTACTAGAATATAGAGGAAAACAACAAAACTCAAATGCAAGCCAGGCAGACAGCCTGACGAAACACTATTGAATACAGATACTTTTCTGATTTTCCTGCGAAACAAAATCCGACAGAGGTGAGGGAACGTGAATGCCATATCCTTGCGCATAATCCACGCCGATTTTACGCAATTCTGTCAAGATATTCTCATTTTCTACGAATTCTGCAATGGTTTTCAAACCCATTACATGGCCAATCTGATTAATCGATTCCACAAAAGCCCTGTCAACAGGATCTTTATGCACGTCTTTAACAAAATGGCCATCGATTTTTAGATAATCCACAGGCAAATTCTTCAGATAGGCAAATGAAGACAAGCCGCTTCCAAAATCATCCAAAGCAAAGGTGCAACCCTTATTTTTCAATGTCCTTATAAAATGCACCGCATTTTTTAGATGGGCAATCGCAGCGGTCTCAGTGATTTCGAAACAGATATTTTCCGTCGCAACTTCAAACTCTGATAACAATTCTAAAATTTCAGCGAGGTGTTCTTCCCCATCCAGGTAGGGACCGGAAAGATTGATACTGAATACCGGCATCTCATCTTTGAAAACCCTTTTCAGACTCACCAATGATCGGAACAATTCACGAATCACCCACCGATCAATCTGAGTCATCAGATTAAAACGCTCGGCTGCCGGAATAAATGCGCCAGGCGGAATGGATTTACCATCGCCATCCAACATTCGCACCAATATTTCGTAATGATCCCGATTACCCAAATGACTGAAAATGGGCGCAATTTTTTGCATATACAAACAAAATCGATCTTTATCCAACGCTTCCTGAATACGTGATATCCATCGCATTTCAAGCTGTTGGGTCGATACGTTGTCTTTTTCCGGCTGGTGAACGCATACCCGGTTTCTTCCGGAATCTTTTGCTGCATAACACGCTGAATCCGCCGCACTGAATATATCTTCCACCGAGCCACTCTCAGCCTCAAATACCACCAACCCGATACTGGCTCCAATTACAAAACTTTTGTCTTTCCATCCAAATCTGAATTGCTGAATTTTATCCCGAAGATTATTCGCTATTCTAAGGCCGTCTGTTTCATCACAAGTTCTAAGGACTACCCCAAACTCATCACCACCCAAACGGGCAACACAATCATCATCACGCAAACAGTCCTGCAGTGTATCTGACAACTGCCGCAATAGTTCGTCGCCTGCTGAATGCCCGCAAGTATCATTAACTACTTTAAACTGATCCAGATCAATATATAAAAAAACATGTTCTTTATCTGCCTTACGAGAACTTCCCAATAATTTATCCATCTGAAACTTAAGTTCCGTACGGTTCAAAAGACCGGTCAAATCATCATGCTTTGCCTGCCAGTTTATCTCAGCCGTAATACGCCTTGATTCCGTCACATCCCTAAAAACCAAAACCGAACCGAGTAATTCGTCATTCTTGCCGATTATCGGTGCAGCAGACTGGGTAATTGCGTGTTCAATTTTATGCCGGTCGACGAGCACTAAATCGGTATCATTTACCTGTTTTTTTTGATGATCCAAACAATATATTGCCGGATTAAAGTTCGCTTCACGGGTTTTCTCATCAACAACAGTGAAGATCTCAGAAATAGACTGCCCCCGAGCGCTTTGCAAATCCCATCCACATAACTGCTCCGCTACCGTGTTCATTGTCTGAATCAGACCGAGATTGTCCGTAGTGATCACGGCATCAGCTATCGATTGCAAAGTAACCAGAGCCTGCTCCTTTTCATGAATGAGCTGTTCAGTCAAATTTTCAAGTGATTTCGCCTGAGCCTGCAATTGATTGTCGCGGGTTACAGCGGCAGAAACATCAAAGATCTGGATCACACAGAAAATATCGCCAGACTCGTTGATTACTGGTTTTAAGATGGTATGTTGGCGAATCAGCGATTGCCCAGAACGAAATAAAGGCAATGGGTTCCGATTCAGAGTGTTAGAAATGACCGATACCTGACGTCGATTAATTGCGTTCGAGATCCCCCGGATCAGGCTGCCTTTTATATTATCGGGAAAAATCTCCTCAAATCGTTTAGTTAGAACCTCGGCTTCATCAATACTGGTGTATTTATGCATCCACCGATTCCACTGAACAACTCTGAGTTCCGAATTCAGAACGATCAGGCCAATATCACAAGCCTCGAAAATCGCCTCATAACTCGCTATTTCAATCGGATCCTTAAGAATAGGGACTAAAGAATCCTGTTTTTCTGGCTTTAGCATAACTGTAGGTTTGTGAAATAATCCTTGCTATGTCAGCTCGATCCCCATGTATTCATTAATGGAATCGAGAAAGGCACGGATCGAATCTATACTCATCAAAAAACTGACGTAACCATTAATTTCTCTTTCTTTCAGGTTAAATTCCATTTTCAGCAACAACAGAGTTTCAGATTTATCTGCAGTCTCACCATCCACACCAAACAGTGTTTCAATCTTTCCATTAAAATATTCAGGAACCTCGGTGTGAATCTGATTACCGAACATATCCGCAAGACTGCTTAGACAGGCATTGAGGATCACGTTACCAATTTCCGTCATACCCTCTTGCGCCATTTCACCAATTACTTCCACCGGCATCGATTCACCCAATACCGCTCTTACCAATTCCAGGCTTTTTTCTTCCGGGAAAAACAATAATGCCTTGCCCCAGATAGGCCCTTCAAAATCCTGATGAACAGCAGAGACTGAACTCGACACGCGGTCATTGAGAATCTGCGCAGCAACTTTGGGCGTCAGTAGCTCTATGTCGGGAATCGATAACTTGACTTCGTCATCAACCATTTCACTTAATGAAGAAGCGGCGGCACCCATACCGATATTAAGCAGTTCGATCATTGCATCTTTCTGATTTTCGTTTAACACAGCATCTTCTCCCAAGATGTTAAGCTATATAAGCAGAAATTTTTTCTTCGGTAATCGGCTTGGCGATAAAATCGATGCCCATGACCGCAGTCCTTCGTCGAATGCTGTCCTGAATATTTGCGGTCAATAGCACAATCTTGGCCGTTGGAAATTTAGGCCGGAGCGATTTAGCCACGTCGATACCGTTAATGCCTGGCATATTAAAATCCACCGTAATCACCTGGTAGCTACCGCTAGAGGCTTTATCCAATGCCTCTTCTCCGTTTGCTGCCTCATCAATAGTCCAGTCGGGATGCTCTTTAAGAATGAATTTTTGAATCATCATTCTAGACAGGCGACTGTCATCAATGACTAAGCAATTTGTATCGGGCATAGGGGTACTCCTTGTTCTCAAGATAATGGATAAGCAAACCGTAACCTGGAAGTATAGACTAAGCCGAAAAACTATCCGGCCAATTGGCCAACATCGACTATAAAGATTGAAAAGAGAGTTCTACTGTGAATACTCTGAGCGTAACTGCCCGCCCCTCTATGGGTGATCTGTTCCGGAAGACGCCGTAAATACATCCTTGTAGGCTTGGATGCGGCTTCCCTGCCGCATACACTTCCTCCACAGATCCCCCATAGAGGGCTGTTTCGATTAGGGGGCAAGTCGTTTCCTCTGAGCAGTCATAGCCCATCAGTCACCTGCAATACCACCATGGTCAAATCATCTTCAAATAGATCTGCCCGACGAAACGCTTTGAGTTCTTTAATACAGATGTCAATAAGCTGTTGCGGCGTTGCGTCTGCGTTTTTAGTCACGATACGACACAAACGCTCAATGCCAAAAAATTCACCGTCAGGATCCTGGGCTTCGGTCAAGCCATCGGTGTAAAGCACTACGATATCACCGATTTCCAGTTGTTCCTGTTTTTGTTCAAAACTAACAATATCTTTTACACCGAGAATCAAGCCATCCGCATCCAATTGTTTGCAAGTCGACTCTCCTGCTTTTTTTAACAGCGGCGGACTATGACCCGCATTTGCGTAACTGAGCTCACCTATAACCGGACAATACTGTAGATAAAACATGGTAATAAAATGATCCGACTGACTTAAGTCCTCGTACAAAAAACGATTCATCATAAACAAGGTTTCACTCGGATCAGTCGCCATTTGTGATTGGCTTCTTAATGCACTACGCGTTTCGACCATAAACAAAGCCGGCCCAACCGCGTGTCCGGAAACATCAGCAATCACCACATCAACCTTATTACCATCCCGGCAGAAATAATCGAAATAATCACCACCAACCTGATCAGCGGATAAACAGAAACCCTGGACATGAATCCCCGGTGCAATTAAAGGTGACGATGGCAACAAGGTCTCTTGAATTTTGCGTGCAATTTTCATCTCATGGTGAGCGATGGCCAATTTGACCTGAGCCCGCCGCATTTCCTCCTCCCCACGAATTCTCGCGGTCACATCTCGATCCACACCCCGCCACTTAAGCAGAGTCCCCGCATGATCATGGATAGGTACTCCAGTCGACTCTGTACTGACCACAAATCCGTCCTTGTGCCGATACATATTGCGTATATTGAAAAAGGAACCTCTTCTTATTGCAGGATCTTCTGATTTTTTGACAAACTGCTGGCGGGTTTCTTCGCTAAACAATTCCGTGTAGTGTTTCCCTGCCACTTCTGTGGGAGAATAACCCAATATCGTAGTCACCGCTGTACTGCTATAGATATAGTTACCGTTGGGATCCTGTTCCCAGAGCCATTCTCCGGTCATATCCGCCATTTGTCTAAAACGCTGCTCGCTCTCCATCAATGCGCGTTCTACCGAGTCTGTATGATCGATGTTTCTACCGATACAAATTACATTGTGAACCTTCTTCTGATCGTCGAACAAAGGCGATACGCATAAACTGAACTCTATTCTCTGGCCACTTTTTGATTTAAGATTAATTACCAGTTCACCTGACGATTGCCTGGTCAAGACATCATCCATGATAATGGAATAAAATCGGTCACTGTCAATTTCAGAACCCAGAAAGGTTTCTACGGGTTTTCCAATAACCTCAACGACGTCGTAGCCCAACGTTACGCAGAACGACAGATTAGCGGATTCTATCGCCAATTTTGCGCAACGATCGATTCCAACACGATCGACTAAAACGTTAAAGATTAATGAATAATCAGCCATTTTGTAATTTTCTTGTATTTATAATTCTTAAGTGAATCTAATAATGCCGGACAATATACCAATTGCCCACCCGTTATTTGAATAAAACGAGAAAAAGCGTAATGTACATCAATACATAGGTCTTTTTGACCAGAAATTCGGATTATTTTATAAGTAAACCAACCAGTAACTAAATTTTCAATCATTTTCAGCCTATAGTTATGGATGAGAGAAAAAAAAATGGATCCCAAAATGAATAACCTGCTTCAACAATTTAGTGAATTTTCTGCCTATTCCGGTGCCAACGCCAATTTTATCGAAGATTTATATGAACAATATCTCACCGATCCGGAATCGGTGAGCGAAACATGGCGGGATCAATTTCAAACATTACAAAAAAAAGACCCCAACCAGGTCGATATCGCTCACTCTCCGATTCGTGCGCAACTAAAGACTCAAAGGCCCGTCAAATCTTCACAGGCCGGTACAACTAATACCGAAGATTCAGAATTATTACTCCAAAAACAATCGTCGGTTACTCGACTCATCCATCAATATCGAGTCAGCGGACATCTACAGGCCACCTGCGACCCTCTCGACCTCTACCCACGCCCTCCAGTTCCGGATCTTGATCTTACTTACTATGGCCTGAGTGATCTGGATATGGATACCGTCTTCGATACCGGCACACTATTCGGCGAGGAAAGGCTACCACTGCGCAAAATTCTTGGCATTCTGAACGAAACCTATTGTGGCAATGTTGGATCAGAATATTCCCATATCGTTGATATTGGGATTAATTCATGGATCGCCAGCCGACTGGAAAGCACTCGGGCTAAACAATCTTTTACTGACGAAAAAAAATTGCACATTTTGAAGATGCTGACTGCAGCCGAAGGCATAGAAAAACATATGCATAGACAATATGTCGGTCAAAAACGATTTTCGCTTGAAGGCGGGGAATGTTTAATTCCACTGTTGGACGAATTAATACAGACTTCGGGAGAATATGGAGCCAAAGAGATCGTATTGGGTATGGCTCATCGTGGCCGTCTGAATGTTCTGGTTAACGTGCTTGGCAAGAGTCCAAGCATTTTGTTCGACGAATTCGAAGGCAGCTCCAAGGCAATACAACAGGCCAAGTCCGGTGATGTTAAATACCATATGGGCTTTTCTTCCGACGTGAACACTCCAGGAGGACATCTGCATCTCGCACTGGCTTTTAACCCATCTCACCTGGAAATCATCAATCCAGTTGTTGAAGGTTCAGTTAGAGCCCGACAAGACCGGCGCGATGAAAACGGCGAAACAGAAGTATTACCGGTACTGATACACGGCGACGCCGCGTTCGCCGGTCAGGGCGTGGTTATGGAAACCTTAAATCTGGCCGAAACCCCGGCCTATTCAACGGGTGGAACCGTTCATATTGTCATTAACAATCAGATTGGATTTACCACCAGTAATTCTTTTGATGCCCGCTCCACTCTCTATTGCACAGACGTTGCCAATATGGTGCAGGCTCCTGTTTTCCATGTTAACGGTGACGACCCGGAGGCTGTTTTGTTCGTCACACGTTTGGCTCTGGATTATCGTACGGATTTTAACAAAGACGTGGTAATCGATATGATTTGCTACCGCCGACATGGCCATAACGAAGCGGATGAACCCTCAGTCACGCAGCCAATGATGTATCAAAAAATCCGTAACCACCCCACCACACGTACTATTTATTGCGATGAATTGATCGAACAGGGAGTAATCAGTACGGCTGATGCAAATCGCATGCGAGAAGATTATGTGCAGGCATTGGAACGAAGGGAGCATGTCAGTAATCCAGTCCTTGACCACGTGGTAAATCCCTACACTGTCAAATGGAGCCAGTTTTTTGATAGTAAGTGGGACACACCCTGTAGTACCCGTTTAGCCCTGGATAAAATACGCGCCTTAACTGAAAAGTTTACTGCCGTTCCGACGGGCTTCGAAGTACATCCAAGAGTCATCAAAATTCTGGAAAACCGTCGCAAAATGGCGACTGGTGACACACCTATTGATTGGGGCTACGGGGAAACATTGGCCTATGCATCGCTTCTTACAGAAGGCAGAAACGTACGCCTGACGGGTCAGGATGTTGGACGGGGGACATTTTTCCACAGACATGCGGTCATGCATAACCAGGTGGATGGTGAAATCTATATCCCTTTAAATAAGCTCAGCGATAATCAGGCCAAATTCCATATTTACAATTCACTCCTGTCTGAGGAGGGGGTGATTGGTTTTGAATATGGATATAGCACCGCAGAACCCGACTCTTTAGTAATCTGGGAGGCTCAATTTGGCGATTTTGCCAACGGCGCTCAGGTAGTCATTGATCAATTCATCAGTTCCGGTGAAACTAAATGGGGCCGATTATGTGGACTCACCATGTTGTTACCCCATGGCTATGAGGGCCAGGGCGCGGAACA
>CAZGQY010000030.1:0-30423 GCA_964528035.1 uncultured Methylococcaceae bacterium | reverse complement strand
CGGTACTGTGCCAAATCGTAGAGCGGTGCGTACAAAAGCGCTTCGAAAGCAGGATTGAGAAGCACCACCAAATCTCCAAAACCATCGGCATCATCAACAAAACTCTTACCGGCACGACTATTAACAAATCGATCCGCCAATATTTGTGAGGTCGCTGCAAAAACGGCAGCACCACCAAAGCTGTGGCCTATGGTAATCAGTCGGCTTTTTATCGGTGGCTGCAGAGAATTTCTGACTCGACTGATTTCTTCCAACCGCAATAAAGTTTCTGTGACGCCCAGATGACCCACTTCCTGGGCAGTATTTTTACGATCCCAAAAAGTTATATTGTTAATTCCCGGTACAGTAATGGATTCTCCTCGCCAACCCAGGTAAATACCGACAACCTTACGTTTGGGTCGTAACCTGTTTGAGTCCTTTTCGCTTAAGAAACTCTCAGTTCCACTCAATCGTGCCAGCCCCTGTTTAAAGCTCTCTATATTAGGGTCACCAGGAGCCGCATTGTGATGCCAGCCATGAATAAAAAGATTAATCAGAAGGCTGTCCTCGCTTGCCATTTTATACAGGGTGTCGAGAACAATATTGAACTGCGCCCGGTCGCGCAGTTGACCTTGATCATCTATTTCAATGAACGCCAGTAAATATTCTTCATTGCTACCCGAGCCATAGCGCTGTACAGCAAATGAATCACAACTATTTGAATCCGATACAGTACACTCTTCAAAATCATGCCGATAAACTTCATTAGAGGCACAACCTGCCAGCCAAATCAAACTACATAAAATCCAACCACTCGTCCGCTTAAAACCTGCCATAGCTACTCTCCTTGCGCTTTCATGAAATTCTATACGACATAATACTTCGGCCCTGAGCATTTAGACAAGAGTGGCTAAAGACATTGCAGCATGCGTTTTAATTTGTTTTGGAGAAATGCCAATATCCAGACGTTATTTAATTACACGCTTTCCTGCTCTTAATTTATTCTGAATCTCTTTGACTTCACGTCGAATCATGTAGGCTGATTTTTGCAAAATAGCAGGAACATCGCGAGATTGGCGTATAAAAGCGACAATGACTATATGTTCAGCAGCGACAGGCACATAAATAATGTAATGCTCTCTAACGGGGTGAATGGCTAATCCGGCTAAATCCTCCTGCTCACCTATCGAAGAATGATGTTGAGCAATATACTCGGCAGCACTATGAAGATCAGAAAAATACTGTTGCGTCAGAGTCTTCCCCCAACGCGAATATGACCACTTTTTAGCTATTCGCAAATCCGCTGCCGCAAGTGTAGTCAGTGTATAGCGCTTGCTTTTGGACATAAATTTTATACTTCATGACCAATATCAACAATGGATTGTTCGGAGAAATTGCCATCTTTCAAATCGTTCAACCCACCCATAACATGAGTAATTACACTGCGAGTTTCCATATCATGCCGAATAAGGTCTCGAATATATTCGCTGGGTGTGGCATAGAGATCGGTATCTGAGGCTCGTTCATCAACATACTTACGCAATTCATCAGTGAGGGATATATTTAAACTACTGGCCATAATAACTATACTTTTCTAATCGGGTAAATAAGTTGCACGATAAGCCCGATAACAAATACTGTCAATATTTGACATTAAATTCATATGGGTTAAGCAAGCCATTAACTTAAAACAATCACCCGTTAAAATTGATATTTACTGCTGGTTTTTGGAGATAAAGATTTATTGGTTCTGAACAATCAACTTCCATTTCCGATTCTTTCACCTGCCGAATTTCGCCGACGCATCGAACTCGATGCAGGTATGGGTTAAAGAACCTACGCTGAAAAAGTAGATTTCGACCCAATGTTTCCAATCAAAAAAACCTGGAATAATGCATAAACAAAGAAACAAATAGCAAAATCCACCCCATAAGCGCGACCAGACAACCCGGTGATTCTTTTGAAGTGTTATATTCTCCGATATCCGTATACCCACCGATACTCTCACTATAAAAGATACAGGCAAGAGGAAGCACTAAAATCAACGAAACTCTCCAGATAGTATCTTCACTAAAAATTATGACGAGTGTTATATAAATACTCGAAATCAAAAGAGCCGCTAATTTACTCTTATTGTTTAAAATTTTGTTACGGTGCATCATGATATTTAATCTAGCTACCTAGCAATAATTTTCTGGCTTTTACAACAGTGAGTGGGTCGCAAAGCCTAGCTGACTATTTTTGCGCGCAACGCCTCCAAACCACCCTTCCCAGGGTCCATCACAACACCCTTTTCTGTCACAATGGCATCAATTAATTTTGCAGGTGTCACATCAAACACAGGATTCCAGGCATCTATACAACTTTCATCCGATTGATAATAAGCGGGTAAAAATTCGCTTTGTTCACGGCATTCAATCAGGATATCGTCGCCACTGGTTATTTCCCAGTCAATTGTCGAAGTTGGTGCAGCAACCATAAACCTGAGTCCATGATGACGGGCCAATATGGCAAGAGAATAGGTTCCGATCTTATTGGCTACATCACCATTAGCGCTAATACGATCCGCGCCAACAATTACCCATTGCACCTGCCCGGTTCCCATCAAACTGGCCGCTGCCGAATCTGCGATTAAAGTTGCTGGTATTCCGTCCTTGAATAACTCCCATACTGTCAAACGAGCACCCTGTAACCACGGTCGGGTTTCAGTCGCAAATACTTTGCTTAAACCCTGGCTGGCTGCACTGCGAACAACACCCAATGCTGTTCCATAACCTCCAGTTGCCAGGGAACCCGTGTTGCAATGGGTCAATACCCCGGCTGAGTTATTAAATAACGCAGCACCCAATCGACCGATTTCCCGATTGCCTTTAATGTCACTGTCATGAATCTGTTTTGCGGCAGCCAGCAGAACCGGCTCCGGATTATCACGAATAGTTTGTATGTGTACGCGCATTTCGTTTAAAGCCCAGATCAAATTAACCGCAGTAGGGCGGGTTCGGGCAAGCCTATCGATATCCTTCAAAATCGCATCCTGCCAATCGACAGTGTTTTCCCTAAATCGTTGCCGGCCAGCAAAAACGACACCGTACGCCGCTGCAATACCGATAGCAGGCGCCCCTCGAACCTGCATGGTTTCGATTGCCACGGCAACGCCCTCTACCGTATCAACGGTATTGTACTCAAGCGAATCCGGCAGGCAACGCTGGTCAAGTATTGCCAGACCTGTTTCATTCCAGACCAATGCCCTTACAGAATCGGAAACACTGCTGGCCGGATTATTACTATGCATAGATCACACCTCATGATAAAGTCGCGTATCTATTATTATTCATCTCTTTTAAGGCACCTCCCCGGAGGGCTTTTTATCTGCCGATCACTCTCGTATTAGATACAGATAATTACCTGAATTTTTGTCATGAACATTGATACGCTGGTTTGTTCCCGCTGGATTATACCTGTTGAACCGGATGGGCTAGTACTTGAAAATCACGCACTGGCGTTTAACAATGGAAAAATAGTCGATATTCTTCCCAACGAAACTGCGGAAAAAACTTATCACGCAGAAAATGTAGTACATCTGATCAACCATGCCTTGATTCCTGGCCTGGTCAATGCCCATACACATTCCCCCATGACTTTGCTGCGCGGCATTGCCGACGACCTACCACTCATGGAATGGTTACAGGAAACCATATGGCCTCTTGAACAAAAATGGATCAGCGAAGCATTTGTGCGCGACGGAACCGATTTCGCCATTGCTGAAATGCTGCGCGGTGGAATCACCTGCTTTAATGATATGTATTTTTTTCCGGAAATTAGTTCACGACGGGCGTTGCTGGCAGGCATTCGTGCAAACATTGGGCTAATCGTTATCGATTTCCCCAGTGCATGGGCACAAACCAGTGACGACTATTTACGAAAAGGCGTCGCTCTTCACGATGAATTACGTGGTAAATCACTTGTCACCACATCGTTTGCACCCCATGCACCCTATTCTGTTTCAGATTCAGCACTACAGAAAATTCAAGTTTATGCCGAAGAGCTCGAACTGTCTGTTCACATGCATGTCCATGAAACCCGTGACGAAATCGAACAAAGTCTGAAGGATTATGGAATGCGGCCATTACAGCGATTGCATAAACTGGGATTACTCGCACCGTCGTTTATTGGTGTGCATATGACTCAGTTGAACGAAGAAGAAATTCAATTAGTGGCAGAATGTGGTGCCCATATTGTTCATTGCCCGGAATCAAACTTAAAACTGGCCAGTGGATTTTGCCCCGTTCATCAACTTTTGCAGCACGATATTAACGTAGCACTGGGAACCGATAGCGCGGCAAGCAATAACAACCTCGATATGGTTGGAGAAATGAGAACCGCTGCGCTACTCGCCAAGGGCGTCTCAAACGATGCGAAAGCGGTACCCGCAGCAGCAGCTTTACGCATGGCAACTCTGGCGGGTGCCAAAGCATTGGGTTTGGATGCAAACATTGGCTCTCTGCAAATAGGTAAATCCGCGGATGTGACTGCGATCGACCTGAATATTCTGGAAACATTGCCGTCATATAATCCAATTTCTCAAATTGTCTACGCAGCAAACCGCGATCAGGTCACCGATGTTTGGGTCGCTGGAAGACGGCTGTTACAATCCAGAAAGCTGACCACACTGGATCGCGAATCTTTAAAACACACTATTGTTCAATGGGCAGAAAAGCTCGCTTCAACAAGTTAGGACACCGACTTATGGCTCAATCTGAAAACGTTTATGCCCACGAAATCAACAAATTCGGAGCACTCGCCGAACGTTGGTGGGATCCCGAAGGTGAATTCAAAACCTTACACGCAGTCAATCCGCTGAGAACCGGATTTATACAACAGCATACAACTGTTAGTCAGCAAAAAATTCTCGACGTCGGTTGCGGCGGTGGAATACTCACCGAGGGGCTGGCCAAATTGGGGGCGGAGGTCACTGGCATTGATCTCAGTGAAGACCTGGTGGAAACTGCTGATCTGCATAGCCTGGAATCCGGGTTAAGCATAAACTACCAAAAAATTAGTGCCGAGACTCTGGCAGAACAACAAGCAGAAAGTTTCGACTGCGTTACCTGTATGGAAATGCTTGAACATGTGCCTGAACCACGCTCGATTATTGAATCGTGCGCGCGACTGGTTCGTCCCGGCGGAACAGTCTTCTTTTCTACTTTAAACAGAAAAGTAAAATCTTATTTACTCGCTATAGTTGGTGCTGAGTACCTGTTGCGCATGATTCCGAAAGGAACCCACGATTATAAGACTTTTATCAAACCGTCTGAACTTACGGGATGGGCACGCAGCCTGGGTCTCGACATTGTGGCTATGACCGGTATCAAATATAACCCGCTCATTAATCAATTCAGTCTCGGAGATGACATTGATGTAAATTATATTGCGGTTTTTAATAAGCCTCAGTTAAAAAGCTAATGCTCCCTGGACTTTCCCTAAGTTGCATGCTGTTTGATCTTGACGGCACACTGCTGGATACCGCTCCCGATCTATGTTTCGCACTCAACAGTGCACTCAATGAACAAGGCTTTGAGAGGATCTCAGACGCTGTTATCACACCCTTTATTTCTCAAGGCGCAGTAGGTATGGTTCGCCAGGCATTGGGTTCAAGTGAACATCCACAATATGAATCTATTTTAGCTTTAATGCTGGAAATATATACTGACAACCTCGCCAACCATACCACACTATTCGAAGGCATGGATCAAGTATTGAACCGCATAGAAACACGCAATCTACACTGGGGAATCGTCACCAACAAACGAACCCGGTTCACACAAAGCATACTAAAACAATTAGACTTATTTGATCGAGCCTCCTGCATTATATGTGGCGACACAACAGCAAACAAAAAACCACATCCGCGACCCATGTTGGCAGCCTGTAGACAACTGCAAATCAAGCCTATGGAATGCATCTTCATTGGCGATTCATTAAAAGATATTCAAGCGGGTAACCGAGCCGGCATGAGTACACTGGTCGCCGGATATGGATATATAGCCGAACATGATCAACCTGAAAACTGGAACGCTTGTGGAACTGTTAATGCGCCCAGTGAATTGCTTTACTGGATTGATGATCTGCATTAAAAACCAGTGCGTAAAAACAAACTATCGACTCAGTAAGCTGGATACATGGAATATCAGTCATTAATTGTTTTGGACGCATATGCATTACCCTGCAAGGTCTTCTGCAAAACATTTTTGTTTCGATAACCCACAAGTTTCTATCGCTTACACCCTCATAAAAGGGTCGCAAAAAATTCACAAAAACAATAATGAATCCAAACAACAATACCCACCAACTCGCCGATAAAAATATCCTCATAACCGGCGCTTCAGGCGGACTCGGAAAAATCGCTGCAAAAGCATGCGCCGCTGGGGGAGCAACTGTGATTCTCCTCGACAAAAATTTGCAGGCTCTGGAACAGCTCTACGATGAAATAGTCGTTTCCGGTAGCCCACAGCCCGCCCTCTACCCCATTGACCACGCCGGTGCAAAAGAACAGGATTATTTCGAATTAGCAAATATACTTGATCAGGAATTTGGTGCCCTCGATGGACTGCTGCACAATGCATCTGCTTTTACTCCACTTGAACCGGTCGATAACATCGAAACATCAGATTGGGTTAATGTTCTAAATGTAAACATCAATACGCCTTTTATTTTGACCCGGGTATTACTTCCCTTATTAAGAAAATCCGAACATGCCTCAGTTGTTTTTACATCCGATTCCTCTGCACGCAGAGCTAAGGCATACTGGGGCGCTTATGGCGTGTCAAAAATAGCCATAGAAGGTTTTGCTCACATCCTGGCCGACGAATTGGAATCGGCGGGAAGAATACGTGTTAACATTCTCATTCCTGGGCGAGTCAATTCTCCGCTTCGAAAACGAGCTTTCCCTGCAGAGGAACCCGAGCAACTGGCAACTGCACAGTCTCTTGAAGACCTGTATATTTATCTGCTCAGCGGAGCAAGCCTGGGCATCAACGGTCAAACATTTATAGCCGAGGAATTTAACCAATGACCCAAACAAATCAACATGAAGAAGAAAGCATTGTTCTACTGCGCGATGTAAACGGCATCACTGTACCGGACGGCGAGCATACAACTTTTACAAAAGGACAAATCGTAACCCTGTACCAATCACGCGGAAACAGCTTTACGATATTCTCCGATGCGGGCCAAATGGCACGTATTGACGGCACGGATGCCGACGCCCTTGGCAAAGAAACGCCAGTAAACGATTCGATCACTTCCGCCACTGATGCAGAATCGGTAGAAAACAACGCCTGGGAAGCCATGCGCCAGGTTTTTGATCCGGAAATTCCGGTGAATGTCGTAGAATTAGGCTTAATCTATTTCTGTAAAGTGGATCCAATCAGCAATGGCCAACACAAAGTTGACATCGCAATGACTCTGACCGCACCCGGCTGCGGAATGGGCCCTGTCATTCAACACGATGTAGAACGTGTTGTCTCTGAATTATCCGGCGTCGATGAAGTCAATGTGGAAGTCGTATTTGATCCTCCGTGGTCACAGGACATGATGTCCGAAGTAGCCAAACTTGAGTTGGGGATGCTTTAGCAGCGATTTCTCAGTACATTCCCCCTATGGTGAATATACTCAGAATCGTAATGGTTGAACCACATATTCACCGAATACATTGTTCATAATTTTATGACTCATAAATATTTGGACAATGTATTAATTAACGATTGCATAGACACGGGTTGTTTAGCTTGAATTTATTATTGATCAGATTGGTTTTTTCCTGAAGTCTTCGTAAAAACAGTGGCAATCCACCGCTATCAAAAGCCTCGTGATGATATTTGTGACAAAAGCATCAATAAAATCACTGCCATTTCTGTTAAAAAATAGTAACTGCTCGCCCATCTATGGGTGATCTGTTCCGGAAGACGCCGTAAATACATCCTTGTAGGCTTGGATGCGGCTTCCCTGCCGCATACACTTCCTCCACAGATCCCCATAGAGGGCTGTTTCGGTTAGCGGGCAAGTAATTACCTTATAACTTACATTGAAGAGAAATTAATATGATCACAATATCACCTGAAGAAATGACAACCGCAGAAAAACTGTCTGCTATGGAAACGCTATGGAGTGACTTATGTCAACACAGCTCATTAGAGTCACCTGATTGGCATGAAGCTGTTTTAGCATCACGAGAACAACAGCGTAAAAATGGTAGTCAGTCACCCATGGACTGGGAGAAAGCCAAACAAAACATACGTAATAAAATTGGATGAATATCCGAATATTACCCATAGCCAATGATGATTTATTAAATGGCTATCATTTTTATGAGCAACAAAAAAAAGCATAGGAAGTTATTTTCTGGATAGCTTGTTTTCCGATATTGCTTCTTTGCTTGTTTATCATGGGGTGCATTCGGTCTTTTTTAATAAATACCATCGCCTGCTTTCCAAGCGGTTTCCATTTGCTATCTACTAAACGGTCGAAAATAAAGATATTATTGTTTATGCTGTGCTTGATTGTCGTAAAGAACCAGCATGGATAAAAGGCAGATTTGAAGAGTAAGGTCGTATTGTATTGTGTGTCCGAGATTTCTCCTTTTTTCGGACACAGTTTTATTTGTGGATATTATCTCGGACACAAATATTTAAAAGTATTAACAATAATGAATTATTAAATGAGCAAGAAAAATTCTGCGCCAGGGCACCGGCAGTGCCGAATTGCTCGATATGCTGCACCGATCTTTTGCCAAAGGCGATGACTTGTTAGAGCAGCTACACAAGGAACTGGCGTAATGAGCAAAAAAACAAAACTGTCCACAGCGGGGCGAGAGTTAAGCCCTTTCCATGACGATATAAAGCAAATTCTGCAACAAGCCAGAAGCAAAGCCCATAGCGCCGTTAATTCCGCCATGGTCGAAGAAGAGCAACAGGGCGAAAAGAAGGCTAAATATGGTCAACGCATTTTAGAAAACCTTTCAATTGAACTCAGCAATGAGTTTGGCAAGGGCTTTTCCTATGCCAACTTGCGAAATTTTCACCAGTTTTACCTGACTTACCCAGATCAGGCGATTTGCTACACAGTGTGTAGCAAATTGAGCTGGAGTCATAACCGCCTGATTATGCGCGTATCCCCAACACTGCAATTGCGGCAAATATAGAGAAGCAGACGCCAGCTACCATCCATGTAACGCATTACTTTGACGCAAAGAGGGTATGCCGAAAATGCGGCGTATATTTTATCTTTTTCGCAGAAGAGCAGCGGTATTGGTATGAAGAACTAGAGTTTCCGCTTGAATCAGACCTTGTGGATTGTATCAATTGCAGAAGGCATGAGTACAGACTAAGAGAGTCCAGACAGGAATATGAGCGGCTATTAAATAAAGGGTTGAAAAGTGAGGAAGAGACACAACGTATAATTGAAAATGGTGTACTTTTAGTAGAGGAAAATATTTTCTCAATTAAATTTCTACCAAAACTTCGAGGGTTTGTGAATGCCTGTATGTCTTTATCTACTGAAAAAATACAAGAGCTGGTGGAGAAAATTGCAGCTCTTGAGAACGGGAATTCCTAACAAGGCAAATACTTGTGCCGAGATAAATTCGGAACCTCGGAATTTCCTGGAAAGAGCTGAAACTGATCACTATGAAGCCAATTTAATTGGAATAAAAGTAAGCTGGAGGCGGTGAACACAATCCTGTGAAAAATAACAAGCTGACGCGGAAAAATAGGAGGACATTTTTTCAAAGAAAATCATGTCACTCAGAAAGTAAAGAATTTGAAATAAGAATACCGCTATGTCAATAACTATGTCGTTTTTTGACATAACAAGGAATTGACGATAAGATTCTGACATTAAAAATTTAGTATTTCAAAATCAATAGTAGTTTTAGACATAAAAATGAAATTAAGTGCGTATGTAGCAGGACAGTATAAACAACAATATGAGTATAAGAGCTTTTCTCCCTCTTTCGTAAATCACAGTTGGGAGTTTTCTGATAGTGAAATACAAAAATTACTCAGTGAGGCTGACCGTGCCCTCGGAGAGTTGAATGCTTTTTCACAACTGGTTCCAGATGTTGATTTTTTTATCCGTATGCATATTACAAAAGAGGCAACGCAATCAACTCGAATAGAAGGTACCCGTACAAATATGGAAGAGGCTTTTCTAGAAAAGCAAGATATAGATCCAGAATATAGGGATGACTGGGAGGAGGTGCAAAATTATATTCACGCAATTAATACAGCTATTGAGCAACTAAAAGAATTACCGTTATCAAATCGCTTACTCAAATATACGCATAAAATTTTAATGCAAGGCGTACGAGGGAAAAGTAAATTACCTGGTGAATTTCGAAATAGTCAGAATTGGATTGGTGTTAGTTTAAATAATGCGGTATTTGTTCCTCCTCACCAAGATGAAGTCTCTGATTTAATGAGTGACTTGGAGAAGTTTTTCCACAATGATGAATTACATGTTCCCCATTTAATTAAAATTGCAATTGCACATTATCAGTTTGAAACAATTCATCCGTTTTTGGATGGAAATGGAAGATTGGGTCGGTTAATGATCGCCCTTTATTTTGCTAGCTTTGGTTTATTGCATAAACCTGCTCTATATTTATCAGATTACTTTGAGCATCACAAAACTGAATATGTAGATCATCTTATGTCAGTACGGCAAGGCAAACCAATGAAAGCATGGCTCATTTTCTTTTTATATGGTGTATGTGAGACTGCTAAAAATTCAATTCAGGTGTTTAAAGATATTATTGAATTAAAGGAAAGATTAGAACGAGAGGTTTTACCCCATTTTAGCACCAGACGTCAGGGGAACGCTCAAGCCTTGATGAAAGTGTTGTATCAAAATCCAGTTATAGATATTAAAACTATTGCTCATATCTTTGAACTACAGATCAACACAGCCACGGCATTGGTAAATGACTTTGTAAAATATGGTGTACTTAGTGAGTTGACAGGTAAACGACGAAACCGTATCTTCTGGTTTAAAGAATATATTCTAATATTCAACCAAAAAGAAAGATAGATTTGTATTTTGCAATGCAAAATAAAGGAAGACAATAAAGCATGATGGAAAATATCCCCGTGACAACTTTATAACTTAAATACCTTGTCGTTCAAGCGATCGAGCCGCTTAACCCATCTTTCGATTTCCACGCATCAAAAATGACGTAAGTCATTGATAGTATGTTAAAGGGGAAAATAAATAGTACATGAATACAAAGACTTAAGATTTCACGAGCCATATGTAGTGCCATGAAAAAATAAGGGGTCAATCATATTTTTCTATATATCACTAAAAGTAAAAATAAGGGGTCAATCATATTTTTCTATATATCACTAAAAATGAACTCCCCCCTCCATGCCCAAACTGGCAAGATTCGACTACGAAGGATCGCCTTCAATCAGACGACCAATTTGGCTAGAGCTTCTAATCCATTCCGCATTGGCTCTCAATATCCGTGTTTCCCTGGTCGGTCGCTATTCAGAGTTTCTTTGGGCACCCTTGCTTTCGCCTACTCCTTCCCGTCTCACAGGGTGAAGGCTGGAATTTCACCAGATGGCTGACTACCATGCCAGTCACGCCTCTCCTATCGTCGCTCTGTTTTTTTTAAGGCATCTGAGCTCCGTCGTTAGCCCTTTGGAAAGTTCATGATCAAGCCAAGAAAACAGTCAATTTAAAAAAATTATCGGGTTACGATGAACGCAATTAAATCTTTTTCTGGCAAACAAACAGTTAAAACCGCTGATTAAATTTAGACTCCCTCAATCAAAATCAATACAATCGCCTAATAATATAAGGAATGAAACAAATTGCCATTAATCTTAATATTGAAGTGTTGGATTAATTGAAATGAAAGTATTTACCTATTCTGAGGCTCGTCAAAATCTTTCTAAATTATTGTCTCTTGCTCAAACAGAAGAAGTCGAAATACGTAGGAAAGATGGTTCTATATTTTCGCTTATATCAAAAGAAAACCCATCAAAATCACCCTTTGATGTATCTGGAATTAATACAAAAGCAACTACACGAAATATATTAAATGCTGTTGAAGAGTCAAGAAAAGGCTAACAAAAAATTTCAGTTGACCCCGCTGGCAACTCAGTTCGTTTTCAAAGCTCATTTTATTTCAAAGTTTGATGCGTTAGCAGAGTCCATCACATATCTGCCAACGTCAACTGAACATGGCATTAGCAATCAGTGAAAAATGAAAGAATGGTATTTCGTACATAGATCAGAAACCACACCGAGTGAATTTTAGGTTCAGATATTAAACGAGAGTGGTTAAGCGAGTCGCTACCTCGTGAAAGATTTTGGGACGTCCCAGTCTCCAAAATCGACTCGCCTACGCGACAACCAATATTGCCCCAGTGCGGCCTGATCGCTACCGGGGACTAACCGCCTTCGTTTCACTCTCCATGGCGGTTAGCGATGGAAATCCAGTCCTTGAATGAGCAAAACAACTATCGTTAAGCTACATTTCTATATACCACTGAATTAAACCAAACTCTCGCGGTAATAAACCGCCGGTCTGGCAATTTCCTTCCGGTTTTTGCGTCAATTTAATGTCACATATCGTTATTATCGATATCGTTCAATTCTATCCTGTTGGTTATTAATACATTTTTATTATGGCATGCTATTAGCTTGTATTTAGCTGAAAGATGATTCGTTCCGATATCCAGACACGACGAAAGGCAAATTTATGAATCAAGATACCGCTCAGGCCACTAATATACGGCCGCACCCTGCGCTTCAGCAGGACAATACGATTCGCCACCAGCGCTGGGAAATTTCCAATGTGTTGCAAACAACGCTAAACATTGAACAATTATTGGAATTATTCAGTAACACCATTCAGGAAATAACCAGCCATAACGGTTATACCTATACCAACGAAAATAAAGGTCTGGATCTTTCTGGTGGCAGTACAGCACACCATTCATGCAGCTTTCGTTTGATTGTCGAAAATGAAGACCTGGGTGAATTGAAGCTGATGCGACGCCAACGATTCACCGACATTGAAATTAGCCGAGTCGAAACCATCCTCTGCTGCCTGGTATACCCTCTTAGAAATGCATTTTTATATCTGCAGGCACTCAGCTCTGCGCACACGGACCCACTAACCAATGTCAATAATCGTGTCGCAATGGATGATTGCATCAATCACGAATGCCAGCTCGCGATTCGACAGGACACTCCATTATCGGTGATGTTACTGGATATAGACTATTTCAAATCAATAAACGATAACTATGGACATGCCTGCGGTGACAAGGTGCTGCAATCAGTTGCCTCCTGTATTAAATCAACGGTTAGAGCCTGCGACATGATTTTTCGCTACGGCGGCGAAGAATTCGTGGTGATTTTAAGTAATACCGGCCCAAATGGAGCCCGTCTGCTGGCCGAAAGAGTCCGCCACGCAATTGAATCGACATTTATAGACTGGAATTCAGATACTTTGTCGGTCACTGCCAGCCTTGGAGTTGCCTCCTTGAAACAAGATATTGCCGCGGATGTTCTGCTACAGAATGCAGATAAAGCCATGTACAAAGCCAAATCAAATGGCCGTAACCTGGTATTCAGTTCCCTGGATTAAAACGATTTTTCGACGAGTTGTATGTTGTACCTTGAGTGTTGGTTGGCTACCTGCTGGAAACAATTTCTTTCATATCTACTGATTCCAGCAGTGTAGCCCTTTCTATGTCGCTGAGTTCGTAGAATACTCGTGGTCTCAGCCGCTCGGGTAAAACAACATCCCCGTACCTCACTCGAATCAATCGATTCACTTTGAATCCCTGAGATTCCCACAGGCGCCGCACGATTCGGTTTCGACCTTGCTGCACAGTCACGCGAAACCATCGATTCGCACCCTCACCCCGACCCTCAGATAGTTGCCCGAAGCTGGCCAATCCATCCTCCAATTGAACACCCTGCTTTAATTGCTGTATAACAGAATCGCTGGGCCGACCTAATATGCGCACCATATATTCACGTTCGACGCTATGCGATGGGTGCATCAGCCGGTTTGCCAACTCTCCATTATTGGTGACCAATAACAATCCCTGAGTATTGATATCCAGACGCCCAACAGCGATCCACCGGCCCAGTTTCAACTTTGGCAGTTGTGTAAAAATTACCGCCCGTCCCTCAGGATCACGCCGGGTAACCACTTCTCCGGTTGGTTTGTAATAAATCAATACACGTGTCGATACATTAATCCTTTTTGCAAAATCCACTGGCCGACCATTCAGCGCAACACGATCAGAAAGCCGTAAACGATCACCTAACTGAGCCACTTTGCCGTTAACGCGTAATTTTCCCTGGCCAATCCATTCTTCGATCTGACGACGAGAACCCAAACCCGCTCGGGCTAGCACCTTTTGAATACGTTCCGCAGATTCCTTTTCTACGACTTTAGTACGCAGAGTATTTTTAGATCGGTTTTTTTTATATCGCGGCTTCATCTTTTATGTCAGGTTTACTCGATAATCTTTGTTCCGCCAAAAACAAATCTTCGGTCAGTTTAATTTCTTCCAATTGAGGGAGATCACTCAGGGCTTTAAGATTAAAATAGTCCAAAAATACCTTGGTCGTTGCGAATAAAGCCGGTTTTCCCGGAACTTCTTTATGACCGATCACTCGAATCCAATCCCGCTCCATCAATGTACGAATTATATTACTACTAACGTTTACACCTCGAATTTCCTCAATTCCACCGCGCGTTGTGGGTTGCCTGTAGGCAATGATGGCGAGTGTTTCCAGTAATGCCCGTGAATATTTAGGTGGTCGCTCTGCAAACAGTTTTGCAATCCAGGGGGAATATTCTGTTCGAGCCTGAAACCGGTATCCTGTCGCAACTGCAACAAGTTCAATCGGGCGATTGCTATAGTCCTCTGTAATTCCCTCTATCGCTGCACGAATGTCCGATTTCTCCGGTTGAGTACTTGCGGGAAAACAATTTTGTAGTTGCACGATGCTAAGTGGCTTATCGGATGCAAACAATAATGCTTCAACAATTCCCTGTATATCCACAATATTGACTAAAGTGTTTTAACCTTTAAATCCGCAAACGGCTCCACCTGGGTGATCTCAATCAGGCCTTCTTTACAAAGCTCCAGAATAGCCAAAAATGAAACCACAACTCCCTGACGACCTTCGCTAATCAAAAACAACCTCTCAAATGCTAAAAAGTCAGATGGATCCAACTGTTGAAGAATCGCAGACATTCTTTCTCTAACCGACAATGGCTCTCGATAGACATGATGGTGAGCCAGTTGCTGCGTCCTTTGCAACACATCCTGAAATGCCAGGACTACAGCTCGTAAATCCACCTGCGGCTGCGTCTTTACAATTTCGACGCTATCCGTACAGACCTGAGAAACAAATATGTCCCGGCCTTCCCTGGGTAAATTATCAATCCGTTCTGCAGCATCTTTAAAACGCTCATATTCCTGCAATCGACGCAATAATTCAGCACGGGGATCCAATAATTCATCTGCTTCAGAAAGCTTGGGTCGAGGCAGCAGCAGTTGAGATTTAATCTCAGCAAGCACCGCGGCCATCACCAGATATTCTGCAGCAATTTCAATCCGCATTTCTTGCATCATTTCTATGTAGCTAACATACTGTGCGGTAATTGAAGCCACTGGAATATCTAATATGTCGAATTTTTGACGCTTAATCAGATAAAGCAATAAATCCAGAGGACCCTCAAATGTCTCAAGTATGACTTCCAAAGCATCCGGTGGAATATATAAATCCTCCGGAATTTCTGTGAACGGCGACCCACAAACAAGTGGGACAGCAGGAGACCCTCTGTTCTCAGACAGCCTCCCAATCCCTTTATCATTGGTCGACAATAATTCTTCCTGCATTTTGCAACTACAGGCCGGCGATTGCAGCAACCAATTGTTGCAATGCAGGCAAAGGATAACTGAGCACAGAACTCAGAATGCCTGTCGCAAGTAAACCGATAAGTATAAACATGCCATAGGGTTCGCTCTGGCTGAATTTCCACGCCAATGGACCCGGCAAAATACTGACAAGTATCCGTCCCCCATCAAGCGGGAGTATTGGTAAAAGATTCAGTAGCATGAAAATCAAATTTAGGCTTATGCCAATACCTCCCATGAAAAGCATCGCATCACTTGCAAAAGGAGACTGAAGCAAAATCGCAATTTTAGCCACCATAGCCCATAAAATGGCCATTATTAAATTGGCAACAGGACCGGCAACAGCAACAAACGCCATATCCCGCTTGGGATTTCCAAGCATACTCCAGTCGACAGGCACTGGCTTCGCCCAACCGAAAATAAACCCCACACCCCCTGACAAATACCCGGTTAAAATCAGTAACCCAGGAACTAACACAGTTCCTACAGGATCAATGTGATTAATTGGGTTCATAGTCAGGCGACCGGATTTTTCCGCAGTCGTATCACCCAGTTTTTTTGCCGCCCAACCGTGCGCATATTCATGTAATGTAATGGCAAAGACAAGCGGCAACAATGCCACCGAAATTTGTTGAATCAAACTAATGTTTTCCATGACCTGATTATATCGGAATTTTCCCGACGACATGCTGAATAAATACCAACCACTCTAATTAAATGACACAATAACGAGTTATCCATACAATCGACAAAAATGTTGACCCTACTTGATCCAACAAAACCCAGACAAGCATTTCCGCGAACAAATAACGCGCTGCAAGAACCTGATGGTCTGTTGGCTATAGGTGGTTGCCTATCACCCGAACGCTTAATCAATGCTTACAGACATGGAATATTTCCCTGGTTTAATGCCGAAGACCCTATACTTTGGTGGTCTCCGGATCCAAGACTTGTGCTTCGTCCGGAGACAATAAAAATATCGCGCAGCTTAAGGAAAATATTGAACAGAGAAGAATATGTCATTACATTTGACCGAGCCTTCGACAGAGTTATCCAGGCCTGTGCATCACCGGGAAATAAACGCAACGAGAGTTGGATTACTGACAGTATGAGTACCGCCTATTCAGAACTTCATCGTCTGCATTTTGCTCATTCCGTAGAAGCCTGGTACCAGAGCGAACTGGCAGGTGGGTTGTATGGCGTAGCCATTGGCCAGGTATTTTTCGGCGAATCCATGTTTTTTCGGCGCAGTAACGCATCGAAAGCAGCCTTCGCAGTTCTTGCAAAAAATTTAACCAATTGGGGATACGCACTTATTGATTGCCAGGTTCATACCAATCACCTCGAAAGCTTTGGCGCAAAAAATATTTGCCGCGACAATTTTATTCGCCTGATAGACAAACATTGCCCCCGGACTGTCTCAAATGGCGCCTGGATCTCTGACCCATCAAAGTCATCATGAATGAATTTAAATTTATTCTGTCCGAACCGCATCCGTGTGAATACCTGGCTGAACAATCAGCTCAATCCGCCTTTCTGATCTCCAATAATAACGACTACAACCAAAGCTATTCTTTACTCATTCAACATGGGTTTCGCCGCAGCGGAGATCAAATGTATCGCCCGCACTGCAGTCAATGCGATGCATGCACCCCGGTTCGCATACACACAGCAGATTTCAAGCCTTCGAGAATTCAACGCCGTACCTGGATAAAAAACAGTGATTTATTGGTTACGGAAAAACCTGCTCGCTTCGAACAGGCGCACTATGAACTCTACCTTCGTTACCAGAACATTCGCCACTCGGGTGGCAACATGGCTCAATCCAGCCAGGATGAATATATTCAGTTTTTGAGCAGCCCCTGGTCCGATACTCGATTTTATGAATTCAGTCTGGAGTCACAAATCGTCGCTGTTGCAGTCGTTGACTATTTCGAAGATGCATTATCCAGCGTATACACGTTTTTCGACCCGGAGATGAAAAACCGAAGTCTTGGCAGTTATGCAATTCTCTGGGAAATAGAATTGGCACGACGCGCCAGCAAATCATTGCTGTACCTCGGTTATTGGATACCATCCTGCAGAAAAATGTCCTATAAAAATCAGTACAAACCAACAGAAGCCTATAAAAACGGTCGCTGGGGCTTGATCGAGCCAGGGTAGTTTATGTTACCATTGATCAGTTTACTATGAGCCTCGCCCTAAATCGAAATCAAAGAATAAAAATATTAGAGAACTGAAATGGCAAAAGAAGATCAAATAGAAATGGAGGGGAAAGTTATTGAAACCTTACCCAACACTATGTTCCGTGTTGAACTGGACAATGGCCACGTCGTCACCGCCCACATTTCCGGGAAAATGCGCAAGCACTACATACGCATTCTTACCGGCGATCGAGTCAAAGTCGAGATGACGCCCTACGATTTAACAAAAGGCCGCATTACTTTCCGTATGCGTTAATCACACCCTTATGGAATGGCAAGTTCTGTACTCTCTATAGCGGTCATCAATTCACCGCCGTCCACGTACAAACGTACTTTTCCACCCCGGGACAACTTACCGAACAACAATTCCTCAGCGAGCGGCTTTTTGACATTCTCCTGTATAACTCGTCGCATGGGTCGTGCGCCCATTGTCGGATCACAGCCGTGTTCAGCCAGCCATTCACGCGCTTCCGGCTCTAAAACCAGGGTCACATTGTTTTCCTGCAATTGAGATTCCAGTTCAAAAATAAACTTATCGACCACATTGCAAATAATATCAAACTCCAAAGGTTTAAATTGAATGATCCCATCAAGCCGATTTCGAAATTCAGGAGTAAATAATTTATTAATGACCTGCATGCTATCACTGGCGTGATTCTGCACAGTAAACCCTATCGACGCACGGCTGCCTTCAGCAGCCCCGGCATTTGTGGTCATAACCAGGATTATATTGCGAAAATCCGCGCGACGACCATTATTATCTGTGAGTGTTCCATGATCCATAACTTGCAACAGCAGGTTAAACACGTCGGGGTGGGCTTTTTCTATTTCGTCGAGTAACAGTACTGCATGAGGATGTTTACTGACCTCTTCTGTCAATAAACCGCCCTGATCAAATCCCACATAACCCGGTGGTGCACCGATCAATCTGGATACAGTATGCCGCTCCATATATTCAGACATATCGAATCGAATCAATTCAATCCCCAATACAGTCGCAAGCTGGCGGGTTACTTCTGTTTTTCCAACACCCGTTGGACCCGCAAACAAAAACGCGCCAATCGTCTTTTGCTCATCGCCCAGTCCGGCTCTGGCCAGTTTGATGGCAGACGATAAAGACGAAATCGCTTCGTCTTGTCCGAAAACCAGCATTTTCAAATTTTTCTCCAAATCCCGTAGCTGTTCCTTATCGTCAGACGAAACCGATTTAGGCGGTATTCGTGCGATTTTCGAAACAATTCGCTCGATTTCTGAAATCCCAATTTCCTTTTTACGCTCCTCTTCTGCAAGCAAACGCTGACCGGCTCCCGCCTCGTCGATCACATCAATGGCTTTATCCGGCAGCTGTCTGTCATTGATATACCGATCAGAAAGTTCAGCCGCACTGCGTAAACCATCAATGGTGTATTTTATACTGTGATGTTCTTCAAACCGTGTTCTAAGTCCTTTTAAAATCTCAAAGGTCTCTTCTACGGATGGCTCGGGTATATCAATCTTCTGGAAACGTCGGGCTAATGCGTGATCTTTCTCGAATATACCTCTGTATTCGCTATACGTGGTTGAACCCATACACCGAATTGCTCCGGATGCGAGTACTGGTTTGATCAGGTTGGATGCGTCCATAACACCGCCCGAGGCTGACCCCGCCCCAATTAGTGTGTGAATTTCGTCGATAAATAATATCGAATTCGGTTTCTTTTTCAATTCGGAAACCAACGTCTTTAAACGCTTTTCAAAATCACCTCTGTATTTTGTTCCCGCAACCAGGGCACCCAGGTCAAGTGCGTATATCACACTATCTCTAAGAACATCAGGAATATCTTCTTCGACAATTTTTTTGGCCAGTCCTTCAGCAATCGCTGTTTTGCCAACGCCAGCCTCACCCACTAGAAGTGGGTTATTTTTACGCCTGCGACACAAAACCTGAACAGTACGTTCAATTTCATCCATCCGCCCAATTAATGGATCGATTCGACCCTGTCGAGCGACTTCATTCAGGTTTGTCGCATATTTTTCCAGCGGATGGTCGGCATTTTTATTCTCCGGTTCTTCATCAGAGAGTCGCTTGACATCTTCGGAATTATCTTCTGATATCTTGGAAATTCCATGCGAAATGTAGTTCACCACGTCCAATCGCGTCATATTCTGCTTATTCAGCAAATAAACCGCGTGAGAGTCCTGTTCACTGAATATTGCCACCAATATATTGGCACCAGTGACTTCCTTTTTGCCAGATGACTGAACGTGAAAGACTGCGCGCTGCAATACGCGTTGAAATCCCAGTGTCGGTTGCGTTTCACGATCAACCGACGACGGAATCAAGGGTGTCGTTTGCTCCAAAAAACCGGAAAGTTCTTTACGCAATGCATCGATATCCCCCCCACAACCATTTAGTACATCAATTGCGGCAACATTTTCAAGCATTGCCAATAAAAGATGCTCGACAGTTATAAATTCATGATGTTTGTCGTGAGCGTTTTTAAACGCATAATTTAATGTTTGTTCTAATTCTTTGCTTAACATGACAAAACCTAATCTTCTTCCAATGTACACAATAACGGATGCTGGTTTTTTCTGGAATAATCATTCACCAGCTCAACTTTTGTTTCCGCAATGTCCCTGGAAAACACGCCGCAAATACCTACACCTCGAGTATGAACATGCAGCATCACCTGAGTCGCCTTCTCGTCATTCATACCGAAAAAAGTCTTCAATACATCAACGACAAACTCCATCGGCGTAAAATCGTCGTTCAGTAATATTACCTTATATAGTGACGGACGTTTTAGCTTGGGTTTCTGCTCCTGAACCGCAAGATCATTATTAAAAATGTCGTCTTCACTATTCTGTGTCATCAAATCGCCCGGTTGTTTCTGGTAGCCAATAATTCTACAAACGGTTCTGAAAACTGCCGACGAACCGTCCTCACCTGGCGAAAAAAGACCTGAGTCGAACCAGATTATACGACCATTTTGAGCTAAAAGGTTTAACTGTGTAAAAAAAATGATCGAAAAATCCGGCCAATCAAGACCGTTCGCCGTAAATTCAGTCCATTCTTTAACAGACTTCCACTAGGTTATCCAAGAATAGAAGCCAATACGAGGGAATGTAGTGTTGAGGCTACAACTCGATTAAAAAAGGAGGATTTCTGTCACCTTATAACAATTTTTAATCGTAAAAATGACCCAAAATCCACTATTCCCCTACAGACTCTCTATTTTCCGACAGCCCCCTCACTTAATACGATAGCTGCAAAACACCCGGAACTCAATGTTAAATACTATCAAGATAAGCGACATTTTGCCTATGAAATTTAGTAGAATCTCCATGTATCCACTCAGCGAGTTTCATGCTTAGGAGCGAGGTTTTAATAATATGCGAAAGATTGACGCAGGATTATTGTTTGTCTTCAAGGCGTAGCAACAGGCGCATAGCAGGGCTACGCAACTGTTGCTACAACGCAGAAGACGGACAATAAGACAAGTCAAGATTCGTATATTATTGAATCCTCGCTCCTTAAGGTGCAAACCACTGATTGTTCGGGTCAGGTGAAACCATCTGTATAAATTCTGCTGCAATACCTTTGTAGCAGTAGCCCAAACAATCTACAGCTTAAACCCTTCGTGAATTATACGCTGAGTAACTATATCCACATAATCTATAAAGTTACAGAGAAACAAATGATCTGGAAACCCCATGTTACCGTTGCAGCGATCGTTGAACAGGAAAACCGTTTTTTATTTGTCGAAGAGGAAGCTTTGGGACAAATCGTCATCAATCAACCCGCCGGCCACCTGGAAGAAGGTGAAGATCTTGTTGATGCTGTGATACGCGAAACACAGGAAGAGACGGCATGGGACTTTGAACCCACAGCTGTTGTGGGCATATATCTTTGGCAACATCCGGAAGAACTAATGACCTTCCTTCGCGTCAGCTTCACGGGGAATTGTAGCCAGCATAATCCAGATCAACTACTGGATACCGGGATTATCCAGGCCTTATGGTTATCCAGAGACGAACTTATCAGTCAGAACAAACGATTGAGAAGCCCTTTAGTACTTGAATGCGTTGACGATTATCTTGCTGGCACTCGATACCCTTTGACGATATTAAAATCTTTGCTTCCACAAAATCAGTAATCACTATCCATCCATGTCAAATCATATCATTGTAGGAATGTCAGGGGGTGTCGACTCGTCTGTGGCGGCATTAAAACTATTGGAGCAAGGTTACCAGGTATCTGGATTATTCATGAAAAACTGGGAAGAAGATGACGATAATGGACAATGCAGCGCAACACTTGACCTGGAAGACGCACAGCAAGTCTGTAATAAATTGGATATACCACTCAAAACAGTCAATTTTTCCAGCGAATACTGGGATCATGTTTTTGAAATTTTTCTCAGTGAATATCAGGCAGGGCGCACTCCAAATCCAGACATATTATGCAATAAGTATATTAAATTTAAAGAATTTCTTGAATTTTCCGTGGAATCCGGGGCCAATTACATCGCCACAGGCCATTACGCCAGAATCTCAAAATCTGCTGATCAATATTCACTTAAAAAAGGCTTGGATGCCAATAAGGACCAGAGTTATTTTTTATACACTCTAGGCCAAACAGCTCTGCGGCAATGCCTGTTTCCTTTAGGTGATATGGAAAAACCCGAAGTCCGTAGTCTGGCCGACAAAGCCGGATTCAAAAACTCCAAGAAAAAAGACAGTACAGGAATTTGTTTTATTGGCGAACGAAAATTTCGGTCTTTCCTCAATCGCTTTTTACCGTCTCAACCCGGAGATATACTCACACCGGAGGGTCGATTGATTGGTACTCATAATGGACTCATGTATTACACGCTCGGGCAGCGCCAGGGATTAGGAATCGGTGGTGTCCAGGGTGCCCCTGATGAGCCCTGGTACGTATTGAAGAAAAATCTTCAGGATAATATTTTAATCGTAGGTCAGGGCCACAATCACCCAATGCTCCACCATAATGCCTTAATCGCCAAGCAATTTGACTGGGTCAGCGGTAAAGCACCCGTGGACGGTTTTCGCTGTCATGCAAAAATTCGCTATCGCCAGACAGATCAGCGATGCATGATAGAGTCTATCGACGATGGACAATACCGAATTTCGTTTGATCAATCGCAACGGGCCATTGCTCCTGGACAATCGGTCGTTCTGTATGACGGTGAAAAATGCCTGGGAGGCGGTATAATTGAGAATCCCATCGATACAAGGAATTAAATTAGCCGCTACTCAATTACCCTGAATTGTCAGGGTGCAGGGGTTTTTAATTACTCACCAACCGCTGAACATAATATATCTATATTCGAAACACAATGTTTATACCAATCATATCTACTCTGCAAGTTTCATGGTTGGAACGCAAACCATTGGCAGATTGGACCGCGCGAATACGTCCCCTGTGCGCTCTGCTGCAACATCCGTGTTGCAGAAGCTCTGACAATCGATGACTGGCACTTTCAGAAAATTACTCACCGAATAGTTACAGCCCATTTCTCTTAACGCAACAAAGGCATTTTGATGGCAAATTCCGAATTGACTGCAATTTCTCCAATCGACGGCCGCTACTCGGCTAAAGTGGCGCAACTGCGTCCCATTTACAGCGAATTCGGCTTAATCAAATTTCGCACAGAAATTGAAATACGCTGGTTAAAACACCTGGCTGACATTCCGGCCATTGAGGAGATCCCAAAACTGAGCCAAAATGCCAGTGAAAAATTAGATAGCATCGTGGAAAACTTTTCAGAAACTGACGCCCAACGGGTTAAAGAGATTGAAAGCACCACAAACCACGATGTCAAAGCCGTAGAATATTTTCTCAAAGAAAAAATTTCCGGGATTGATGAATTAGTCAGAATTTCAGAATTTATTCATTTCGCCTGCACCTCGGAAGACATCAACAATCTCGCCTATGCATTGATGCTGCGCGAAGGGAGAAGCGCGGCATTATTGCCCGAAATCGATAAACTGATCGATACCATTAAACAGCTTGCCCACCGCTACGCCGGGCAAGCCATGCTGTCCCGTACCCACGGACAATCTGCAACACCAACAACACTGGGCAAAGAATTCGCCAATATCGCTGAACGACTGATCCTGCAACGCGGACACTTCGAAAAAGTTGAAATTAAAGGCAAAATGAATGGCGCGGTGGGAAACTACAATGCGCATTCAGTGGCCTATCCTGAAATTGACTGGCCGTCGGTTTCCGAAAAATTTATCGATTCGCTGGGTATCCGCTGCAATCCCTTCACTATTCAAATTGAACCACATGATTATATTGCAGAATATTTTCATACTCTGAGTCGTTTCAACACCATATTAATCGATTTTAATCGAGATATCTGGGCCTATATTTCACTGGGATATTTCAAACAAAAAACCATTGCTGGTGAAGTTGGATCCTCAACCATGCCGCATAAAGTCAATCCCATAGATTTTGAAAATTCAGAAGGAAACCTGGGTATTGCCAATGCATTGTTCAGTCATTTGGCAGAAAAACTACCCATCTCCCGATGGCAAAGAGACTTAAGCGATTCAACGGTGTTGAGAAATATCGGCGTCGGACTGGCCCATACCTCCATTGCTCTGCAAGCCACAATGAAAGGAATCGAAAAACTTGAAATCAACACAAAACAACTGGACGATGATCTGGATAAAAATTTGGAAGTACTCGCCGAGCCCATTCAAACAGTCATGCGGCGCTACGGTATAGAAAAACCCTACGAAAAATTAAAAGATCTCACGCGTGGCAACAAAATAGACCGGACTACATTAACAGTATTCATACAAAACCTGGAAATACCAGAACATGCCAAACAAAATTTACTGGCATTGACTCCTGATAATTACATCGGTTATGCAAAATCATTGGCGGAAAAAATTTAGCGGTGTTTATGTATCAGTCTCTTGGATTATTCAACTGAAAATGTGCCCACTTGCCCCAGTACCGAAACAGCCGTCTATGGGTGATCTGTGGAGGAAGTGATGCGGCAGGGAAGCCGCATCCAAGCCTACATGGAGTATTTACGGCGTCTTCTGGAACAGATTACCCATAGAGGGGTGAGCAGTGACCTGAAAATAAAAGGACAAGCTTTTCTATGAATCAGGGGCAATACCTGATTTTCCACCTGTAGTCCGATTTTCGTTCAGTGGCATGCTGAATATCAAGTTAATGCCAACCAATAAAAAATATCTGGCTCAGCAGGAAATAAATACCCCACCGGTTCAGATCCATTACGCTTAATTACAATGCCGATCCTTTCACCTATACAGGTATTATCTGGCTTTATAAAAGTTTCATCATGCGATTATACCTGTACAAAAATTTGTCCGCTTAGACACAAGCAACCCGGAATTCTGCAACGAAATGTAAGGCCCAGACCTGAACTTATAATAATTTCTACTACAATTAATCCAAAATATTGAATTATTGCGTCAGGTTGGTGCATTTTTGCGCTCTATTTTGGTGCGTAGTATAGGATTCTTTCGGATTAGCCCCGAAAATTTAGACCACGCTTCACGAAACCCAGGCAAGCCCAGGAGAACCCGGATAATGACAATCAAAAACAAACTTACAGCCAGTATTACTGTACTCGCTGTTTTATCAACAATAGTCGCTTGTCTCGGTGTCGGTGCACTATCCATCAATGCCGCCAATGAAACAATCCACGGCGAAGCGATGCGGCACCTTATCTCTGTAAGAGAGACCAAGAAAGCCCAGATTGAAAGATATTTTGAACAAATTAATAACCAGGTTTTAACTTTGGCCAATGACCGTATGATTATTGACGCGACCAAAAGATTCAAACACTCACTATTTTATAGGCGTGACGCGGAGGATATTGCATTCAAACGGGCACGTCTAAAACAATATTACACCAAACATTTTGCCGAAGAATACCGCAAACGAAACGCAGGCGGTGTCCCAAATGCAGTTGGTTTACTGAAAAAACTCGATAAAACCGCGGTGGAATTGCAATATCAGTATATTCAAACAAATGTTAACCCTTTAGGCAAAAAGGATAACCTCAACAAGGCTCAGGATGGAAGTGAATACAGTAATAATCATAGCTTGTATCATCCTCATATTCGCGACTACTTAAATAAATTTGGCTACTATGACATTTTTATAGTTGACCCAGATTCCGGCAGAGTCATTTATTCAGTATTTAAAGAACTTGATATATGCGACATCACTTAAAAATGGTGCGTATTCCAATTCAGGACTGGGTAAAGCCTTTCAACGGGCCAACCAGCTAAAATCGGCTACCGCCGTTTTAGAAGACTTTGCACCGTACACCCCCTCCTATGAAGACCCTGCGTCATTTATTGCAACTCCGATTTTTGATAATGGAATAAAAATTGGGATCCTTATTTTTCAAATGCCGATAGATGTCATAAATAGAATTATGACAAGTAACCGGCAATGGAAATCATCAGGTATGGGGGATTCCGGCGAATCATATATCGTCGGGGAAGATTTTAAAACGCGGAGTCTAAGTAGATTTTTGATTGAAGACAAACAGGCTTATCTTCAGGCCCTAAAAAAAATGGGTGCCACCGATCAAATAACAGATACGATTGATGCTAAAAATACAAATATCGGATTGCAAGCTGTAAATACAGAAGGAGCCAAATCCGCACATTCAGGAAAAAAAGGAGAAGCAATTTTTCCTGATTATAGAGGCGTTCCTGTGTTGTCGGCCTTTGCCCCGCTGGAAATCAATGGAGTTAAATGGGTTATTTTAAGCGAAATAGATAAAGAAGAGGCATTTGCGCCTGCAATGGCTCTACGCGATAATATTATTTACATTGGCATATCGTTAACTATAGCAATAGGTGCGCTGTCAATTATACTGGGAATATTTTCTTCTAAAATAGTTTCCAAGCCCATTGATAACTTTATAACCTCCATAAAAGAAATAACCAGGAATGATCAGATTAATTTAAAAACGCGGTTGAAAACTTCAGGCAACGACGAGTTTTCACTATTGACTATCGATATGAATTCGATGTTAGCAAAAAACCAAGAAGCTATTTTGCAGGTTATTTCAGTCAGCGACCATTTATCATCAAAAGCAACCGAATTGATGGCAACCACATTGCAATCGAATAGCGATATCGATAATCAACAACAACAAACGGTGCAAGTTGCTACAGCGATGGAAGAAATATCAACAACAGTAGATGAAGTTGCACAAAATGTAGCGAAAAACTCACAGAAAGCAAATGATGGCAATCAAATGGCTAAGGATGGCAATCAGGTCATTTCCGAAACCATAAGTTCAATCAATCAACTCTCGGTTAAATTGGAAAGTACCGCGGGGATTGTTCATAATCTGGAACAACAAAGTGATTCAATTGGTTCCGTATTGGATGTGATACGAGGCATCGCAGAACAAACAAATTTATTGGCGCTTAATGCCGCAATCGAGGCAGCCAGAGCGGGTGAGCAAGGTAGAGGCTTCGCTGTAGTTGCCGACGAAGTTAGAACTTTAGCCAGCCGTACCCAGGAATCAACTGAAGAAATTCAAAAAATGATTGAAAAACTTCAGCATGGAGCAAAAGAGAGTTCCAGCGTTATGAAGGAGAGCAATCAATACGCAAGTACTGCTGTCAATATAGCCGAAAACGGAAAAAATGCATTGAATTCTATTACATCAGTCATGAAAGAAATAAATAGTATGACTACCGAAATTGCATCTGCTACACAAGAGCAATCCAACGCCACAGCAGAAATTAATAGCAATATTCTAAATATAAGTGAATATGCCCAAAAAACACAACATGCAAGCAATCAATCGATCACAAATTTTGAAGAGTTAAAAGATTTATCTTTACAAATGCAGGCTACTGCCAAAATTTTTATCGCTTAACGAAATTGCATCTCTCATATCATTCAGGCAATTAATTTATAGCTAAAAACCAACTATTTTTAATGCATTAAGTCTGCAAAAACATCGCTTAGCTTAGAATACTGCCTGCATCGATGCGCTTTAACGCGCAAACCATAATTCAGCCCGTTGCTATATCCACTTCCAGTTGGAGATCTACCGCATCCACGGAAATATCGCTATTATATTCTCTGTTTTGTGACGAACTTCGCAATTTTCTGGTGAGACTTTGCCATACTTATGTTCAAGGTTATTTTATCTCGGCGGTCTAGGCATCTTGCCTGTACCCCCCCTTCCTCCCTAAGTGGGCCGCCGGTGAATAATCTTTTGTACCGGACTGTGACTGGTAGATCGCAGTCCGGTATTTTTTATTTCCTGGTTTTCCGCACCATTCGCAACCGAATTATTCCAGGGAAACCTGTCCCGTGCTGAACCTCATCTGGGTGGCTTTCTTTTTTATTGCATTCATCACCGCAAGCATAAAACTACTTGTGTTTGGGGATACGCTGGTCTTTCAACAAATTATCAGCGAATTGTTCGCAATGGCGAAAACTGCATTCGAAATTGCGCTAGGACTCATCGGAATTCTGACGTTATGGTTGGGCATCATGAAAATTGGTGAACGCAGCGGTATGGTTCAACTGCTGGCAAGGATGTTGGCGCCGCTATTTAGAAAATTAATGCCCGAAGTCCCTGCTGACCATCCGGCTTTGGGTGCAATCGTCATGAATATGTCCGCAAATGCCCTGGGACTGGATAATGCAGCCACGCCGATGGGAATAAAAGCCATGCAGGAACTGCAAAGCCTGAATTCGAGTTCCAACACAGCCAGCGATGCACAAATTCTGTTTCTTGTCATCAATACTTCTGCCGTCACCATTCTGCCCATTGCGGTATTCACCTATAGGGCACAGCTCGGCGCAGTGAATCCCACCGATGTTTTCATCCCGATCCTTATGGCTACTTATTGTTCCACTCTGATTGGATTGCTCTCGGTCGCACTTGTACAACGTATCAACCTGCTTGATCCTGTCATACTCGCCTATTTTTTTGGGTTTTCACTGACTCTCGGCAGCCTCGCTGCTTACTTCTCTGCTTTGCCACAAGATCAAATGCAGATGCAATCGGCATTACTCAGTCATATTTTATTGTTTTCGGTCATCATCCTGTTCCTTTGCGCAGCAATGATTAAAAAAGTGAACGCTTACGAGGCGTTTATCGAAGGTGCCAAAGAAGGTTTCACCACCGCCGTTACCATCATTCCCTATCTGGTCGCCATGTTAACCGCAATTGGAGTTTTCAGAGCCTGTGGCGCACTGGATTTTGTTATTGACCTGATTCGAATAAGCTTAACCCATCTGGCAATCGACAATCGCTTCGTTGATGCATTGCCCACCGCATTCATGAAACCATTCAGCGGCAGCGGTGCCCGGGCCATGTTTGTCGACACCATGCAACATTTCGGCGCCGACAGTTTCCCCGGCCATTTAGCATCAATCATCCAGGGCAGTACCGAAACAACTTTTTACGTCCTTAGCGTATATTTCGGTGCTGTAGGCATAAAAAACATACGTCATGCCCTGAGTTGTGGACTGATTGCAGACCTTGGAGGTATCGTCGCAGCGATTTTTATAGGGTATTGGTTTTTTGGATAGAGGCAAAAATCCAGGGAACAACCACAAAGATGATAAACGCCTGAACTAATGTCTTTAATTGGAAATATTCAAAAACGACTAGACTCAAAGCAAAAACGCTGGTCGTCAATACTGACCTTGACTGTCTGCCTTATCATTCTGACCCCTTTGTGTGGCTTTCTGTTTCAATGCGGTTGCAACTGGCCGTGGTCTGGGCTGGATACACACTGCAATTTCTACAAACCTTTACATAAAAATGTTTGCCCCTGGTGTTCCTCAATGATTATCGGCCTGCTCTCAACGGTCAGCGCCATGATAACCGCCGCAGGCACAACAACAGCAGCATCACCTTGGTGGCAAAAACAGCCACCGGTTAAAGAAATCTCAATGCGAACACTGTCTGGGGTCACTGGATTTTTAGTTATCTCTATAACCAGTGCTGCGGCGGCAGCAATTTACCAGGGTTACCCATTCGGAATTGGAAGCTACTGGAATTAATACATTCAGAAATCATTGTTTAAATTCCAGATCAACGAGAAAGCATATGTACTGTAGACTGACCGGTTTTCGAAAAGGTGAGTCAGAAAAGCAATACTCCGCCTGCTAAGCTTGGCACGGTTTCATCACTATCCAATCCATTCAATTTAAGTGGCTTGAAAACAAATTACAAAAGCTAGTACTCCATCATTGTTGTATTGACGGGTATATCAGCCGATAAGCAGCCATC
>CAZGQY010000029.1:0-30661 GCA_964528035.1 uncultured Methylococcaceae bacterium | reverse complement strand
TGTATTTACGGCGTCTTCCGGAACAGATCACCCATAGAGGGGCGAGCAGTTACCATTAAAAAGTCCTTGTGTCCAATTGATAAAAAGTCGTGTTCTGATTAAATTACATGTAATTAATTACGGTAAAAATTTTTGATCACATCCGTATCGTTCTGTCTGGCTGAATAGCAGCATCAATGCCATGTATGAAAACAGTATAAAAAACATTGTATTGCGTCGATTTAGGTTCTGCTTTGCCTACCCGGTGTAAAATTTTCTGAAAATAAAAACCCTGCGGTACTTATTGGCCACCAATATGCAAATTTTCCTAATAGTTAGGTAATATTTATGCTACATCTGGTTTTCTAATCAATTATTCAAGCGAGTTTATGGCAACCCAAAAGACCAAAACAGCTTATGTATGCGGGCAGTGTGGCGCCGAATCCTCAAAATGGAGCGGTCAATGTCTGGCGTGCAAAGCCTGGAATGTAATTTCAGAGGTTGTCAGGCCTGGTAAGAAATCGTCTGCTCGGGGTTACGCGGGTTCCGAAAATTCAGTGCAATTACTGAGTGCTGTTGATAGTCAGCAATCTCCCCGAATTTCGTCAGGGATGCAGGAATTGGATCGGGTCTTGGGTGGTGGCTTTGTGGTGGGTTCGGTTGTATTGCTTTCAGGTGATCCCGGGGCAGGAAAAAGTACCATTCTGGTACAGACTCTGGCATATGCCTGTGAACAACTGAATGTACTGTATGTATCCGGTGAAGAATCACTGCAGCAGATTGCCGAACGGGCACGAAGAATTGGTTTGCCCGGAAACAAATTGAAAATGCTGGGAGAAACCTGTGTTGAAGGAATCTGTGATATCTGTGAGCAGGAACGGCCAGAAATTGTAGTCATCGATTCTATACAGGTGATGTATTCAGAATCGATTGATACTGTGCCGGGTGGTGTTTCACAGGTACGCGGCTGTGCAGCCCTGTTGACACAATACGCAAAGCGAACAGGTACAATTTTAGTGATTGTTGGCCATGTTACAAAAGATCAGAGCATTGCCGGGCCCATGACTTTAAGTCATATAGTCGATACCCAAATTATGCTTTCGTCTACGGACGATTCCCGGTTTCGTATATTGCGTGCGACTAAAAACAGATTTGGTGCGGTCAATGAGATTGGCTTGTTTGCGATGACAGAAAAGGGTCTCAAGGAAGTTAGAAATCCTTCAGCAATGTTTTTGACGCGAGTGGATCCACCGGGGGCGGGTAGTGTCGTCAATGTTTTGTGGGAAGGTACGCGTCCACTTTTGGTTGAGATTCAGGCGCTTGTTGTCGATTCTCAACATGGAAATCCGCGTCGGCTTGGCGTGGGAATAGATCAGAATCGAATCGCGATGTTACTTGCTGTACTGTCGCGACACGGTGGATTGGTTATGTCTGACCAGGATGTTTTTGTAAACTGCGTGGGTGGTATTCGTGTTGCGGAAACCAGTGCGGATCTGGCGGTGGTTTTAGGCATAGTCTCCAGTTTTAAAAATAAAGTTATCCCGAATAACGTATTTGTATTTGGCGAAATTGGGTTATCCGGTGAAATTCGTCCGGTTGCTAATGGCGAGACAAGGATTAATGAGGCATTTAAACATGGTTTTAAAAAAGCGATCGTTCCTTGTGGAAACGTGCCGAAAAAAGTGCATTCGGAGCGGGAGATTTTAGGTGTCAGTCAACTCTCGGAAGCATTGGATGTCTTGTAGCGGCAGAGATAAAACCCCATCACGGCTTTATTTTTTTGCACAGATAATAAATGATTGCCGGGCATAGGTTTTATCCAACTTAAAGGAAATAGTCGAAAAACCGACGTCTTTCAACATTATTTCCATGTCTTCAATATCCCATTTGTTTAACATGTGCGACAGGGACGATTCGTTAATCTCTTGCACTTTTTGGTAATGAACCTCAACTTCACGAAATTCACGGTTTTTTTGCAGATCTTTTTTTATTTCTCTGAGAACTTTCGAGGCATTAGCATTTTTATGCGGTTCACTGATTCTTACTTCTCCGCCTGGACTCAATACTCGGTAAACTTCTTTGAGGCACTGTGTTACAACGTTACTGTCCAGGCTGTAAAGTACGTTGTTTATGACGACGACATCAAAAAAATGATCTTTTAGTCCATACAGTGATGTAATATCCTGTTTGATGGCAATTACACCACTTCCTTCGGCATCGTGGCGTAAATAGGGTTTGCATTTTCTACGCAGTACATTAAGCATCATGGTGTTGTTGTCCAGCGCGACTACAAGTCTGTTGGCTATTGGGTCAGCCAATAGAGTTGTGATATTACCCGTGCCTGCACCCAAATCCAGTACAGTTGTGTTATGAGGTATTGGGGCGGGTCCCGGATCAGCCTTGCCTACCACAGCGTTGATCAAATGAGGGTAGATATTGGATCGGTTTAATACAATATCGTAACTCAATGCATATTCTGACCACATCAGGCCCAAGCGCAGACTGGAAAATAATTCAGTCTGGAATTTTTGCGCCATTTGTTGATTTTTGAACTCCGGATCAATGGTAATTAACCATCCTTTACAGGTGTTATCGTCATTGGGGATTTGATAGGCTCTTTTTATGCCCTGGATCCGGCCGTAATTTCGGCTGTTATAACGAATGGGTTCAACGTCAATTCTGGGCAGATTAGTGGGATCGGAGAAGGCCTTTATTCCGTGATCCAGTACATCTTCATAGTTGTCCAGAAAATAGGTCCACTCAAGTACATTCAAGCCTCTCCGGCCTTCCATCGTACGATCAAAGCAGGCACTGAATGCGCTGTTCCAGTCAATAATGCGATAGTTGCTATCCAGGGTGTACATCGGTGTCATTGGGTCAGAACAGGGCGTGACTTCAAACGCCAGTTTTTCTTCAAGTACATGAAATTCGGGCGCCGATTGACCGGGTAGTTCAGTACGAAATTTCGAAGAAAAATCTTGCCTTTGTTGCAGTAATTCGGGTTTAAGTTCCCGCTTTTGTGGCTCAGGAGATAATTTAACCTCGACTCCCTTAAAGCTAAATTCTGTAATTCTTTGACCCGAAAATATCACGTAGCCAATTACGATCAAAAAGACACCGAGTCCGGCAGCCAGATAGTTTGGACTGTCGTTGTCGTTTGCCAGCGATACAATGACTACTGCAACAACAATAGCCAGACCAATCAGGGTAATAATGCCGCCAATAATTTTATTGTTAATCATGAATCTATCCTGTTATCCAAGAGGCCCAGTATTTATAACGACAGGTTAAAGTTTATTGTACATGGCGATAGCAGGGTGTTTAATATCTGCAAAGCTTTCTGATTCGATGTCTTTAATAATGTTGAATCCGCATTGTTCATAAAAGTCACGATGTTCTTTTTTACAAGCCAGAAACAGGTGTTGTAATTGTTCTTTTCGGGCAACTGAAATGAGAGAATCAACTAAAACTTCACCTAAGCCGGAGTGTCTGTATTCGGGTGCGACTATAACCCTGCTGACTTCTGCGCTACGTACGCCACACCGGACTAGTTTAGCGAAATATTCATTGAATCCATGAAAGCATTCTAATAAATCGAAAGGGTGTCTAAGTGCTGCAGGATAAGTAAACATTTTTTCTAATTGTTCGTCTTCAGCATTCTCGATCATGCTCTTTATCAGGGGTACATGAACGCATTCACGTCCTGCGGGGAAAACCAGTCTGGCGCTTGCTATGAGTTGGTTCTTTTTATTAAAGATCCCAATTGGCAAGGCGGTTTGGTCGGTATAATCCAGTTCAAACTGACTTTTCGTGCATTGTTTATGAGCCGGGAGGTAGCCCATTTCATTCCAGACTTTGTAGCGCAGTCTGAAATATTGCTGAAAGTCATTTTCACCAGATAATTCTCTTATAGTGATTATCTTTTGGAAATATTTTCTCAAAACTGATTTGTTTAACGCGGGCAGTGTATTGTGAACAGCGATAATACGGGTATCAACTAATAAAGATGAATTTGGATTATCAACCTCTATCACTTCCCGAGCGGGGCGGGGTGGTCTGATAATCACCTCAAGGTTTTTCGATTCGTTAGAATCAAGCTTCATTTTTACCGATTGAGGCTGGAAACCGATCAATACAAGAATGCTGTGTTCGTTTTTATCGCGGATGGCACGCAGAGCAGAGGCAATATTAAAATGTTTTTCTATCTTCGAATTGATCTGCCAACGATGTTTGGTTTTATTCTCGCGGAACCATTTTTTAATTTTTTGTAAAACATTTTCCATTCCCAGTTCGGGGCAAACGACGAATACATTAAAAAATCCCTGTGACATGGCCATTGTAATTTCCTTGTAGTTACTCACCGTAAAGACCGCTCAGGGTAAAGGCTACAGGTTTTATCAGTCTGTAAATGCAGACCCTTCTGACTGCAAATGCTTAAATCTAAAGTTATAAAAAAAACCAACGATTTATGACCTATGAGTGCTATAGTGAGTAGTTATGTTTTTTAAAAATAATTAATGTTTTCCCAAATCCCGAATGCATGTATCTGGCACATTTCGGTTGTCGATGGGGCAACCCCGTTTCTAAATGATGTCTCCTTAGTAATTTTTTTAAGTCTGCTCGTCCTATTGATACCACATTCATATATTATGTAACGTAAATATTCACCATGTAGGCCTCAATATAACCTCCTTCAAAGTAGTTTCTTGTAAAAATTGACTCAAATATCCAAAATCAAACTACGCGTTGCCATAAACCGACTACGACAGGGCGGAATAATTGCTTATCCGACAGAAGCGGTATATGGCTTGGGTTGTGATCCACTCAATAAGCAGGCGGTATTTCGTCTTCTACGCTTGAAGCTGCGTTCTGTAGACAAGGGTCTTATTCTGATAGCATCTAGCTTTGATCAACTTTTACCTTACATCGAACTCTCTAAAATCGAGCGGCTTGTGGATATTCAGGAAACCTGGCCGGGGCCGGTAACCTGGGTATTTCCGGCCCAAAAATGGGTTCCAAGGTTATTGCGCGGTTGCTATGATACGCTCGCTGTGCGGGTTACCGCTCATCCCTTGGCCTCAGCGCTTGCCAATGGGTTTGGAAAACCACTGGTTTCAACCAGCGCGAATCCAACAGGTTTTTATCCGGCCAGAAATGCTTTAAAAACCCGGAAATATTTTCCAAAATCTGAGGTATATTTGTTTCCTGGAGCGGTTGGTTCAGAAAAACGAACCACGAGTATTTTTAGCGCACTTGACCATTCTCGGATTCGCTAGGAAGCTGTCCAAGAATAGACTTCCTCGCGAGGGAATTGGTTTTGAGACCATTTTGTCGATTAAGCGTGGAGAATATTTGTCATCAAAATTGTCGGTAATGGAATTGGAGCGTGCCAGTGACCACGCAGGGATGAAATACAGGATGTATTTCAATTTAACTTGGAAAAATGGGCTAAAATTCCCTTTTCTACATTAGACTTCCTGCTCTCGGACAGCTTCCTGGAAGGATTGGATCATTTATGGCACATCACCATTTTAACCCGACAGACTATAATCGAGCGTTTGCAATTGGAATTATTTTGAATCTGGGTTTTGTTGTTGTCGAAGCGGTTTATGGAGTACTTTCAGATTCGCTGGCTTTGATCGCGGATGCTGGACATAATCTTAGCGATGTCATCAGTTTGTTGCTTGCCTGGGCTGCAACCCGGTTGGCGAGAACAAAACCAACAGAGAGACTCACTTATGGCTTAAAAAGAACAACTATACTTGCACCTCTTTTCAGCGCAATTTTATTATTGATGGCACTGGGAGCGATGACTCTGGAAGCGGCAGCCCGACTCAACGAACCGACAAATGTTCAGGGTCTGACAATGGTCGTCGTTGCACTTGCTGGCGTTGCAGTGAACGCAGGCACCGCTGCACTATTTGCTCAAGGCCATAAGCATGATTTAAATATAAAAGGGGCCTACATACATATGTTGGCAGACGCTGCTGTATCACTTGGAGTGGTTATTGCTGGAATAGCCATTTTCTATACCGGTTGGTTTTGGTTGGATCCCGTGATTAGTCTGTTTATCGTTGTGGTGATTCTGCGGGCGACATGGTATCTGTTACGTGATTCGTTTAATCTTGCTGTTGATGCGGTACCGGAAAATATTGATCCGACGCAGGTTAAAAAATATTTGCTTGGCCTTCCTGGTGTTGCGTCATTGCATGACTTGCACATTTGGGGAATGAGTAGTACTGACGCTGCGTTAACTGTCCATCTGATCGTACCGAGAACAAGCGCTAACGACAAATTTTTGAATCAGGTTGCACGTGATTTGCACAAACGTTTTGGTATCGGTCATTCCACGATACAAATTGAGCATGGAGATATTGCGGAAAAATGCGCTTTGGCATAAGGGAATTAAAAGTTAACTCGATATTTGGGTGCAATGGATATAGATACGGTTCAACAAGTATTATCGCAGGTTGTTGCGAAAGTGGATTTGACTACAGGACTAGTATGCGGGGTAAACATAGTCTTGCTGGTGTTTGCACGAGGTCTGGTACGGCTGGTTTACCACGACACTGAAAACAACGCTTCATTTAATCGCAGGGTGATGGTCTTCAGGGCATTGAACCTGTTGATTTTGATTGTATTCAGTTATTTTCATTTTTATCTGCCTTCTCAGGAAAAAAACATTGGTTTGCAGTTGCTCGCTGTATTGGCACTTTGTTATCTGGGCTACTTAAGCAGTCATTTGGCAAATTATCTGATCATTCGGCGTTATGGTAAAAAGCGCGAGATTAAAGGTGAACTTCGTCGTATCGATACCTATACCACTCGCTTGATTAATATTTTTTCCCAGGTGTTTATATTTATAATTGTATTAATCTCATCGATTCAGGTCTTGGGCTACGATACTTTGCTTCAAACCGGGAGTGTCCTTGGCATTATTGGCGTATTTTTAGCTTTGACCAGCAGTGTATGGGCTCCCGACCTGTTTAGTGGCCTGATTATTCTGAACAGTGATATGGTTGAAGAGGGTGATGTGATCAAGTTTGTAGACGGGGATGAGGTATACGGTATGGTGTATAAGACCAAAGTATTTCATACGGAGATTCTTGATTTGATCGGTAACCATCGGATTATGCTAAAAAATTCCAACATGCGTAACTATCGGTTACGTAATTTTTCGAAGTTTGCATCTGCAAAGGGCTTACGTGAGCAACTATTTTTTAAAATTGGTTACGATGTTAATCCTGATGACGTGCGTAAAATGCTGCAGAAGGCATGCGATAAGGCGATAGAAGATAGTGATCTCGCTGTGCAGCAAAATTATGACCTGGATATTGCAATCAACGAAACGGGTGATCATGCGGTTGAGTGGGTAGTCAGCTATTATACCAAGGAGGTTGATAGCCTGCCGAAATTGAAACGTCAGCTTTTGGAGTTATTTTTGCGAACATCGCGAGAATCAGGCATTTCTCTGTCTACTCCGCTTACGCATGAAATTAAGCCTCGGCAGAAATTGTCTTGATGGATTGATACGGTATTTTTGGGTAATTTGTCATTGATTTAAGCGTGTATATTCGGCAAAAATGGCACTTCGATGATACAATCCTGGCGGAAATTTTAGATTTCAAATGGCAGAAACGAATTTGGAGTTTGTCCAGTAAGTTCTCTTTCTTCGGACGACCTCCTTGTTAACAAAACCCTACCAAATAGAGGAATTAAGAGTGAAAAAACTAATTTTTAGCATTTGTTGTCTTTCGTTGTTGTTCGTATTGGCCGCCTGTGGCAAGGAAGAGGCCAGAGCACCGCAATATCAAAGCAAAGTCATCAAACTGAATTCGATCTATACCAATTGGAAGAAAGATAAAGAGTCAGCGATGAAAAAAGCAGATTCTGAATTGGCTCGATTTACAAAAAGCGCTTGCCGGGACAGGATTAGCGCAGGCTGGTCTTTAGCGGCTGTGGTCAGCGAGGGTGAAATGAATTGTGAAGAAACCCAGGAAGGTCATCATTGCAGGAAAAAGAATGTAGAGTTGAAATGTGAGGAAATTATCGAGTTTTTTCCATAGACGACTTATTGGCCACGCTTTCTATATTTTGACAATCCCCGGTTTGACCGGGGATTATGACATGTCTGATCAGTTTGGATATTGTCTCCTCAATAGTAGATTCTTTGAGAATCTATTTCGCCCTTATTTTTTCCTGCACGCCGAAGGCAAAATTTCATTTGCTAAATTAGTTTTATTGGTTCCCACGGCCTCCATTCCGGGCACTGGTTTATCGAAGCCGCAAAGCCAGGCGATTGGGCTTGTAGGGCTGCCGCTAACGACCGCAGGTCTGAATGTCAGAGTTTTTCCCTGCAAAGGTTGAGATGCTTTGTTGCCCAGGGATAAATGAATAGCGCCGTTTTCTACAACTACGCCAGTAATTCTGTTTCCTATAAGGAATTGAGCTTGAGGAATGCCCGTTTCCCTGTTGTTTGTTGGAAACGATTTTTTCTCGACATAGTACCCTGTGACTTCTTCGCGAATAGTGCTGGCCATGCTCAGTGCTTCGACCATTTCACTACGATGTATGTATACCTGATATTGCGGAAGCGCCACCGTTGCGAGAATACCAATTATTGACACAACAACCATCAATTCGATTAAAGTAAACCCCTGAATATTTTTCATATGACTTCCCCGATCACAAATATAGGTGCGTAGGCACTACTTAAAAAAAGGAAAATAGAAACGATTATCAGTATTGAAGTAGCGACAATAATCGATTGAATGTAGTGCTCAGAAAGTTGGCTGAGATTTTCTCCTTGTCTGCGGAGCAGAACCTGAATCTCAATAGATAGATCAGAACCGGATTTTTCAGCTTCACTCAATGTTCTTGTTATCAGGCTGTTGTTATGTCCGTAAGGTTCCATTTTATCTGCCAACGGATAATTGATAATGTCTATGATATTCAAATAAACATCCCTGATTCTTTTAGGAATAAGTATTCTGTAAAACAGCTTGTTTGTCGGCAGGGAAAGCTTAAAAAGTCTTTTTAGATGGATGCCGACCGCGAAAGCAATACCAAGCATAAACATAACGATGAGTAGTAAAAGATACCAATAATTCGAATACCAGATGATGTGGCTCGGTGGGCTAATGTTGAAGGTTTCAAACAGCGATAAAAACTGCGGTATTATCATTATTTGATATAGACTGCATAGTAAGGCGAAGACTAAAGAAATAAAAGTTAAATACAGGGTGAGAATTTGTAGTCTCGGAGGTTCGCGCAGAATACTGGAAAAGTCCAAACGTCCGTATATTTCCGTAATTTTTGTGGCTTTTTGGGGATCTATTAATAATCTTAGTGAAGTGATAAGAGTGTAGGGTACTGAGCCCGGTTTTAATTGTTCACCGTATAAATCACAGGCATTGTATGATTCAGCCGTGTTAATCGCATCAACTACCGGCATTCCAGATTGAAGTAATTGGTTGCACTTTCTACATAAAAAATGAAATCTGTCCCATAGCATTATTTGATTCCTTGTAATCATTCAGTGCTTATTTTACAGAAATTGTAAGCTATCGTATGTTTGGGCTTTTGCAGCAGAGAATTTGTAGCGGAGTATACAGGGGACGTAGTTGGGTGTTCCAGACAAACAATAATCCTGCGTCAATCTTTCGCATATTATTAAAACCTCGTTCCTAACCATAAAACCGGCTGAGTTTCTGCCTTATCTTTCTCTTCTTTTCGGCTACTCGATTCCGTCGGTAAAAAATCAACGAGTTATAAATTTATCAAATAAAATAATATGAGAGCGATTTAATTCAGGTTGGCTGATGCCATCGGTGTTCAGGTCGCGCCAGACTTTGACGTCGGCAAATTGGGCGTCCTCGGCGTCGAATTGTCCATCGCCATTTGAATCTAAATCTGAAAGCGCGGCAAAGCCATGCTCTGCGCTTTGACCGTTGTTCAGTGTTGTATTGTCACCAAACAGTTCGCTGCCGTTGTCAATGAGTCCATTGCCATTACGGTCCAGAACCAGTAAGCCGTCATCGGGGGCGATCCAGCCGGTGCCTTGTTTTACGCCGTCACCGTTGTGGTCGAAGAGGACACTGCCGTCGGCACTCAGGGTTTCGATGCCGTCGCCGTCCAGATCCAGGGTTAGGGGGTCGTAGAGGCGCAGGTTGGTGGCTGAGGTGTAGAGGTCGTTGACGTCCTGGGCGATACGTGACAATTCTCCGCCGACAATGCTAACGCGTTCATTTAATATGTCGATAATTGATTCGATATGATCGGAGTAAAAATCAAACAATGAGTCAGGAATTCTGGCGTATTCACCTGGGTTCATTTCAATTTGACGGTCATGAATTTTGCTCAATTGATCTACAACATCGTTAAAGTGCTCACCGTATTGATCCATTCGCTCCAAAAAGTTGTCGAGTACGTATTTTTGTTGCGCGGCCATCAACAGTTGGGTCATAACGCCCAGTTGGTCACCGATCTCATAAACATAGGCTAAAGATTCGAATATTTCGCTGGTGGTGTCTGTAATATCAGTGCTTTCGCCCTGATTATTATTGGCAACAATCGATAAACCGACCGCTGTGATAGTTAGTAAGCCAACAGCAGCTAAAATTGGTGGTGGTGCAAGAGCAGATGTGCCTTTCATTAGCCGGGCTTGGTTTTCCCGGTTTCGATGCGATTCAGGATGTCAGTTGCAATGCAAGCGGTTTGTGCGACTGGACGGGGATTGGTTCCACTGTGGTGAGTACAGTGCAGGTCACATTCGATAGCGTTGCGTCACTGCCTCTTCCAGCGACGATTTGGTTGTTTGCAGTGGGTTTTATCGGGTTGCTAGGAATGGGTCAGAAACATTTAAGAAAAATGCCTTGTTCAATATAACGGTGAAAACTGGAATAAGGATATTCTTCTGTGCATTTCAAAAAGACATCTCACTCAACAAACAAATGCTTCCTAGCAATTGGGTTTTGCCGAAATGGCGCTTATCTGCGGTTACAAATATCGCGTTATTGCATATTGCCATGGCGTGAAAAAGCGCATCATAAATTGAAGGGTAACCGCTTTTAATATGTCCGTTCGCCATAATCTGTATGGCTTTTTTTCGTTCTGCATCATTCACTGCACGCATATCAAGTAAGTACTTCTGTGCTTCAAGCAAGTCAACTACACTATTAATCGGTACACCACAGCGTTGTGCGGTATTGACAACTTCCAAAAACAGCAAGTCAGGTGCTAATAATATCGCTTTATCCGCCGCAGCGTGTATGAAAAGCTGTTGTGCTTTGTCTCGGTCTGCTTCATCAAGATACAATTTATTAAATATCGAACTATCTATCACAAAGCGTTGCATAATTAGCTCCGACTGGTATCAATAACTTGCTGTGTCCGTTGCTCACGAAGTTCACGCAATACCTCCACCGAATCCTGATTGACTTTATAAGGCTTAAAGTTAAGAATTTTTTTCAGTGCTTGTTGTTTATGCCAGTCATCCACAGCTTTTTGTATGGCTTGACTGATAAATGCGGCTCTTTTTCCCTTGGCTGCAATAGCATCCAATTCTGTTTTTAAATTATCATCAATAGTAATACTAATTCTTTGCATATTTGTCACCGAATATTTGGTATAAAGTAATACTATAACATCAAAACCAGACTTGGTAGGGTACGCATCACGCTAAATGCGTCTCCAAACAGAGCACAAATGTATCCACAATAGGCCCACGCAGAAATTTGCCCGACGGCTGGTGACTCAATCGCCGAGAAATTACCGGAGAATTTCCGTCTCTTTACAAAAAAAGAATCTCAAGATGCTTTATCTAAGCTTGCTGCCGAGGCAATGGCAGAGGGTAGCCCGGGAAAGACCAAAGATCTTGACCCGGAAAAACTGTGAAATCGCGAACAATGGGACAATTTAGGAAAGCATTTGCCAATTTGCCCAAAGAAATTCAGAATCAAGCACGTGAAGCGTATCTGAAATTCAAGAAAAATCCTTGGCATTCTGGCTTAGGTTTTAAACAAGTTCATACGAAACTACCGGTTTAATTTAGGTTGCGCCCCGTTCCTCAACATCGACCTACTTAGTTGACTTGGTATCACTAATATTCCGAGAGATCAGGTGCTATGAATTTATCGGGAACGTTGAATTCTTACACGTTCGCTACTCTCAAATTCTGAAAATGTGATCTCTATCACAAAACACTAATCCCGATTTGAACATACGATGACCTTATCTAAGATAAAAGCTGGTATTACACAATTAGCGTTGCTCTGCTTATGTTTTGGCTGGCGGTTTCGAGCGGTCACTGAATTCATGGATCAACATAATATGAAGTAACCGGGTTTGAGGTTTTCTGCAATCAGTGGCCGGTAATATGAAACAGTGAGGGATATTTTATGAATCAGATGCTTAAGCGAATTTTGGCTTATATGCTGGATCAGTATGTGACAGTATTGGTTGTTTTGGCCGCAGTCTCCAGTCTGACTTATTTAGTGCTTATCTACGATTTGCAAAGTCATGAAGGGGGCGCGGCTTCTATACGTTTAAGTGCTGAGCAGGCTCAATCGTTGCAGGAAATTGAATTGTCCGTAAATCGCTTGATGTTAACCAGCGACGTAAAACAGCAGCGTAAGATTCGTGGAGAGATTGTCGATCAATTAACGATTTTCAAAGATACACATATTTCTTTGAGTAGTGGCGACAGGTTTATACGTCAGGGGAATCGTATCGTTCACGTATCCGGTGAATTATCATCCGATATGGGACGATTGTATTATGATGCGCCGTATTTTTTGGACGAGAAAGTAACAGCCTATATCACTGGGGTAAAAAAGCTTCTTTCGATAGAGTACAAAAAATTTGATCGTAAAAATCCACAGGTGAGTAAATATCTGTTGGCGGATCGATCCAAATTAATGGAGGGTCTGGAAAAATCCTTGTCACTGAGGCAGCGGGAAAACGAATACAAATTGACATCGACTATTTCGATGCAGCATTTAATGTTTGCAGTGACATTGTGCAGTTTGATGATTGTCGGTGTGCTTATTCTTCGTCCTCTGGTATTCAAACTACGAGAAAGTATGGGGTTGATTCAGGAGGAGAAGGATTTTACCGAAAATGTACTGGATACATCCCAGGCACTGATTGTCGGGCTTGATGAAAACGGCAAGATTCGACTGTTTAACCAGTATGCTCAGGAAAATACAGGATGGTTCGAAGAAGAAGTAAAAGGCGAATTGTTTTTTGATCGATTTTTTCCTGATGGTGATCGTGAAGAAATGGTTAAATTGTTTGTCGATATGATGGAAAAACGGGAATCGGAGGGAGAAGTGGAAACCCGTGTGCTGATTCGAAGCGGGGAAATGTTGCATATTAATTGGCACGCTACAGTTATTGTCGATACAGTCAGCAAGCTTCCCACGCTCTTTTTGATGACAGGTGTTGATGTCACCGAACGAAAATCTGCAGAGAATCAGCTACAGCAGACGCATGCCGAGCTGGAAAAAATCAGTGTTCGTTTGCAGGATGAAATTAAACTGGCAGCGAACCTGCAAAAAGCGATTTTACCCAATCCTGTTATTGATCTTCCTGGTATGCAGGGACAAGCCAAATTGGTGACTTCCACCGAGGTTGGTGGTGACTATTATGATTACTTTCAGGTGGATGGCTACAAGACTGTCATTCTTGTGGGCGATGTGAGTGGTCATGGCGTCGCTGCCGGAACCATGGTGAGTGCTGCAAAGGCGGGTATGTTCCCATTGATTCATGAAGGGGTGAGTCAACCCAGTGAAATTTTGCGTTCGCTGAATGGAACCTTGCACGCAACCGCGCAGCAATCTTTGTTGATGACGATGGCATGTATTTGTCTGGATGCGCGCAACGGTACATTGCATTATGCAAATGCAGGCCATGTATTACCTTATTTGAGAAGAAAGCAGGATCGGCGTTGGTCGATGATTGAATCTTCCGGTTTACCTTTGGGAAAAGATATTGATTCACAATATTCAATGACAGAAATCAAACTCGAATTGGAGGTTGGTGATCGATTGTTTTTATACACAGACGGATTGGTCGAGGAAGAATCGCCATTGGGAGAACCTTTCGGTTACGAGCGTTTGGAGAAAATACTCGATCAATATGGTGACGCTGAACCCGAAGTGCTGTACGAACAGGTGCTGGCTGAGGTCTATCGTCATTGTGGTGGTCGAGAACTTGAAGATGATATAACCCTGGTTATCGTGAATCATACTGATCGGGTGGTACAGGCATCGGCGTCTGCGACTGCAGAGGTCAGCGATATCATTCGACTTTCGGATGAATTTTATCGTCAGGGCGATCATTCTATTCCCCGTATTTCGCGACAATATGTAGTTTTTGTTGCCGAACAGCAATTTACCGATTTGTTTCCCCGGCTCGTTCAGGATGGTGTGTGCAGAGTTCTGCCTAAAAACGACGGTTTTTATCAGCAGATTGGTATGGATCGTTTGTTAAATCAACATCATGAAGGTGTCGATAGTGACATTCATAGTTTAATTCCACGAAGCCGATTCCATCGTCAATTTGAGTTGACGCACAGTGACGATAAAGTTTTCGTTATGGAAGAAATACAAGCAGGCTTATCCGAGCATGGTTTGTCGGCAAGCGAGCATTTGGATAGTTTAATTATTCTTCTCGATGAAATGTTGGAGAACAGTTTGTACGCTGCACCTCGTGATGGCCAGGATCATACCTATTACAGTAAAGGTGAAAATCGTGAGTTATCCTCAAATGAGGATGTGAGAATTGATGTGTCCGTTAGTGATCAGATATTGGGACTTATGGTGACGGATAACTGGGGCACATTGACACCTTCGACTTTCCTCAAGAATATAGGGCGTGCCATGGAACAGGGCATCGTTGCCGGAGTTGGCGGAGGTGGCTTGTATATGATGTGGCGGATGTCTGATTATATGCAGATTAGAGTGCATCCACATAAAAAAACTCAGGTAACAATTTTATGGGATTTGAGTAAACCGTTTGATATGGGTGCAGACTCCGGGTTCCAGGTTCTGTATCACAGTGAACAAGAGGAGGCATTGATCTAATGGTTATCGTTGAAACTTTTGCTATCAATCCAGCCCCTGCCACGAATGATGGAATTATTTGTTACGATTGTATAGGTTCCATAGATGTGAATGCGACACCCGTACTTGATGCATTTCGATCAGAATTACAAGGAAACAGTGTGCTGCTGAATTTCAGCAGAGTTGAGCGGGTTAATTCTATGGGATTGTCTTTGTTGCTGAAGTTATTTGAAGATTCGGAAGCAAAAGGGATTAAAACCCAAGTTTGTGATTTGAATCGCATGGTTAGTATGCTGTTTAAAATTACTGGTTTAGGCCGGTTTGTACAGGGAGCAGAGCGACCCAAAAGCGGTGCTGGTGTACAGGTTGCTCGCGATAACCCTGAACCACCTATGCAGACATCTGTCCCCAATACTCAGGTCATTACGCCGAATCCCTCAGCGAATACAACACTAAAGTTTGTTGCTAATTTGCAAACCGGGCAGCAACTCAGCGGTTGGTATCTGTTAAATACTTATCTGCAACGCCAGTTGGAGCGTCCCATTCATCTGCAGCAACCAAAGTTGGGAGAAGATCTCAGCGAGCAACCGGTAGATCTTTTGTTTTCCAAGCCATTCGATGCCTGTTCCTTAATTAACCAGCATGGCTATAAACCACTGGTGCGACCCGTAGGTGAGGCAGACGAGGTGGTCATTTTGATGCACGCGGATGATGAGCGCCAACTTGCTGATATCGATAGACCTAAAGTGGTAACGGGATCTAAAAATAGCTTTGTATATATTCTCGGACGTTCACTTTGTGACGAGAACGATCTGGATTCCGAAAAATTTGACTATCAGTTTGCCGGCAACGAAATTAAGGCTTTGCAAATGTTGATAAAGGCTAAGGTTGACGTATTGTTTATGTTGAAGAAAACATATGAGGGTTTATCTTCGTTTGCGCGTGGTTCTACCCGGCTAATCGATGAAAGTTCAACTTGCTTTGCGTACCATTTTTTTTGTGTGGCTCCCTATTTGAGTGAATTGTATGAACCTCTGGCAAAGGTTTTTACGGAGATGGAAGATAGTGAGCAAGGTCGTCAGATTTTGGCGGATATCCAGATCGACAACTGGTGTCAACCGAACGAAGGTGAAATTCGAATGTTACAACTGCTGTACGACCGTTACAATACGCAGGAAACCAGTGCACATTCAGAGGATGCGGGGAACTCCACAAGTCAGGCATCTTAGACGCTCTATTTTTGGACAGCGTCCTGGGATTCGATAAATGCAGCCAGACTTTGTAAAATACCCCCGTCTTCGATGCCCATTTTGACAATAGAATCTGCTCGCGACTTACTGCGCGCTTGAGCGTACATGCGTAGTTGTGGCGCGTTTCCAGAGGGACGGACATGGGCGATGTCATCGTTATCGAAAAAACATCGTATTCCGTCCTGGCAATTGATGCGGGAGATTCTTCCAAAGCCTTTGTCAGCGGAGAAAAAGGACTCTAATTCTTTTTTCTTCTGCATCAGCAGTTTTGCCTGTGGAGCATCGAAGGCAAGTGTCTGTACTACTTTTTCCTGTGCGTCGCACAGTTGTAGATTATTTTCATTTAAGATCAACCAAACCAGATTTTCATCCGCAAGACTGTATCGGCGTATAATTTTTTCACTAGTTTCTCTGGGAAAATGATCGATCAGATCTGCCTTGCCATACCAATTTGGGAGTTGGTCTAACAATTGGTTTAGTCCGAGTTTCTGTTTTTGTGCGGAAAATAAGATGCATAGCATCGGTAATATTGCATCGCGAGTGGGCAATGCTGTTAATGAATTTGAATTCCAGTTCAGGTCGGAACCCACAAGAAAGCCTCCATTGGCTTCCCAGGCGACAATTCTTTTAGCACCGCTTGCGCTTGCTTCTTTCATCGCCTGAATCACAAACGGTGACCCAATTCGGGTCTTCTGTGTTGAAATACCCATTTCCGTAAAGAATTCGTGAACCGCCGGGTTAGCGCTAATCGGAATCGATACCGAGTCGGCTTTTAGTACATCGGCGACGAGGCTTCCCAGTAAGTCTCCAGGTATAAATGTCACCCGAACTGAGGCTTTTTTAAGATCGAAACGTTTTCCTAGTTTCTGCAAAGAGTCGCCTCTGACAAGACCCTGTAAACCTGAAAAAATTGCTTGTATATAGTCTTCGACCCGCTCAACTGATGTCTTTTCTTCAACAGCAATAACCAGCGGTCTGTCACTGTCTCCATCGCAAGACAGGAGCGCATCCAGACGACCATGATTATTTCGCGTGTTCAGTATGATTTGCAGTAGTCGGTGTAGATGTTCTTCGGAAATGGCTTCGGTATCGATGGCTTCGAATAAGTCACTTCGTCCTACCGGATAAACCTCCACTCCGGCATTTTCGAGAATTTTCGGCAATATATCGCGTCCCACCGCGGCGTATTGGAAAAAGGCCACTCGTTTTCCTGTTAAAGCATTGTTTTTAAATACCGACTGGTATCGAGATAAATATTCCTCAGTGGCTTCGTTGTTTACTCTATTTAGTTGCGGTTTATGGTTGGGTTGCAACATTCCACTCTGATCGAAAATTGAATCCGTTGCCATATTGGAATATTGTTGCTGACGAACCTGGTCTACCGCAGCAGAAACACCTGCTTCATCTGATTTGAGTATTTCGCCATCACAGCGGTTCGCTTTTTGGCCATTGCGGTCAACCGGGATATGACTACCGGTTACCATAAAACTGCATACTCCACGTTGGAGAGCATAATAAGTTAGGGCAGGTGTCGGGAGTTTACCAACGTAGTCTACTGAGTAGCCGGCATCGAGTATGGCCTTTGCAGTGGCCAGAATTAGCCGATCAGTTGAGGGTCTCAAGTCACCGCCGAGAGGAATCGCCAGGTCAGGGTCTTGCGGTTTTAATTGAATTTTGTTTGTAGTCTGAAGATAGCGTAATGTTCCCATTGTTAAACAATAGACCTCCAGGTCGGTCAGGTCTTTGACCAAAGCCCGTACCCCGCTGGTGCCGAACTTCGAGGCGACCGGTTTATAGTCTAAGGATTCTGCCAATGTGGTTGCTGGGTCGCTATTCATAAGGGAAATCAATTTTACGGTTTGATAGTTGTTGATGGTTCATGGTACTTCGGCTCTATATAAAAGTGTCCCAGATTTTGTCGATAATTGATACGCGATTCCATAAGGAACGAGAAAGACTTCCCCGGCCTTGTATTCAGTGTGGCTCGCATTACAACGAAGATTGACTCTACCCTCAAGAACAATGGCAATATGCACGCCATGTTCAGGACTTATGTCATATATGTCTGACTCGGTCAGTGTAATTTGACTGAGTTGAAATTCCACCGCGGACGTGTTGTAAATTTTAACGACTGGCTCTTGTGGATTTTCCTGTGGGTAAATAATTTCGGGTTGGCCAGAATCGAATGCCAGGGTTGCGAGTAATTCTGGAACATCAACATTTTTACCCGTCAGGCCACCTCTAAGAACATTATTTGAGTTTGCCATGATCTCGACTCCTGAGCCTTCCAGGTATGCATGCAGTTCGCCAGCGGGTAGATACATAGCCTGTCCAGCTTGCAAACAGACTAGATTCAGGAAAAAAATGGAAAAAATGCCTCGATCTTTGTGTTGTTCGTCTGAATTTGAAGAGAATATACGATCCGCTTCCAATACCCAGTATCCGCGTTGGTGTTTTTTGTAAGAATTGTTTGAATTTTCCTGTTTCAGTCGCTCGATCAAAGGAGTCAGGATGGCGTCGACTTCACTCTGCCCCATCTGCATAGTGTTGGAATACAGGTCGATCAACCCTGTTCTATTGGCTTGAAAGTTCGCAATTAGCCCACTGAATTCGGGAATAGATGTCAGTGATTCAAGAAGTTCATTTTCATCCCGAAAGCCTCTTAATGCGTAGAACTCGGTCAAAGCGGCGATTAACTCAGGCTTGTGATTATCGTCTTTATAGTTTCGCGCTTTGTCGTTTATCGGGATGCCTTTATTGTTTTCCAGTTCAAAACCCTGTTTGGCCTGCTTCTGGTTTGGGTGTGCCTGAATGGAGAGTGGTTGTCTGGCGGAAAGGATTTTTAGTAAGAATGGTAGTCGTGCCTGGTAAGTTTTAGTTATAGTGGAGCCCAGGATATGCTCGGGAACTTGTGAGATTAAAATATCGAGTGGTATTTCCTTTTGTCCTATGATTGCTCTGGCTGGGAGTTCAGGATGTGCTCCAATCCAGATTTCTGCAAAAGGTTGGCGCTGTGGGTTTGTTTTACTCAACAGGTTCGGAATAAAATCCAGTCCTCCCCAATCATAATGTTGAACGCTACAGTTCAACCGAAATGGCGTTGGTGATTGCGCATAGTCAGCGATGATTTGTTGAATATCACCGAGAGTGTCGTCAGTCTCTGTTTTAGCTGGCATTATGAATAGAATTACTCTATCGGGTCTTCTTGTTTGCAAACCCTAGGACAAACACTATAGCCAGAACCAGTGCGGCTATCATGGCATCCTGCCGGGAAAACCCCAGAAGAAGGGCAGCTACCGCACCGATTCCGGCGCCTGCCCCGCTGAACGCCATACTTCTCATTGCTCGGCATACAGTGCAATCTCGATTATAGTTGCCCATGTTAATCCTTTGAAATATTCAATAGATAACCATTTTTAGTTTGTTGCTATAGAGGGTATCAAACTTTCTGGTTCGGGTGTAGAGAGCTTTTAATTACGTTAATACTGTGTGTTGACGGATAATAGTTTCCAGCATATCGATATGTTGAGGTGAATCATTTAATGCGGGAATATAGCGAAACCTTGTGCCACCGGAATCAATAAAAAATTGTTTATTGGTCATCGCTATCTCTTCCAGAGTTTCAAGACAGTCCGCGGAAAATCCTGGACAGACAACGTCGACACTTTTAATTCCCTTGCCGGGTAGTTCCTTTAATGTATCTACGCAGTACGGTTTTAACCATTCTGCAGCTCCAAAACGTGACTGGAATACGACCTGCCACTTATCTTCGTTCAGCTCCAATGTATCAGCAAGCATCTTTGCAGAAGCGTGACATTGATGGAAATAGGGGTCTCCGTCTTTAATACTTTTTTCTGGCAGTCCGTGAAATGAAAAAAGCAGGCAGTCTGTATCTCCGTTGTGGTTCCAGAATTCCCGAATCTGATGAGTGAGAGCACTAATGTAGTTTCGATGTGAAAAATAATTGCCAATAAATAATATAGAGGGAATTACACGCCATTTTTTAATGACTTGTGCGACAGCATCGAATGTCGATCCTGTCGTTGCTGATGCATATTGAGGGTAGAGTGGGATGATAAGTATCTCATCTATGTCTTTGCATTTGCGCAGATTATCCAGGCCCTCGGAAATACTGGGTTTCCCATATCTCATGCCCATAGAAACGACAATATTACTGTCCCCGGCCTCTGCAAAACGTTGTTGCAATGAAATTTGAATCGCTTGCATATAAACCAATAAGGGCGAGCCTTCATCGGTCCAGATTTTTGCATAGGCTTTGGCTGATTTTTTTGGTCGTATTCTTAAAACGACTAAATGCAAGATTAACCACCAAATGACACGGGGAATCTGCACGACTCGTGGATCAGACAGAAATTCATGGAGATATTTTCTGACAGAGAGCTTATCTGCAGCTGCAGGAGTTCCCAGATTTACCAGCAGAACGCCTTTTTTAGAATTCAAATTCATAGGGTTATGAAAAGAATCAGAACGTTGCTATCGATTAATCAGGTCGAGAAATTCTGAGCGAGTACTGAATTGCTCACGAAAAACTCCGAGCATAACCGAAGTCGTCATAACAGAATTCTGTTTTTCGACACCCCTCATCATCATGCAAAGATGTTTGGCTTCAACGACAACGGCAACGCCCCTGGCATCAACCGCCAGTTGGATCGCATCGGCGATTTGTTTGGTCAGCTTTTCCTGAATTTGCAGGCGACGACCATACATATCCACGATTCTGGCAACCTTGGAAAGCCCGAGAACTTTACCGTTTGGCAAATATCCGACATGGCATTTACCGATAAATGGCAGCAAATGATGTTCGCACAAAGAGTACAGTTCTATGTCCTTAACAATGACCATATCTTCAGTGTCTGCCTGAAATATCGCATTGTTCAGGACGCCTTCAATTGTTTGACTGTACCCTTGATTGAGAAACTGAAACGCTTTGGCAGCGCGACGGGGCGTATCAACCAGGCCTTCTCTTGAAACGTCTTCACCAATTTCTTCGAGGATTTTTGAAAACCACTGATCCATATTATTTTTTTACTAGTTATTAAAAATTTGGTGTAACTATTCAATCAATTTGTTGTTCGCAAAGTGCAAACGTTCTATTTGTCGAGTCTATAATCGCTTTTTTCAGGACTGTTGTAGCCCAATATTGAACAACTGACAAACCAGCAATTTACACCCTCTTTAATCCATTTACGTGAATAGCAACGAATGGGTTATATTATAACCTGCTTTTTTGTAGCTTCCGAGGATAAATCAATTCCCTGGTTAGTGGTGTTTTAGAGTTATTTCGGTGCATAATATCAATGTGTCCGGAATTCCACCTCTGTTTTTTGGGCCATATTCGTTCTGTAATATTTATGTAACAAAGGTTTTGTATACTGTAATATCCATTAATGAGCGAAAGAATTTTAATCTGCAACCGGGTGTACCGGAAAGTTTAATTACCAACACGATTAATTTTGAAAACAAGTGGGAAATCACATTTTCCGCTTGCTCTGCAGAAGTGATCCAAGAATGGATGTTTGTGCATGATCATATTCAAGGAGTTTCAGTAATGTCTCTCAAACCACGAAATTTTCTGAATAGATACGAAATTAATTTTTAAGAATGTTCACGGACTCATTTTTTAGAAAGATTGTTTATATCCAGATGATTCATATATTTCATCGCAAATGAAACTTTCGCTTAGCTCAGGCAGTCGTGATCGTCGCCGATTATTGAAAGATCGCCTGCTCAGGCGGTTCGTATCCATCGGCGGTATTGGTATTATCGTCGCGATAACACTCATATTCTTCTATCTTGTTTATGAAGTTATCCCGTTGTTCAATTCTGCTCATATTCAGCAAATACACCAGTACAATTCACCCGGTGGTGGAGAAACCGTATATATAGGTCTTGAGGAACAGGGTCAGGTCGGAGTTCGGTTTGTTGCTGACGGCCGGATTGTGTTTTTTGATACACAGTCCGGGAGAATCATTTCCACTCAGCAGCTTGCAATTGAAAGTGAAATAACCGCGGTTGCGCACCAATCACCCGATTTAGTGGCTTTGGGTACATCAGATGGACTCGTTTATGTGCTGAAGTATGTATTCGATGTCAGCTATCCTGATGATCATCGGACATTAACGCCCAGACTGGAGTTTCCGTTGGGAAAAGAAGGGCTGCTGTTGGACGAAAGTCGTAAATCTTTGCTAAATCTTGCATTCAGAATTGGAGAGGATTCCGCTGGACTGGTCGCGGTCAGTGAAGATTTAAGGATGCTGTATGCCAGATTCAGACGGGAGCAGTCGTTTCTAAGTGAAGAAGTCTCAATAGAACAGGTTTCATTTTCTCAGATGTTGCTCGCAGAGCCGGTTCGTTTTCTGCTCATAGATCCAGGGCTTGGATCAGTTTTTGCGACTCAGGCCGACGGTTTGTTACAGTTTGGACTCGGGGCTGACGGTAAGTTGAGTCCTCCCATTCTTTTTTCTTTGGAGTCAGAAATTAGCCGGGTAGAATTACTGGTGGGTGGAAGCTCGTTATTGGTCGCGCTTGATCAGGGAGAAATACAGCAATGGATGGTTGTCAAAATTGACAACCGAAGGACTCTTAAATATGTTCGCCGCTTCAGCGCTGGATCTTCGTCGGTTGTAGCGATCGCCGCCGAACACCGTCGCAAAGGCTTTGCAGTCTCCGATCTGAACGGCGTGATCACAATCTATTATGCAACTTCAAATCGAAAAATCGCGAGTGTCAAGCTTGAAAACGGTGCTGTGCCTTATCTGGCATGGTCATCGCGAGCGAATCATTTAATGACCGATAATGCCGATGGCATTATGCGGCTGTTTCAGGTCAGTAACGAATATCCTGAAGTGTCGTGGAGCATACTGTGGGACAAAATCTGGTATGAGGGCTACCAGAATCCGGATTATATCTGGCAATCATCAGCCTCTACGGAAGACTTTGAACCGAAATTCAGTCTGGTTCCACTATCGTTCGGAACGATAAAGGCAGCCTTATATGCGATGTTGTTTGCTGTTCCCATATCAATATTTGGAGCGATATTTACGGCCCAGTTTATGGCGCCGTCGATGCGCCAGACCGTGAAGCCGACTGTTGAGATTATGGCGGCATTACCTACAGTCATACTGGGTTTTTTAGCAGGATTGTGGTTGGCCCCGTTTGTCGAGAGCTTTTTACCCGGTGTGTTTTTATTATTGATTTTGTTACCGACAGGCTTTTTGATTTCTGGCTGGACATGGCAATGGGTGCCCTGGATGCGCCATACCGAAGGCTGGGAAGCCGCTTTGCTGATTCCGATTATTCTGCTGTTGGCCTGGTTTGCAATGAGTGTGAGCCAACCTCTGGAAAATCTGCTTTTTGGCGGTAATATGCAGATCTGGTTAAGTCAAACACTGGGTATGGATTACGATCAACGCAATGCTCTTGTGGTGGGTTTAATCATGGGGTTTGCGGTGACGCCAACTATATTTTCCATTGCCGAAGATTCTCTTTTCAGTGTTCCACAACATTTGGTCAGAGGATCTCTGGCACTGGGTGCTACTCAGTGGCAAACGGTTATGCAGGTTGTATTGCCAGCAGCGAGTCCGGGAATTTTTTCTGCGCTTATGATGGGTTTTGGTCGGGCGGTAGGTGAAACCATGATCGTTTTGATGGCAACAGGCAATACTCCGGTAATGGATATGAGTCTATTTCAGGGAATGCGTACATTGTCCGCAAATATTGCTGTGGAAGTGCCTGAAGCGGAGGTGGCTAGCAGTCACTATCGAATTTTGTTTCTAGCGGCGCTGGTTCTGTTTTTATTTACCTTTGTATTCAATACCGGGGCAGAACTCATTCGTCAACGATTGAGAGAAAGGTATAGCGGCTTATGATAGGCCAGTGGTTTAGGAGCGGAAAGCCCTGGATATGGCTCAATGCAGGCGCGATTAGTATTGCTCTACTTGCTGTTGTCGGTTTACTGGGGCTCATTGCCGTGCGTGGCATGAGTCATTTTTGGCCGGCCACGGTCTATGAGGTGGAATACCAGGGAAAATCCTTGATCGCAGAATGGGTGGAAACCGAAACAGTGAGTGCTCAGAGGGTGCAGAATAGTGATCCTTCGAGCGACGAAATTGTGCGTCATCTGGTGAAAACCGGCAATCGTGATATTTTGGGAAGTGATTTTCGCTGGATTTTTGATGCTAAAGTTCACCATATGACGGTCCCGGAAGAAATTTTCGTTGTGGAGCGATTGGAGTGGGGGAATCTTTATGGGTACCTGGAAACAGTGTTTGAAAATGACCGGAAAATTGCCGAAGGATCAAATGCAATACAGTCATTTTTGCAACGACTGGATCGAGCCAGGCAGCTTAGAAATCAAATAAAAGATTTGGAGAGTACAGAAATAGGTGCGATTAATTATCAAATGGAGCGGTTGCGTCTAAAACAGCGCAAATTGGAAATTCAGGGGAAAGTAAATCCGCAAACACTGGCCCGGATAGACAAACGGCGTAAGGAATTACAGCTTCGGTATGAGCAGCAGCAAAACCAGTTGGCTGATCTGTATGTCGCGATACAACGTGATTCTATTCGATTGCGTCTTATGGAAGGTCGACAGGTCACTGTGCCACTGGAAAAAATCATGAACGCCTGGCAACCCAATAAATTTTCTTTTTTTGCCCGTATAGGGTTTTATTTCAAAAAATTGTGGGCTTTTATCACTGAAGACCCACGTGAAGCGAATACAGAAGGGGGTATCTTTCCGGCAATTTTTGGTACGGTTATGATGGTGTTGTCAATGTCGATTCTGGTGACCCCTTTGGGGGTTGTGGCGGCTGTGTATTTGCGGGAGTATGCCAAACAGGGGCTGTTGACTCAAATTATCCGCATTGCAGTCAATAATCTTGCTGGTGTACCCTCCATTGTATACGGGGTTTTTGGTTTAGGTTTTTTTGTGTATTTTCTGGGTGGTAATATCGATCGCCTGTTTTATCCTGAGGCTTTACCTGCGCCGACATTTGGAACACCCGGGTTATTGTGGTCTTCCTTGACCATGGCCTTGCTGACTCTTCCTATCGTCATTGTCGCTACCGAGGAAGGATTGGCTCGTATTCCACGCTCTTTAAGAGAAGGTAGTCTGGCATTGGGTGCGACTCAGTCTGAAACTTTATGGCGTGTTGTTATTCCCATGGCCAGTCCGGCCATTATGACCGGAATGATTCTCGCAGTTGCCCGTGCAGCGGGCGAGGTAGCACCCTTGATGCTGGTCGGTGTAGTCAAACTCGCGCCGAGTCTGCCAATGGATGGTAATTTTCCGTTTTTTCATTTGGATCGGAAATTCATGCATCTGGGTTTTCATATTTATGATGTTGGATTTCAGAGCCCGAATATTGAAGCTGCACGCCCCCTGGTATACGCGACATCTTTTTTACTGATTGTGGTGATTGTGATTTTAAATATGAGTGCGATTTCGCTTAGGAACAACTTACGCGAGAAGTACCGTTCTCTGGATAACTAAATTATGAAATTGTCGATTGATTCCCAGTTAAGGCCCTCTCTAAGCGTAGCCAATGAGACTCTGCCGGATGCACAATATTGCCTGGAAGCAAAAAATCTGGAATTGTTTTATGGAGAAACTCGGGCCCTGAATAATATTAGTTTCAAGATGAAAAAACACAGGGTGACGGCATTTATCGGACCAAGCGGGTGTGGCAAATCGACTCTGTTGCGTTGTTTTAACCGTATGAACGATTTGATCCCAAATGTCCGCGTTGAAGGTCAGATTTTACTCGACAATAAGAATATACACGCTCAGGATGTCGATGTTTCTCAGCTACGGCAACGCGTTGGAATGGTGTTTCAGAAGCCGAATCCGTTTCCCATGTCAATCTTTGATAATGTTGCCTATGGATTGCGCTTGCAGGGAATAAAACATCGTAGAGTTCTCGAAGAAAAAGTTGAATGGGCGCTAAAAAATGCGGCGTTGTGGGATGAAGTTAAAAGTCGTTTAAACGAAAATGCCCTGGGAATGTCAGGAGGCCAGCAGCAAAGGCTGGTGATTGCCAGGGCGATTGCCATAGAGCCCGAGGTTCTGTTGCTCGACGAACCGGCTTCTGCACTGGATCCAATTTCCACGCTAAAAATTGAAGAGTTGATTTATGACCTCAAGTCTACATACACGATACTGATAGTGACACATAATATGCAACAGGCGGCGCGGGTTTCAGATGAAACAGCATTTATGTATTTAGGTGATTTGGTTGAGTTTGGCGATACCAATACAATTTTTACCAACCCTGTTGAAAAGCAGACAGAAGACTATATTACAGGTAGATATGGGTGATTTTTATGGATAACTTATATAGCCATCAACATATTTCTAATCAATTCAACACCGAATTGGAGAATCTGCGCAATAAGGTTCTGAATATGGGCGGATTGGTGGAGCAGCAGATTAGAGATGCTGTTGATGCTCTATTGGTACAGGATGCGGATAGTGGAGACAAGGTTATTCGTCAAGATCATCGAGTCAATGCAATGGAAGTGGCTATCGATGAAGAATGTACCCGCATATTGGCTCGTCGTCAGCCTGCAGCTTCGGATTTACGTATGATTATCGCCGTCATAAAGACGATTACCGATCTTGAACGAATGGGTGATGAAGCAGAAAAAATCGGCAGGATGGCCGTATTCATGTCGGAAAATGACAGCCGTTTCAGTAGTCGGTATGCGGGCATTAAACCTATCGCAGAATCGGTCGGAAGGATGACGCGAAATGCCCTGGATGCGTTTGCCCGGCTTGATGTTGATCTAGCTTTAGAAGTGGTTCGCAGTGACGAAGAGGTTGATGAAGAATATAAGTTGATACTGCGGCAATTGATCACATATATGATGGAGGATCCGAAAAGTATATCGGAAATTCTTAATATTGTGTGGACAGCCAGGGCATTGGAACGTATCGGTGACCATGCCAAAAACATAGGTGAATATGTGATTTATCTGGTCATGGGTAAAGATATCAGACACATTAATATTGATGAGATTGAAGAAAAACTTTTTTAATGGCATTTGCAACAATTCTACTGGTCGAAGATGATCCTGATATACAGGAGATGCTTAAATTTTCCCTGCAATCGAATGACTATCATATTTATTTCAGTGAAACGGCAGAAAAAGCCTGGCCCATTATTGAATCAAATAAACCGGATTTGGTATTGCTTGACTGGATGTTACCCGGTAGAAGTGGAATAGACTTGTTACGGAAAATTCGTAAATATCGTTCCTCATTACCGGTCATCATGTTAACAGCTCGGGGCTCCGAAGAAGACAGGGTTCTGGGTCTGGATGTAGGTGCTGATGACTATATTAGTAAACCATTTTCAGTGAAGGAACTGAGGTCCAGGATTCAGGCGGTATTGCGACGTTCGAGGCCGGAACTTGAGGAGATTCACATCGGCCAGATGCATATGGATTGTGACGCCCAGAGGCTAAAAATAGGCGATAAATTGTTAGCAGTCTCCCCCACAGAATTTAAGTTACTGCAACATCTTATGGCGCATCCCGAGCGGGTTTATACTAGAGATCAACTTATCGATTATGTCTGGGGAACCACCGTTTACATCGAAGACCGAACAGTGGATGTTCATATACGACGGCTTAGAAAACACCTGCAACCTTTTAATCTGCACCGACTGATTCAAACGGTACGAGGCAGAGGATATCGTTTTTCAATTCAAGAGTGAATAGAGTTTTAACGATCGAACTGGTTGTATCGGCGAGTATCCTCCTGCCAGTTCTTGTCATCGCCAGCCTGTTTGGAGTTGTTTTCGAGGTATTTGCACTGGTTCTTGTACTGTATCTGAGCTGGACTTTTTATAATCTTAATAAACTGATCCAATGGTTGCACAGCCAATCTAATCAGGTGCCCGATTCCATGGGTGTCTGGGACGAGGTTTATTATCGTAACTTCCTTTTGTATAAGCGCCAAAGGAAGGCAAAAAAAAGACTTCGGTCGATATTGTCAATGTATCGGGAGTCGACCCAGGCGCTGCCTTTTCCGACGATCGTTATCTCAAAAACAAATGAAATTGAGTGGTTTAATCCGGTTGCTCAACAGATATTTGGACTACAGGCTGGGCGCGATACCGGATTGCGAATAGACAATTTGATCCGCCATCCAAAATTCGCTGAATATATTAACAGATCAAATTCCCAGCAGCCTCTCGAGTTCGAATATGATAAACGCCAGTTGATGGTTGATATTACACCTGTCAATAAAGACCAACGGCTACTGTGTATAAATGATATTACTTTAAGGCACAAGTTGGATATTATGCGCAAAGACTTTATTGCGAATGCTTCCCACGAACTGCGAACACCATTAACGGTGTTATCCGGCTATATCGAATCACTGCTCGAAAACGATTTCGGAGAAATTCGAAAGCCGCTTTCTGCAATGGAATATCAAGTCGTTCGTATGCAGGCTGTTCTTGATGCTTTGACTGTTCTTGCTCACCTCGAATCGACAGAAAGTGATTGTTGCGAACGGGTTGATGTTGGGGCGCTGCTTAAGGAAATCCATGAACAGTCAAAACTTTTGGATGGCGGCAAACACCGCATTCGACTGGAGGTACAGGCATTTGATATATACGGGGATCGAAAACAATTGCATATGGCCTTTAGTAATCTTGTTTCAAATGCGATTTACTATACGCCGGACGGCGGTACAATTCGTATTTTTTGCAAACTGCGTAATCAGGAAAAAACTGTCGGGGTTGAGGACAGTGGCATAGGTATACCTCAGAAACATATTCCGCGTTTGACCGAGCGCTTTTATCGGGTAGATTCGGGACGCTCGCGAAAACACGGAGGTACCGGTCTTGGCCTTGCAATCGTAAAACATATTCTTGAGCGACACGATGCAAAACTTTCCATTCGCAGTCGTGTGGGTCGTGGCAGTGTATTTCGCTGTTTATTTCCGGGTGCAAAAATTGATTAGTCTTCGTATTATAACTCCGTCTACTGAATCCACAGAGGGTTGTACCGCTCAATTAGAGGGTGAGCTAATTGCTGTAATAATTTTGTCATGAATGAACACTATACTATTCACGTGTTCTGTTCTCCTATATTAAGAGGTATCTGACGAATGAAAAAATTACTTAAGATTATCGCAATATCGGGCTTAAGTTTAAGTCTGGCGAGTTCATTAAACGCAGCCAGTGTTGATGAGGCATTGCCAGAATATGTGTCTGCCAGTGGTGTTTCGGGAAATATTTCCAGCGTGGGTTCCGATACGCTGGCGAATTTAATGACCCTGTGGACAGAATCTTTTAAGCGGTTCTATCCGAGCGTGAATATTCAGGTACAGGCTGCGGGTTCCTCGACCGCACCTCCGGCATTAACCGAAGGGACTTCAAATTTCGGGCCTATGAGTCGAAAGATGAAGGAAAAAGAAATTGCTGCGTTTGAGGATCGTTTTGGCTATAAACCGACGGCAATTCCGGTTGCTATAGATGCCCTTGCAGTGTATGTGAATAAGGATAACCCTATTGCCGGTTTGACCATAGCTCAGGTTGACGCAATATTCTCGGTTACACGTAAATGCGGTTACGAAGGTGATATTGCTAAGTGGAGCGATCTGGACTCCTCCACTGTGTTACAACAGCAAAGTATCCAGATTTTCGGGCGTAATTCGGTTTCGGGTACATATGGGTATTTTAAGAAAAAAGCTCTTTGCAAAGGAGATTTTAAAAACAATGTTAATGAGCAGCCTGGTTCTGCGTCCGTTGTTCAGTCGGTAGGTAACTCTGTAAATGGAATCGGTTATTCAGGAATTGGCTATAAGACATCGAGTGTTCGGGCGGTCCCATTGGCGTCCACGGTTGATGCAGAGTTCATCGAAGCCAGCCCAGAGCAAGCGATCAGTGGTCATTACCCATTGTCACGCTTTTTATATATTTACGTGAATAAGCACCCGAACAAGCCGCTCGCACCACTTGAGAAGGAGTTTCTAAAGATGGTAATGTCAAAGAATGGGCAGCAGGTCGTACTCAAGGATGGCTATATTCCTTTGCCGGCCAAAGTGGTTGAAAAGTTTTCGAGTCTGTTTTAGCTGATTTACTTTCTGGAAATACCTGTTTTCGAAGTTTGTCTCCCTTTTGAAAACGGAAAACGTGAATCCTCGCTCCTTAGGAGGAATATTTGAAGGTCGTCTCGATAAACTCATTTTTAAAAGAATGGAGTTTCGTGATGTTTGTTTTGGATCAAAGTTTAATTTAATCGTGAAATGGTAACTACTTGCCCTCAAATCGAAACATCCCTCTATGGGGGATCTGTGGAGGAAGTGTATGCGGCAGGGAAGCCGCATCCAAG